>CAVBDE010000030.1:9532-18881 GCA_963594055.1 Anaerovoracaceae bacterium | reverse complement strand
AAAAAAGAGGCTAACCGGTATCGGTCAGCCTCTTATTCTGTGTTAATCTGCAGAGATTAGTCTGAAAGGGAGAAGCGCTTGAAGGCGAGGATCTTCGCATCCTTGTCGGCTGCCTGGAGGGCGGCCTTCACTGAGATGTGATCGTCACTCATCTGGTACTCCTGCTCTTCGAGAGTCTGCTCCTTGAAGAACTTCTGAAGACGTCCGTTGGCGATATTCTGGATCATCTGCTCGTTAAGGTTGGCAGCTTTCTCCGCTGACACGGTCTTGATGATCTCGCGAGCCTGTGCAGCCTGTTCAGGGGTAAGCCATCCCTTGGCTGTGTTGGACTCAATGTGTTCCTCGCTGTCCACGTGTGCAGGGTTGATACCGGCCTTCTTGAGAGCAGCCTCGACTGCCTTGAGGACCATCTCCTCGCGTGTCTTCTGAATTGCGACCGTCAGCTCGTTGTCGATAGTCTCCTTAGGACAGTCGGCTGCGCTGATGGCTACAGGATTCATTGAAGCGACCTGCATTACGATACCCTTTGCGAGCTCTGCCTCGACCGGCTTGTTGAAGCCAACGAGTGCGCCGAGCTTTCCGTTGAGGGTGTGTACGTAAGCGGTTACGAAAGGAGCCTCTACGATGGCATAGTAGCAAAGAACGTGTTTCTCACCGGTCTTGCCTGTCTGAGCCTCAACTGCTTCCTCTACGGTATAGCCATCGGCCATCTTGCAGGCCTTGAGGCCCTCGATATCTGCAGGTGCATTGGCGATAGCCACGTCTGCAATAGCTTCTGCGAGGTTCTGGAAGTCTGCGTTGCGGGACACGAAGTCGGTCTCACATCCCAGACATACAAGAATAGCCTTTCCGTCAGCGATGCGGGATTTGACCGCACCTTCAGAAGTCTCGCGGTCGGCACGCTTGGCCGCTACGAGTTTACCTTTCTCACGGATGATGCCGATAGCCTTGTTGAAGTCGCCTTCAGCTTCCTCGAGGGCTTTCTTGCAGTCCATCATACCTGCTGAAGTCATCTTGCGCAACTTCATTACGTCTGCTGCTGTAATTGCCATAATGGATTATATTTCTAACAGTTTAACAAATGGATTATTCTGCTGCAGGAGCTTCTGCCTCTGCAGGTGCCTCCTCTGCGGCAGCCTCTTCGGCCTTGGCGCCCTTGCGTGAGCGGAGCTTGCGCTCTGCTGCAGGCTTGGCAGCTACTTCCTTGGCTTCTGCCTCAGCTTCCTTCTCCTTTTCGAGCTTACGCTCCTCGAGACCTTCCTGGATGGCGCCGCAAACTGCGTTGAGGATTACCTCAATGCTCTTCGCTGCATCGTCATTTGCCGGAATCACATAATCAATAGGGGTAGGATCGCAACACGTATCAACAATTGCGAATACCGGTATGTTCAAGCGGTTAGCCTCTTTGACAGCGTTGGCTTCCTTCTGTACGTCCACTACGAAGAGGGCTGACGGAAGACGGCTCATATCCCTGATGGATCCGAGGTTCTTCTCGAGCTTTGCTCTCTGGCGGTCGATCTGAAGGCGCTCACGCTTGGCGAGTTTCTCGTAAGTTCCATCCTCCTTCATCTTGTCGATGGTAGCCATCTTCTTGATGGCCTTGCGGATGGTAGGGAAGTTGGTAAGCATACCACCGGCCCAGCGCTCGGTGATGGATGGCATACCTACTGAAGCGGCCTTCTCCGAGATAATCTCCTTAGCCTGCTTCTTGGTAGCTACGAAGAGAATCTTGCGGCCTGACTTGGCCAGATCCTTCATTACTTCCGCAGCTTCGTCGATCTTTACGACTGTCTTGTGCAGGTCGATGATATGGATGCCTTTCTTCTGATCGAAGATGTAAGGTGCCATTTTAGGGTTCCACTTGCGGGCAAGATGTCCGAAGTGTGCGCCTGCATCAAGCAATTCTTGGAAATTTGTTCTTGACATAATTGTCTTTTCTTTTTAATTTTCTCTTTACTTCAATTCCCGGGTAGTGACCGGGGCCAATCCCGAAAATTTTCCGCAGTGCGGCAACCTCCGCAACGGGGATGGTTTAAAAACCGCAACCGTGCGATAAAACAGTAATAATAACTAACGTTTACTGAACTGGAAGCGTCTGCGTGCGCCTGGCTGACCAGGTTTCTTACGCTCAACCTCACGAGAATCGCGGGTGAGAAGGCCTGCGGCCTTAAGTGCAGAACGATATGCTTCCTTGTCAATCTCGCAGAGTGCGCGAGCGATGCCGAGGCGGACGGCTTCTGCCTGACCCTTGGTACCGCCACCGAAGATGGTTACCTTGGCGTCAAACTTGCCGAGAGTCTCAGTTACGCTGAAGGCCTGCATTACGATGTAACGAAGTGATTCCTCCTTGAAGTAGTCTTCGAGGGGACGGTCGTTGACCGTTACGTTGCCTGCGCCGGCTGAGAGATAAACGCGAGCTACAGCTGTCTTACGTCTTCCAAGGGCGTGTGTCTGTTCCATTTGCTCTGTTTAAATTTCGTTCAACTTAATTTCTTTAGGGTTCTGTGCCTGGTGTGGGTGCTCCGGACCTGCGTAAACGTAGAGGTTGTTGATCACCCTGTCACCAAGACGTGTCTTAGGGAGCATACCCTTTACTGCCCTCCTAACGAGCTCTTCCGGTCTCTTGGCGAGGATGTCGGCAGGTGTGCAGAAGCGCTGTCCTCCCGGATATCCGGTGTAGCGCACATACACACGATTGGTCATCTTCTTGCCTTTGAGAGCCACCTTCTCGGCGTTGATGACGATGACGTTGTCACCGCAGTCAACGTTAGGGGTGAATCCAGGCTTGTTCTTGCCGCGGAGGACAAGAGCAACCCTTGATGCAAGACGACCAAGTGCGAGATCTGTCGCGTCAATGACCAGCCACTTCTTGTCAACGGTAGCCTTGTTCAGGGATACTGTCTTGTAGCTAAGTGTGTCCATTGTCTTGATACTTTAATGATTGATACTTTAATAAAAAATTGCGATCCCTCCTTTCAAAGGGGTCGCAAAGATAAACATTTATTCTGAATTAACAAAAACTTTCTACACGGCCAGGATGTCTTTCTCCTTGGCTGCCACCAGCTCGTCCACTTCCTTCACTCTCTTGTCGGTGAGCTTCTGAACCTCCTCCTCGCCCTCCTTCTGGGCGTCTTCGCTGAGGCCTTCGTTCTTCACCGCCTTCTTGAGCGCGTCCACCGCATCGCGGCGCACGTTGCGGATGACGATCTTCGCATTCTCACCTTCGCTCTTCGCATTCTTGCAAAGCTCCTTGCGCCTGTCCTCGGTCAGTGCCGGTACGGTGCAGCGGATGGTCTCGCCGTTGTTCGAAGGGGTCAGGCCAATATTGGCATCGATGATAGCCTTTTCGATAGCCGGAATGAGGGATCGCTCCCACGGCTGTATGGCCAGGGTCTTGGCGTCCGGTGCGGTAACGGAACCTACCTGAGGTATAGGGGTGGGCGTGCCGTAGTAGTTTACGAGCACCTTGTTGAATACCTGAGGATTGGCCTTCCCCACCCTGTAGTTCTTAAGACTCTCTTCGAGGAAAGTGACGGCGTCCATCATCCTGGAGCCGGCGGTATTGATTACCTGTTTTGCGTTTTCTGTCAGCATATCTTCAAATATTGATTAAGCGTGTACTGTGGTTCCTATCTTCTCGCCTTCGAGAAGTCTTTTGAGAGCGCCGGGCTCGTCGATGTTGAACACCACGATAGGGACATCGCCCTGCTCGCAGAGCGCGAATGCGGTGGCGTCCATAACCTTGAGGTGGTCGGCGAGGGCCTTGTCAAACGTGAGTGAGTCATACTTGACCGCGGTCGGGTCCTTCTCCGGATCGGCCGTATAGACTCCGTCCACGCGCGTACCCTTGAGAAGGGCGTCGGCCTTGAGCTCGAGAGCGCGAAGTGCAGCGCCGCTGTCCGTGGTGAAGAACGGATTCCCGGTTCCGCCGGCTATGAGGGCCACTCCCCCTTCCTCCATAAGCTTGAGAGCCGCGTCACGCACGTAATAGCGGGCGATCGGCTCCATAGGGGTGGCGGTGAAGACCTCGGCCTTCACTCCGAAGGAACGTATGAACTGGCACAGGGCCATGGAATTGATGACGGTGGCGAGCATGCCCATCTTGTCTCCGTCCACACGGTCAAATCCCTTGCCCGTGCCCTGGAGTCCGCGGAAGATGTTCCCTCCGCCGTTCACGATGGCTATCTGGTGTCCGGCGCGGACCGCATCGGCCACCTGCTGCGCGTATCTGGCGATGCAGCCTTCGTCCAGACCCTTGCCTGAAGGCCCGCCGAGGCTCTCGCCGCTTAGTTTAAGAAGAACTCTTTTATACATAACACAAAAGTACTTGTAAAAAGTCAAAATTGCAACTTTGAAGGGCCGGGATTGAAACTTCGCGATATTTGAATTATATTTGTACGCTTTATTCGGAAATAATAAAAGTTACTAAGATATGTTCATGCTCAATTCATCTATCGGCAAGAAATTCGTGCAGGCCATAAGCGGCGCGTTCCTTATCATCTTCTTGCTCCTTCACGCGACCATAAACTTCTTCTCCGTAATCGATTCATTCACCGGGAAGTATGGCGTATGCGCCGCAGATGACAAACTTTTCTCTGCCGGAGACGGACTTTTCAAACTGGGCTGCGACTTCATGTCCACCCCGTTCATCAGCATCATGGTGCCTGTCCTCGCGCTCGGATTCCTCATCCACATCGTCTGGGGATGCTGGCTCAGCGGCAAGAACGTGGCCGCACGCGGAGGCTTCAAGCGCTATGCAGTCAAATCCAGGGCTGCCGCAGATTCCTGGTCAGCGAAGAACATGTTTGTGCTCGGAATCGTGATCCTCGGATTCATCGCATTCCACCTCACGCACTTCTGGGCCAAGATGCAGCTTCCTGAGATGTTCGGAGTCGGCACATTCGAGAACAACCCTTACCTTCTTCTCAGCCTTACATTCAGCAAATGGTGGATCGTGGCGCTCTACATCGTGTGGTTCGTCGCCCTCTGGTTCCACCTCTGCCACGGTTTCTGGAGCATGTTCCAGACCATAGGCTGGAACAACGGCATCTGGTTCAAGAGACTTAAAGTCATCGGCTGCATCGTAGCCACCATAATAGTATTGGCATTCATCTCTGTAGCCGTCAATGCAGCCATTCAGGCTCCGGGGATCCTGGCTTCAATTTAATCCCTGCTTCCGATGAAGATCGGAGACATCGATCTGGGCAGCCGCCCTCTGTTGCTGGCACCTATGGAAGATGTGACAGACGCATCGTTCCGCATTCTGTGCCGCGAACAGGGGGCGGCAGCCGTATATACCGAGTTCGTGCCGAGCGACGGGCTCATCCGTGACGCCGACAAGGCCATAGCGAAGATGCGAACCCTCGACGAGGAGTCCCCTGTGGGCATTCAGATCTACGGGCACATCCCCGAGTCGATGGTGGAGGCGGCCAGGATGGCGGACCGGGCGGCGGAGATCGCCGGCGGGCACGGCGCAGACATCATAGACATCAACTTCGGCTGTCCGGTCACCAAGATCGCAGGCCGCGGCGCCGGGTCCGGCATGATGCGCGAGCCTGACAAACTGGTAGCCATCACGAAGGCCGTGGTGGAGGCGGTGAACAAGCCCGTCACCGTCAAGACCCGCCTGGGCTGGGACGACAACTCGAAGATCATAGTGGAATTGGCAGAAAGGCTGCAGGACGTGGGTATCAAGGCACTGACGATTCACGGACGCACCAGATGCCAGATGTACAAGGGCGAGGCGGACTGGACGCTGATCGGCGCGGTAAAGAACAATCCGCGCATGCACATCCCCATCATCGGAAACGGCGACATCACCGACGCGCACAAGGCGCGCGAAGCGTTCGACCGCTACGGGGTGGACGGCATAATGATAGGCCGCGCGACCTTCGGGCATCCGTGGATATTCAGAGAAATACGCCATTACCTGGACACGGGCGAAGAACTGCCTGACCTGGGCGTGGCGGAAAGGGTGGAGCTGGCGAAAAGGCACCTGGGGCTGTCATTGGCCCTGAAGGGAGAGCCGCGCGGAATCTTCGAGATGAGACGGCACCTGTCGTGCTATTTCAAGGGACTGCCGGACTTCAAGGAGACACGCATCAGGATGGTCACCACGCTGGATGCCAATGAATTATACTCAATTCTGGACGAGATAAAGGAAAAATATGCTGTATAGACTCGCACTCAGGCTGCGCCATCGCGCCTTCGACAGGGGCCGGAAGAAGAGTTTTCCTTCGGCCATACCTTCCGTGTGCATAGGGAACGTTACCGTGGGAGGCACGGGCAAAACCCCTCATGCCGAGATGATTCTGCGTATGCTCGAGGGGCGGGAAGGCGTGTGCGTGCTTTCGCGCGGCTACGGCAGGCGCACCAAAGGCTTTCTGAAGGTGGACCCCGCCGGCCCGTCAACCTCGTTCGGGGATGAACCGCTTCAGATCGCACGCAAATTCCCTTCGCGCCTCGTGGCGGTGGATGCCGACAGGGTGGAAGGATGCGAAAAGCTCAAGGAACTGGGGCAGAAGCTGGTCATTCTGGACGACGCCTTCCAGCACCGCAAGCTCAGGGCCAATCTGAACATAGTGCTGGTGAACTACAGCCGTCCGGTGTTCGACGACAGGCTCCTTCCGTTCGGACGGCTGCGCGACTTGCCGGAAAGGATCTTCAAGGCGGACATAATCATAGTCACCAAGTGCCCGGAGGACATCACGCCGGACGAGAAGGCGGCGTTTGCACTCAAGCTGCGCCTATCCGATTATTCAGCGGAGGAATGCTGCGCCGTGAACCCATCGGGGCAGCGCCAGACGGTGCTGTTCTCAAGCATAGAATATCTTCCTCCGCAGATGGTGTTCCCGGAGGGAGATCACAGATACACCTATTCTCAGAAGGTTATGTATATGAGCGGCATCGCGCACGACCGGAGACTCCTGGATCATCTGCGGGGGCAGTATCATATACTTAAGGATTTCGAGTTCGCGGACCATCACGATTTCACCAGGGGGGAATTGGCCCGGATAGAGAAGGAACTGCGGAAGGCCAAGGCCTGCCCGCTGGTCACGACGGAAAAGGATGCGCAGAGGCTCCTGTCGCTCGGATATGTGTCCGATTATCTGAGAGAGCGCACCTTTATGGTGCCGATTCAGGCGCGCCTTACCACGCCTTCTGAAGAGGCCCTACTCCTGCGTCGGCTCGAAGAACTTGGTTAGGCCGGTGTCGAGGCGGACGATATCCTTCGTGCGACCCTCTATGGTGTAGCCGTTGAATGTCTTCCTGAAAGTAATGGAGTCCTCCCACATCCTGGAGATGCGGTCCAGCGTGGAGGCCCTTCTGTACACCAGGTCCTCACCGTTCTTTTTCACCAGAACATAGCGGCGGGCATTCATAAACCCGTCGAGCTTCGGCTCTATCTCTTCGCTGCTGCCAAGTATGCGGACATTGGCAGTGTTGAAACCTATCCGCGGGTAAACTGCCGCAAAAACGGCCACGATGCCAAGCATCTGCGGGATGGACTTCGCCCCGTGAACGAACATCTGATTCAGATCTTTCGGGATGAACCCCGCCACAGCCAGAATCACGATGAAAAGCGTGAGCAGCAGAGTCAGATAGACAAAATATTTAAGAGCGCGTACAATATATTTCATAACTCAAGTTTCGCAAGTAATAAATTTTGTTAATACATAGCATTGTGCGCCACTTGCGAAACTTTCTTCCCACGCACACGCTACGCTTGTAGACTACTACGTTACCCTATCCCTAAATCCCTTTCCTCGGGAAAGGGACTTACTTCAGATTTTATCCGTTTACCAAACAAATTTATGCCTTTTTCTGCACAATATTTGTACCTTTGTACGATTTGTTAACATTTTAATACATATAATTATGCCAAACGAAGATCCAATTGCAAGAATTGACAGAGAGAGGGCCGAGAAGAAAGGGTCCAAAAAGACAGTAACCGTTCTGGGAGTGTTGACAGGCGTGCTCGCCTGCGTATTGGCAGTCGTCGCCATCAAGGACTACAAGATGGTCAAGGAACTGGAACAGGACAAGACTGACCTGGAACAGCGCATCATAGTACTCAAGTCTGACTTCGACAACCTGCAGTCAGATTACGATTTCATCAACTCGCAGCTCGACTCTTCACGCGAAGAGGTGAACATCCTGGTGGACCGCATCAAGAAGACCGAAGCCACCAACCGCAAGAAGATGAGACAATACGAGAAGGAACTCGGCACGCTCCGCAGCATAATGAAGAGCTATGTCGTTCAGATAGACTCGCTTAACACGGCCAACAGGAAACTCGCCGAGGAGCTCTCAACCTCACGTCAGGAACTGGCCAAGGCTACCGGAGAGAACAAGGCCCTCAACGCGAAGGTCGAGAACCTCTCTTCAAAGGTCGCCACTGGCTCCATCGTGAAGGCCAGGGGACTGTCAGCCAAGGCCTACAACTCTTCAAACAAGGTCACCGACCGCAGCAGCAGAGTCAAAAGGCTCGCCGTATCGCTCTCGCTCGTGGAGAACGAACTGGCCAAGAAAGGCCCTATGAACGTGTACGTCAGGGTCAAGGATCCTGAAGGAAACCTGCTTCTCGACGGTGAAGGCGCTTCATTCAAGCTTAACGGCGAGGCCGTGGCTGCCAGCGCATCACGCCAGGTGGACTACCAGGGCGCAGAAGTTGATATGATCATCTATGTGAACAACGTAGCCGAATACACGAAGGGCATCTACACCATAGACGTTTACACTGACAAGGCTCAGCTTGGTTCTCTGGAACTGCTGCTCAGGTAATGATCTACATCCACGTTCCCTTCTGCAAGAGCTTCTGCATTTACTGCGATTTCTATTCCGAGCTGTCCTGCCGGGAAGAATCCGAAAGAAAACGCTATACGGAAGACCTGCTGAAAGAAATTTCATTCAGAAAGGAACAGATTCTTTCCACAGGGAAAGTCAATACTTTATATATAGGGGGAGGCACGCCGTCGGTTATGCCTCTTCCTTTTTTTGACTCTGTCCTGAAAGCCCTGCCGCTCGGCGGCTTCGAAGAATTCACCGTGGAGGTCAACCCTGACGATATAGTGCGCGAAGGGCTTTCCTATGCCCGCGGGCTGCAGGACCTGGGCGTGAACCGCATCAGTATGGGCGTGCAGTCCCTGGACGACGGCCTGCTCAGGTGGATGGGCCGAAGGCACGACGCCGCCACTGCCCGGAAGGCCTTCGGGATTCTGCGCAAAGCGGGATTCGCGAACATCAGCCTCGATGTCATCTTCGGCATCAACGGTCTGAGCGACAATACCTTGCGCGAGACTCTGGGCGGGATTATCGCCCTGGGACCGGAACACATCTCCGCCTACCA
>CAVBDE010000030.1:7750-9159 GCA_963594055.1 Anaerovoracaceae bacterium | reverse complement strand
ATTGACATTGACGGACGGCACCTCTGCATCCCGGAGGACAAGTGGTTCATCTCGGACAGCATCATAGAGGATCTGATCTAAAGAGCCTCGCCCACCGCCATCTCGCAGTTCCGGCAATCAAAAATCAAAGGGAATTTCCTGCCGTTGTTCAGGAGGAACAGCCTTCCGGACTTGCCGCCTGACTTCAGGCACTCCCCTATCTGGCGTCTGATGCAGTATCTGGAGCGCATCACTTCACCTTCACGCCGGCCTACCTGATAGTCAATCACTTCCCGCCGCTGCGGATTAAGCATAGGATAGACTCCGCACGGCTTTTCGTCCAGAGCCGCGGCGAGGTCCCTGCGCACGGAATTGAGCGCGGCGGCGCCCAGGTGCGCGGGCGTGCCTTCCAGAGCGGAGAGCGAAAACGCATACACAGAGCTGTGCTTTTCTATCTGGTTCCTGTACAGGGCCAATTCCCTCTCGGGGTTTCTGGAGGCCTCCAGACCAGTCAGGCGAACCTCGGCCGTCCTGCCGTCTTCGCTTCGCGCGGAAAACGCCACGTCCAGAAGGCCGTCTTCGTGTCCGGCGGTCTTACAGCTGACCTCCACACCGATAACCCTGCGGCAGGGATTCTCATCCAGGTAAGACTCGAACGCCCTGTCCAGATTACGGTACAGAACCGTGCCGGCCTTCAAGCCCTGCGGAAGTCTGCAGGTAATGTGCCCTGGCCGGCAGACATCGCCGCGAAATCCGACGATTTCGCTTCCTGCTATAAACGCAAAACCGTCGCCGTTACTGAGCGCGGTGCGGGTATCCTCCAATACCACTTCCGCCTGACCTCGGCCGAGCGGTCTTACCTCACGGACGGCCCCCAGCCTCTGACCCATCGATTTGGGGGCTTCGAAATTGGCCCAGTCATCGCTGCGGGTATCCAGAAGAAGTCGGGTGTAGGAGCGGTTGAAGGTCTTGTCCAGCGAAGGGGTGAATCCCGCCTCCACGCGCCCGTAAGAGGCGCGGCAGTACCGGTCCGGATACTGCGCAACTATTCTGTCAAGGGCGAGCGAATAGGCCCTGGTGACGTTGCGCACATAGGAGATGTTCTTAAGACGGCCCTCGATCTTGAGCGAAGTGACCCCGGCATCCAGCAGATCCGTCAGGTCGTCGAGCAGATTCAGGTCCTTAAGCGAAAGAAGAGCCTTGTTCTTCTGCCATACGCGGCCCGTCTCATCCACCAGGTCATAGAGGTTACGGCAGGCCTGGATGCACTCGCCGCGGTCAGCGCTGCGGCCCGTAAGACGCTCGGAGAGAATGCATTGGCCCGAATAACCCACGCAGAGGGCGCCGTGTACGAAGGACTCCACCTCGCACTGCACGGAAGAGCAGATCTCCCGGATGCGGGGCAGGTCCAGCTGGCGCTCGAGCACCAC
>CAVBDE010000030.1:0-7509 GCA_963594055.1 Anaerovoracaceae bacterium | reverse complement strand
TAGGCGCAGAGGCGGGCTATCTCGCTGACGGGATTCCCGGCGTCCTTGCGCGCTCCGAACTGCGGCCCTGCAATATATACAGCATCGGCACCGCAGTCTATGGCCGCGATGCCGATATCAGCGTTTCTCGCAGGGGCGAGAAGTTCGATGGGACGCATTTTACTTGTTACCCTTCTTCAGAGCTTCCACCACCTGACGAACAGCCTGTGAATTTGAGGCTGCAGGTTTAAGTTCCAGATATTTTTCAAAGAGGGTGATAGCCTCCGCGTTCTTGCTAAGGTTCTGAGCTGCAATGCCTCCGATATAGTAGGCATTGGCCTCGGTAGCGTCATAGGAGATGGCGGTCTTCGCACATTCGAGAGCCTCGGTGTAGTTCTTCGCACCGCTGGCAGCCTTGGCCTTCTTAAGATAGGTCTTGGTCAGCTGACGCTTGGCAGCCTTCTCCTGTCCGTTCGCTGCAGCGAGCTCGTAAGCGGCCTTGGCACCGTCCACATCTCCCTTAAGGTCAAGCACCTGGCCCTTGAGAAGAGCGGCCTTGCCGTTGCCAGGGTCGATGGCGAGCACATTGTCGAATGCTGCGAGGGCCTCGTCATAGCTCTTGGCCTTGATGGCCTGGTTGCCCTGCTGCATATAGAACTGAGGGATCTTCCTGGTAAGCTTGGCAGCTTCGTCGTCGAGGCCAAGTGAGGTGCAGAGCTCTGCGATTTCCTTGAGCTCGGCTACGCCTTCCTCGTATTTTCCTTCCTCTGCAAGGTTGCCTGCGATCTGGCCGCCGAGAAGCGGGATGTAGTTCTCACAGTCGGCTACGATCTCCACGCCGTCCTCGCCGCACTGCTTGGCGACTTCAAGAGCCTTTGTGAAACTTTCAACAGCTGAACTGAGGTTGCCGGCTGAATAGTAATTCACGGCATTGTTATAATAATCTGTAGCCTGGTTGATGTCCTGCGCGTTTGCCAATGTCACTGCGGCCAACAGTGAGCAAAAAGAAAACAAAATCTTCTTCATATTATTACTCTGTATGTATTTTCTTAAGTGGTGTCCCTCACTACTACGGGACGACGAACTGCAAAATTAAGAAAAATAAAATATTACTCCAAATGGAGCGGCTTCGTTTTGAGTTCAAGCCACTTGCGCTCTTCTTCATCAAGAAACGGGCCGACATTTTCCAGCACCATGCGGTTATACCTGTCCAGCCAGTCTATCTCCCAACTGTCAAGCAGTGAAAGATCGAGCACAGAGGTGTCGTAATGGCACATCGTGAGCGGCTCGAACCTGAGGAACTTCCCGAATTCGTTCTTCTGCGCCTCCACCACGAGAAGCAGGTTCTCGTGACGGACGCCGAACTGCCCCTCGCGGTAGATGCCCGGCTCGTCGGAGGTCACCATTCCGGCCTTCAGCGGCGACGGATCCATATTCTGCCTTATCTGGCACGGGCCCTCGTGCACTCCGAGAAAATACCCCACCCCGTGGCCTGTGCCGTGACCGAAGTCCCTGAACTCGCGCCAGAGCGGAAGACGGGCCGCAGCATCCAGACGGCATCCCGGCGTACCTTCCGGAAATACTGCCGTGGCCAGATCGATGTGCGATTTGAGCACGAGCGTGTAGTCCTTTCTCTCGAGTTCGGTGCACGGGCCAAGCGGAACAGTGCGGGTAATGTCGGTGGTGCCGCTGAGATATTGGCCACCGGAATCGTTCAGATACAGCCCGCAGGGCCTCAGCACCGGTGCGTTCTGCGAAGGCGTGTGATAATGCGGGAGCGCGGCGCCCGGCCCGTAAGCCGAGATGGTCTCGAAGCTGTCGCCCATATAGTCGTCTATCTGCGAGCGGAACTCCCTCTGTTTCAGGGCGGCCTCCCATTCGTCTATCTGTCTGCCCTGTGCGATGGCGGTCTCAAGCCAATGGAGGAACTTTTCCATAGCCACGCCGTCGCGGATGTGGGCCTCCCTGATATTTTCTATCTCCAGCGGGTTCTTCACGGCCTTGCGGGCCTGGACCGGGCTTGGTGCGCAGTACCTGCCGCAGCGGATGGACGAATAAAGTTCGGCGTTCACCGCGTCTTCATCTATCCATATGGTCCCTTCGGTAAGCGTCTGAAGGTCAATGAAGACCTCGTCGTATCCGCAGACCTCCACGCCTTCGTGGCGGAGCGTCTCCACGGTGTTTTGCGTGGTCTCGTCCTCGATGTCGTCCTTCAGCACGAACCATTTCAGTTCGTCCTGGCCTACCAGAAGATAGGAGATGACCACAGGATTGTATTCCACATCGCTTGCCCTGACGTTCAGCAGCCAGGCGATCTCGTCCAGCGCGCAGATGACCATATAGTCGCACCCTCTGGCAGCCATCACGCCTCTGAGCCAATCTATCTTCTCCTCCCTGCTCTCTCCGGGATTGACGGTGAAAACCGGGGTCTGCACGATGCCCGGACGGTCCGCCCACAGCATATTCAGAAGGTCCGGAATACAGACCACCTCGAAGCGCGCCTGCAGGGACCTGAGCGCACCGACGGAGGTACATAGCGAATCCACGGCCACTATCGCGTCGTCTGCCAATGCGCCCCCGAGCCAGTCGGGGATGCCCACGGCACCGGGGATGCGGGTCTTGTGAAGCACGGCGCCCGTGCCGGAAAGCTGGTCATTGGCCTGTATGAAATAACGGCTGTCGGTCCAGAGGCCGGCGTGATCGAGGGTGACCACCACGTCTCCGGCTTCTCCGGTGAAGCCCGTGAGCCATTCGACCTGTTTCCAGCGCAGTGCCGGATATTCGCTGATGTGGGGATCGCTGCCGTATATGACCACGGCGTCGATATTGCGGCTGCGCATAAAGCTGCGTAAGGCGTCTATTCTTTCCTGATGGATGTTCATCGTGACAGCAGGTGTTTGGCGGCGGCGTCCAGAGCTTCATAGAATTCGTCTCCGTAGGCGCGCACGAGCGGTTGTTTTAAAAACTGATATACTCTTGTACCCTCTTCGCGGCCCTTGCGGTAGGCGTCCTTGCAGATGTGCCAGCGGTGAAGGTTCAGGGCCACGCGGCCCCCTCCGAGGTCGGTCACCCTTATGGGGTAGAGGCTGCAGGAGATGGGCTTGTGAAGATGGCAGCATTCGATGGAGCAGAGACACGAGCCGTCTTCCAGAAAACGCGAATAGGCACATTCGCAGGAGCCTTCCACCAGCGGTGTGACGATGTCGCCGTCCCTGTCTATGGTGAAAAAGCCGTTTCTGTCGACGGATTCGCGGCCCTTTTCGCTCATAAGGGGCGAATATGTCGGATACCCTTCCTCCAGGCCGTCAAGCTCCTCTTCCAGGACAGGCGCGCCGGAGTCTCCCTCCACGCAGCAGGCGCCCTTGCATTTCTGATAGTCGCAGGCGAAATATTCGCTTACGACATCCTCGGAGACAAGCACGTCCCCGATCTCTATGATAGTTCCGAATCGATTGTCCAACATTATTTTACGATATACTCCACTATTCCTGACGAGATGACTTCCTCGAGAAGCCAGCGCAGATCGTCCACCACCAGGGCGTCAAGCCTCTTCTGATAATACGTGGTGAGATCCCTCCCGTAAGAGTAACGGCAGAGCGCGTAGTCCATCATCCCCTTCGGGGAGGTCAGCTGTGCCGCGATTCTCTTTTTCACTATGGATTTGTAACTTTCAAACTCCTCGTCGCTTATGATTATGTACTGCATACGGGAGAATTCCTCGCGGACAACATTGATGGCGTCCATCGGGTCGGCCGAGATGACCCCTTCCGGCAGACCGTCCTGGGCACAGGGCTTGAGCGTTATGTAGAAGGACACCTTCTCCACAGGAGAGACGTCCATCTTTCCGTCCACCCGGGCGTACATCCCCACAGGCGAGAGGCTCTTGGCCATCTGCCGGCTTATGGCCTCGCGTGCCAGCAGATAGATGAGGTAATTGTCTATGTTCAAAGGGACAAGGCCGGTGGCGGCCAGGTTCACGCTCGGCTCATCACCCGTCTCTATGAAGGTCTTGCGGCCGCTGTACAGGTTATATGTAACCTTTTCCTTTACAGCATAAGGGCCGGAGACGTCGAACGAACCCAGATAACGGCACAGCTGGGAGAGCAGGTCGGCCTCCTCTATGTTACCGATGAATATGAACACGCCATCGCTCACATTGGCATAGCGCTCGTCCAGATAGGCGTCGGCGCGCTCCAGAAGATTGTCCCTGATGTTGTATGCCGAACTGTTCGTCTGGTAGGCGTAGTCCCTGCACATCAGACTGTCCATCACGGAGTTGATGTCCGGAAGTTCGTTGGATGAACGCAGCTGCTGGCAGGAGCGGTAGAAGTCGAAGGCCTGGTGGTCGGGCTCCCTTCCGTAGGAGAATTTCAGCAGGGCCTTGAGCACGGTGGATATCTCCTCGCTCGGGGCGCTGCCGCCTATCACCGTGTCTTCCAGGGAGACATTGAAATAGAACTCCACACCGCGCGATCTGAGAGCACGGTCGAATTCGTCGCCCTGTATGCCGGAGTAGCGGTTCAGCAGAAACATGTCGGAGAGAAACCGGCTTTCGCCGGGGAAGAGGCCGTTCATCGAAGATGCTCCGCCCCTCTGGGCCACGCAGAAAGTGAATCCGTCCGTGGACGGCAGGTATTTATAGACGACCTTGATGCCGTTGCTGAATGTCCAGTGCTTGCCGCCCGTGAGGGGGTCTGTGGTGGAATTGGCCAGTTTCACGCCCCTGACAGGGGTCTTGAGGGCCGCCTGAAGGTCCGGATAGGACTGACGCTTGTATCTGAATTCGACGGGTTCGCCGTAAGTGTCCGAGAGCAGGGCGGCCGCGTAGTTGTTGAACAGTTCGAGTTCGCGTCTGGGCGAGATCCGTCGGCGCGAGAAGAAACTGCGCAGGGTCTCCTCCGAGGCGAGGTTGCTGCCGCCGATGATGGCGGAGATGCACCTGTCCACGTAGAATGCGTTCGGCTTGCCGAGCTTGAGGCCGGTGGAGATCACGTTCGGCAGCGCGAGGTACTTGGCATAGGTGAGTTCCTCGACCGTGGCACCGCCGCCAGCCAGATCGGAGAGGGCGCCGTTGATGATGTCCAGGGCCTGCTGTTCACGCTCCGGATCGAAACTGATGTCCATCTCGGTGCGGGAGACGTCTATGTAGAAGGGGATGCGTTCGGTCTTGAATGCCAATTCGACCCTGTCTTTCAGGATGTTCTGCACCTGGAGGAAGAGGTATTCGGACATAAGCGGGATGGCCGTACCGGCGAGGTCCCTGCTTACCGAACCTTCCTGGAAAGAGAATGAGACACGGCCCTTCTTCGAGTCGTTCCTGAAAATCGAGCCTTCCTTCGGAATGGTGCTTTCGTATTCGCGGTGCTGGACTTTCGGCATCACGAGGCTGAGCGTGCTGTATCTGTCGCGGAATTTCTCCTGGTCTATATCGCCGCAGACTATGATGGACTGCGGGCCGTCAGAGGTCTGCATAAAGTCCAGAATCATCAGCAGAGTGCTGTCTGTAGTGGCCCTGTCCTTTACATTCACGTCGGAAAAGCGGAAGACCCTGGCGCCGTCGTAATACGACACGAAACCGTCTTCGTTATACGGAATGCCGTGGCGGGAGAGGTAGTCCTTCGCGTTGATATGCTCGGAATCCACAAACGCGAGCCGGGTCTGCTCCACATCGAAATTCCCCATCTGCACCAGGGCGAAATCGGCCCTTCCGGCGACGGGGTTGTTGGCGATGAAATAGTAATCTATGCCGTTCGGGAATGTGCCGCTGACGACCTCGTCCGCACGCTTGAGTTTGGGAATGTTCTGTCCGAAAGACGGAATCATCCCTATAAGCAGGGCCGAAGCCAGCAGAAATGTCCTGAACCTTTTTACAGTCATCTTACGGTTATGGGATTTGTGCAGATCTGAGTCTTCTCGATTCTGAGTTCGGGATATGCCTTCGCGATGATCTCCGCCAGAAGGTCTACAGTGAATTTCTCGCTTTCATAATGGCCAAGTGTCGCCACGAGCATCCCTTCGTTCTCGAAATAGTCATGATAGTGCGCCTCGCCGGTGATAAAGCAGTCCGCACCTTTCCCGCGGGCCGCACCCATCAGGAACGATCCGGCGCCGCCGCAGAGGGCCACCTTCGAGATCTGCCCATGCACGGTGGCGGAGTGCCTGAGGGCCTCTACCCCGAACACGCTTTTGAGCATTCCGAGAAACTCTTCGGTCGGAACCGGCTCCCGGAGAGTGCCGATGAGCCCGCTTCCGGCATTCTGCCCGAGCTTGGCCTCCAGCCATTCAAAGTTCTGCAGGCCAATCTTTTCCGCTATGCGATAGTTGACTCCGCCGGGGGCGTTGTCCAGATTCGTGTGGGCGGAATAGATGCTGATGCCTTTCTGAATGGCGGTGCGCA
Organism: Anaerovoracaceae bacterium; assembly: GCA_963594055.1. Classification (GTDB taxonomy): domain Bacteria; phylum Bacteroidota; class Bacteroidia; order Bacteroidales; family UBA932; genus Cryptobacteroides. The sequence continues at coordinate 1,133 of CAVBDE010000030.1, read as the reverse complement.
CGCAACGCTGCTGGTAGGAAAGGTCGCTGACCCGTTTCAGGGGATGGAACAGGAGGGGGTGGTGAGAGACGATCAGGCTGCAGCCTTTCGCGAAGGCCTCGTCGATGATGTCTTCGGTTACGTCCAGACAGGTGAGGACGGCGGTGACGTCGTCCGACTCGAGACCGACCTGGAGGCCGGCATTGTCAAAATCGTCCTGCAGACAGAGCGGCGCCACCCGCTCCAGAGCATTTTCTATGTCTCGCACTTTCATATTCGCGAAGATACGAAATAAAATCGGTTGTTGACGATACGCCGTCCCTGAAGCTGCCGTCCATTGTGCCTCGACGACAATTTTGCGAACGGGGTCCGTGCCTTCAGGACGATACGCGCTTCGCGCTATCCCTCCCACTTCGTGGGCCCCTCCCGTTCACCTGCCACGGGCGGCAAGCCGTCCTCGAAGGCACAGCCCCGTTCGTCAACCAAATTAACACAAAATTGCTTACGAAAAAGTTTTTCAAATAATCAGCGGGAACACACAACCTGCTATTCTAAAAAGTATAGAATCTACAGACACGCTTGTCGGCCACTCACTGCATTCTATGGCACTTTTGCGTGTCTACCCTCGCATTATTTAGAGGGGGCAAGCACAACAAATGCCACTACAACGCGCTCCAGGCCATATCACCGTGTCTGTCGATTTGCTGTTTATGACGGCCAGAGCAGAGGCTTTTCTGCGCTGTCGCTTCGCGACCCTACACGGGCAAACGCTTCGAAAAGCCTCCGCCCCGGCTGAATTGTACATAGCAGCGACTATGCCGACGGCTTATTCCGGACCAAGGGATGGAGTAATAGTATATTAGACGGAACGAGACTTACCGTCACGCTCGGTGGCGGATCGAAGGTCGCGGGCGGGACACAAAAAAAGAGCCGCGTGACCCGCGACTCTTCTCGAGCGGAAAACGGGACTCGGACCCGCGACGTCGCTTTGCGACGTCAAAGCCTACAACGTTACCCCCGTCTGCCTTCGGCAGCCACCCCTCGGGGGAGGCTTGAGGTCGCGGGCGTGCACAAAAAAAGAGCCGCGTGACCCGCGACTCTTCTCGAGCGGAAAACGGGACTCGGACCCGCGACGTCGCTTTGCGACGTCAAAG
>CAVBDE010000029.1:0-19145 GCA_963594055.1 Anaerovoracaceae bacterium | reverse complement strand
AACTTTTCCAACTTGCGCTGTTTGGATTATCGAGTTAAAGCGCTAAATTTGTGCTGTATGCTGGATGATTTCAGGTTGAGAGTGTTTGATACGCTTTGCGATACGCTCAGTTTCACGGAGGCTGCCCGCAGGCTTGGCATATCCCAGCCGGCGATAAGCCTGAACATCGCGGAACTCGAGAAGTCTCTGGGCGTTCAGCTTTTTGACCGCAGGGGAGGCAAGGTCAGGATGACTGGGGAAGGCGAACTGTTCCGCGGTTACGCACAGCAGATACTTCATTGGTATGAAGCGGCTTCCAAGGCGTTCGCCGAGGACCGTGAAGCTCCGGCGGAAGTCAGGCTCAGCTCCGGAAAGACCGTGCAGATATGGTCCTGCGGAGACGACATACACCTTAAACTTAAGGACGAATAAGTTAACCGGGGTCCCCGGACCCCATAAAATATTGAATTATGAAGGCTTCATTCCTTACCGGATGCGTCCTGGGCGGCGTTATCCTTTCAGGAGCGGTTTCCTGCTCCTCAGCATTAAAGTTGAAATCCATCCGCGGCGGAGATGTGAATACTTCGCTGCATCTTCCAAGTGACAGTGAGATAAGGCGTTACGGCGGCTCGCAGCGGCATCAGGAAGCTGACCCCGACGGGTTGTATGCGATGCGCACCCGGCGCGACACCGTCAGCGGCGAGGTTACGGCCAGCGAGGATCTGGATGCTGCCGTGATCGTGGCGAGGTTCCGCAATGTGGCCGAGCGCCGTGGAGAGGTGAATTTCGATTTCCTGATAGTGGCTTCGGACTCCCTGCAGGATCCGTCCTGGCAGCTCCGGTTCTTCCCGGTGGTACGGTTCGAGGGCGGGGATTCATTGGCATTGGCCCCGGTATATCTGACCGGAAAGGACTTCCGTGCGGCGCAGCAGAGGGGCTATGACCTGTACGAGGGGTATCTGGCGTCGGTGGCCAGGGACAGTTCGCGGTTCATCGACCATACTCAGGCGGAGGGCTTCAGGCAGCGTTTCCCTTCTGCCGGGAAAGATGCGGCGGAGCATTTCCGCAGGCCCTGGATGGAGAAATACAACGGCTACAAGCTGTCTTTCAGGGACGATCTGGAAAGGCGCCTTATCCGGGTTCCGCGTGCGGACGGGTCAGTGCGGCGTGACAGCACGGCGAGGGGAGTGGAGCAGTTCGTGTATCTGTATCATCAGCGTCTGGAGTCCGGCCGGTCGATGTCGAAATTCTACCTGTCCGTCACCACGCAGATTCACGACGGCCGGGAGATCATCTGGTCTTCGCGCCCGTCGCAGTCCATAACCTATTATGTGAGTTCGCTCAGTTCGCTGACGGATAATGATTTGGCGCGGGTGAACGGTAGCGATTCTTTATATCTCAGGGGCGTGGAGCATCTTCGCAGCCGCGAGTGGGAGCAGGCTCTGGAACTGCTGGCCCCGTACGAGGACTATAATGCGGCTCTTGCATATCTGGCGCTGGAATACAATGCCACATCGAGCCTGATTCTGGAAAATCTGCCCGTCAGGACGGCCGCCGTCCATTATCTTCTGGCCATAGCGTATTCGCGGCGCGGGATGGAGGCCGAGGCGGTGGAAGAACTGAAACAGGCCGTGGCAGGGGAGTATTCATACAGATACAGGGGCAATCTCGATCCCGAAATCGCCCCTGTAATGGAAAAGTATGACCTGTTCAGTGAAGAGGAGATGTATTAGTGCAGGATTTGGCGATTTGAACAAAACTTCATATATTTGAGCGGACAGTTATCTATGAGTGGCGCTATTATAAATACCATAAAGGATTATTTCTCTTCTCAGCCGGTCTCCAGGGCTTGGCTGTTCGGGTCGTATTCGAGAGGTGAGGAGACAGCTGACAGTGACATTGATCTGCTTGTGGCATTTGACAGTACTGCCAGAATTTCTCTTATGAAATTGTCAGGAATGTCGCTTGATCTGGAGGAGCTTTTGGGGCGAGGTGTTGATATTGTTCCTGAAGGTTCTCTTCGTTCATACGCTGAAGCATCGGTCAATCACGATAAAATTTTGATATATGAGAGAGGCTGAGCGTGATCCAGGTCGTATTCAGGATATGCTTGAGGCGGCGGAGTACATCATTTCGTTTGTTGATGGATTGACATATGAGCAGTTTCTGGCTGACAAGATCCGGTATTTTGCCGTGATGAAGAATGTCGAGATTATCGGCGAGGCTGCAAATATGCTCACGGAAGCATTCAGAAGTTCACATTCTGAGATTCCGTGGAAACAGGTTATCAAGATGCGTCACGTTCTTGTTCACGGGTATTCAAATATACTCCCTGAAATTCTTTGGGAAACCGCGACACAGGATGTCCCTCAGTTGAAGGCGCTGCTTTTGAAGATCAAACTTATAATGTAATTTGCCTCGAGGCACTTGGCTTGTTTTTGTCGAGGCACTTGGCTGCTTCAGCCTCGCCCGGCAAAACAAATTACAGGGGCAATCTCGATCCCGAAATCGCCCCTGTAATGGAAAAGTATGACCTGTTCAGTGAAGAGGATTACTCGACTGACAGTTTCTTGTAGTTGTTGTAACGGATCTTGGCAAATTCCTCAGTCTTGTCGAGAAGCTCCTGAGCCCTTTCAGGATAGAGCTTGGTAAGAGATGAGAAACGTACCTCGCCCTTCAGGAAGTCCTGGAACTTGGTCCAGTCAGGCTCCTTGCTGTCGAGGCTGAAGGCCTTCTTGCCCTGCTCCTCGAGAGCCGGATTGTAGCGGTAGAGATGCCAGTAACCGCATTCAACTGCGAGCTTCTCCTCCCTCTGGCTGAGTCCCATACCTGCCTTGAGTCCGTGGTTGATACAAGGAGCGTAGGCGATGATAAGGGACGGTCCGTCGTATGCCTCGGCCTCCTTGATGGCGTTCATATACTGAACAGGGCTTGCACCCATAGCCACCTGGGCGACATATACGTAACCGTAGCTCATAGCCATCATTCCGAGGTCCTTCTTGCGGATCTTCTTGCCGCTGGCTGCGAACTTGGCGATGGCGCCTGCCGGAGTAGCCTTTGAAGACTGTCCGCCGGTGTTGGAGTAAACTTCGGTGTCGAGCACGAGGATGTTCACATTCTCGCCTGATGCGAGCACGTGGTCAAGTCCGCCGTATCCGATGTCGTATGACGCACCGTCACCGCCGATGATCCACTGGCTGCGTGCGGCGATGTACTGCTTGAGAGCGAGGATGCTCTTGCAGGTGTCGCATCCGCAGGCCTCCATAAGAGGAACGAGCTTGTCTGAGATTTCGCGTGTTACAGCGTAGTCGGACCTGTTGTCAAGCCACTTCTGGAAGAGAGCCTTGATCTCGTCTGAGCAGCACTCACATTCCAGACCCTTCTTCATAAGGCCGGCGATGGTCTCGCGCTTGCGCTCCGATCCGAGTCTCATACCGAGACCGAATTCGCAGAAGTCCTCGAACAGGGAGTTCTGCCAAGCCGGGCCGTGACCCTTCTCGTCGGTGCAGTAAGGGCTTGCAGGGAATGAAGCTCCGTAGATTGAAGAGCATCCCGTGGCATTGGCGATCATCATATGGTCACCGAAGAGCTGGGTGATGTTCTTGATGTACGGGGTCTCACCGCATCCTGCGCAGGCGCCGCTGTACTCGAAGAGTGGCCGGGCGAACTGTGCGTTCTTCATATTTGACTTAGGATCAAGCACTTTCTTGTAGCCGATCTTGGAGTTGAGGTAGTCGAAATTGGCCTGCTCGGCGGTGTTGTCCACGTAAGGTTCCATAACGAGGGCCTTCTCCTTGGCCATACATACGTCCACGCAGTTGCCGCATCCGGTACAGTCCGCAACGGATACTGAGAGCGCGTACTTGTATTCCTTGAGATTGGCCTTGCCGTCAGCGTACTTGAGCCCCTTAGGCGCGTTCTGTGCCTCCTGCTCTGTGAGAAGGAACGGACGGATGGCTGCGTGAGGGCAGACGAATACACAGCTGTTGCACTGGATACACTTGGTGGCGTCCCATACAGGCACGTTCACTGCCACGCCGCGCTTCTCGTATGCTGCGGTTCCGTTAGGCATTGTACCGTCCATATAAGGAAGGAATGCGCTTACAGGAAGCGAATCGCCCTCCTGGGAGTTGACCTTGTCGGCGATCTCCTTGACGAAGGCCGGTGCGAGGCGCTCTGCGTTGTGGTTGACGAACTTGGCAGAGATGTTGGCCCACTCGGCAGGCACTTCCACGGTGTGGAATTCACCGCCGCGGTCGATGGCCGCGTAGTTCATGTTTACAACGTTCTCACCCTTCTTGCCGTAGCTCTTCAGGGCTGCTGCCTTCATATATGAAACGGCGTCAGCGACAGGTATGATGCCCGTGATTCTGAAGAATGCGCTCTGGAGGATGGTGTTCGTCCTTCCGCCAAGTCCTATCTCGGCCGCAATCTTGGTGGCGTTGATGATGTAGAACTTGATGTGCTTGCGGCCGATCACCGCCTTTACGTGGTCAGGAAGCCTCTCGATGGTCTCTTTCTCGTCCCAGAGGGAGTTGAGAAGGAATGAACCGCCGTCCTTGATGCCCTTGAGCACGTCGTATTTCTCCAGATATGAAGGAACGTGGCAGGCCACGAAGTCAGGAGTGTTCACAAGGTATGGGGCGTGGATAGGCTTCTCGCCGAAGCGGAGGTGTGAGCAGGTGTATCCGCCTGACTTCTTCGAGTCGTAGTCGAAGTATGCCTGGCTGTAAAGGTCTGTGTGTGAACCGATGATCTTGATGGTGTTCTTGTTCGCGCCCACGGTTCCGTCTGATCCGAGACCGTAGAATTTGCATTCGGTGGTACCAGGCTTCACGATGCTGACTTCGCTCTTGATAGGAAGGCTCTTGAAGGTGACGTCGTCGACGATGCCGATGGTGAAGTCGTTCTTGGGCTCCTTCTGCTCGAGGTTGTCGTAAACTGCGATGATCTGGGCAGGGGTGGTGTCCTTGCTTGACAGACCGTAGCGGCCGCCCACGATGACAGGAGCGTTGGCCTGTCCCTGGAAGACTGCCTTCACGTCGAGGTAGAGAGGCTCTCCGAGCGATCCCGGCTCCTTCGTGCGGTCGAGCACTGCGATCTTCTTCACGCTCTTGGGCAGAACCTTGAGGAGGTATTTGGTGCTGAACGGACGGTAGAGGTGAACTGAGATGACACCGTATTTGCGTCCGCGCTCGCGGAGGTAGTCGATGGTCTCGCAGATGGTCTCGGTAACTGATCCCATGGCGATGATGATGTTCTCTGCGTCAGGCGCTCCGTAGTAGTCGAACGGACGGTACTGCCTTCCGGAGATCTCGCCGATCTCGCCCATATAGCGCGCAACGATGTCCGGAACTGCCTCGTAAGCCTGGTTCCTGGACTCTACGGCCTGGAAGTAAACGTCGCCGTTCTGTGCGGTGCCGCGGGTTACAGGAGCCTCAGGATTGAGGGCGCGGTCGCGGAATTTCTGGAGAGATTTCTCGCTTACGAGTCCCTTGAGGTCCTCCTCATCGAGAAGTTCGATCTTCTGGATTTCGTGCGAAGTTCTGAATCCGTCGAAGAAGTGAAGGAAAGGAATGCTGCTCTTTATGGTGGAGAGGTGTGCTACGGCAGCCAGGTCCTGAGCCTCCTGGACTGATCCGGAAGCGAGCATGGCAAATCCTGTCTGGCGGCAGGCCATTACGTCCTGATGGTCTCCGAAGATGGAGAGGGCGTGGCTGGCGAGCGCACGTGCAGACACGTGGAATACCGTAGGAAGCATTTCACCTGCAATCTTGTACATATTAGGAATCATCAGAAGCAGACCCTGGGAAGCGGTGAATGTGCTGGTGAGCGCACCCGCCTGGAGGGATCCGTGAACGGCGCCGGCTGCACCTGCCTCACTCTGCATCTCTGTAACCTTTACGGTCTCGCCCCAAAGGTTCTTCTTTCCTGCCGCTGACCATTCGTCCACGTTTTCTGCCATCGTGGATGACGGTGTGATAGGGTAGATGGCTGCATTCTCGCTGAAAAGGTAGGCGATGTTGCTGGCAGCCTGATTACCGTCACAGGTAATGAATTTCTTTTCTTTTGACATAGTGTTGTGTTATGGTATTAAATTTATTGAATTCCGTTAACGGTGACTTCCGGCCCGCCTGTTCTGGCGATGAGCCCCTGCAGGACCTTTCCGGGTCCGAATTCGGTGAACTCCGCGGCGCCGTCCGTCATCATATTCTTTACGCTTTCCGTCCATCTGACCGGGCTGGTGAGCTGGTCCAGAAGGTTCTGCCTTATCCTCGCTGGATCGGTCTCCGCCACTGCGCTGACATTCTGATACACAGGGCATACCGGTGTGCTGAAGGTGCATTTCTCTATGGCCCGGGCCAATTCTTCACGCGCGTCCGCCATAAGAGGGGAGTGGAACGCACCGCTGACCTGAAGCGGCAGCGCACGCTTCGCGCCTTTCTCCTTGAGCGCTTCGCAGGCTTCGGTTATGGCCAACTGTCCTCCGGAGATGACGATCTGCCCGGGGCAGTTGTAATTGGCCGCCACCAGAGGGGTTCGGGTCTTTTCGCTGACCTGTGCGCAGACCTGTTCCACCACATCGCTGTCCAGGCCAATGATGGCCGCCATAGTGCCGGGAACGGCTTCGCAGCATCTCTGCATAGCCGCTGCACGTGCGGCGACAAGCCTTATGCCGTCCTCGAGGCTGAGTGCCCGGCATACGACCAGTGCGGACAGCTCGCCGAGCGAGTGCCCTGCCATCATATCGGGCTTCACCCCGTCACCGAGGCTGAGCGCTGCCGCCACCGAGTGGATGAACACGGCGCTCTGCGTGACACGGGTCTGCCTGAGGTCATCTGCGGTGCCCTCGAACATTATGTCGGTGAGTTTGAAACCCAATATCCTGTCTGAGGCCTCCATTATGGAGCGGGCGGTGGGATTGTTCTCGTAGAGAGCTTTGCCCATCCCTGTGAACTGGGAGCCTTGGCCCGGAAAAACGTATGCTCTTTTAGCCATTGCCTATAATGTGGTATAAAACCGCGCAAATTTACTAAAATTATCGGTCTTATCCTATCGGAAAACGAGCGGATGTCGGTAAAAAATAACCTGACGTTTTTGCCGCGATTTCCCGGGCGGAAATGTCCCGGGAGACCTCTGCGTCGACCGGCCGGTTGGACACGACTCAATCCGGCATCCCATAAGGGCCGGTAGCATGGATAAATGCTGGATGAATTATTCTCCGAGGAAGGTTATGTCGTCCACGATGAAGTCGTAGTGTCCGCTCGTAGGATAGCCGCTGGCCGGGTCAAGTTCGAACCTGATCTTCGCGTTGACCGGCTGCCCGCCGTTGAGCGTGTAGGAGTATTCCTGGGTGGTCTTTCTCTGCGAATATTCGCTGAGGGCTATCTGCTGCGGATTCTTCCATTCGGATGTGCCGAACTCGCAGTACGAGATGGTGGCCTTGACCCAATACTCGCTGATCCAGTACTTGAAGTTCACGCCGGTGAGGTTCTCGATGAAATATTCCATCTTCAGGTGGCCGAACTGGTCCTGGTCGTAATCTTCATCTTCCTGATAGATGCGAAGCTGGGCGCTCTGGCTGCCGCTTATGGGGTTCTGCCAGGAGAATGACCCGTACCATGTGCTCCACTGCAGGTTTTCCCTTCCGGCCGTGATGCCGTACTTGTAGTATGAAGGCTTGTCCGTGGTAGGAAATCCCGTCTCGAATCCTTCCGCGAAAGGAAGGGAGACTCTTACCAGCGGACCGTATTCCTTCTGCTCGGCATAGAAGTCTTCCTCGATGAAACCGCCCTTGTAGGTGACCTTGATGGAGTTGAGTTCCCAGCGCCGGTCGGAAGATGTGCCCATACAGTAGATTTTCACTTCGTTATAGTTGCCTTCCACTGAGTAGGTGCCTCCGGCCGGAACTTCGGTGGTTTCGGACTTGGCCGCCTTGCCGTTTGTGGAGTATGCCAATGCGGTCTCACCCACGCTGCCTACCTCGACTTTCTGCAGGCTCGCGCCGTTGAACGCGCGTATGCGGATGTAGGAGCCGCCCTTCTTGGCGCTCGTGCCCTGATAGAAGCGGATGTGTCCGTCGGAAGTGATCATTGGCCAGGAGGTGCCTTCGCCCTGTGAGACCACGTAGTCGATGTTACCGCAGTCGTCCAGATAGTCCTGGAGATTGCTGTAGAATTCGGTGCAGTTAAGAACGTGTATGGCGTCAGGCTGGCTTGGCGTCGGTTTCTCGTCGGACGGCTGTTCGCCCGGGTCCAGGACTTCCACCGTGACGGTTTCGTCCGGATCGTCCGGAGTGTCAGGTTCGTCCGGGTCCGGAGTGTCAGGTTTTTCTGGATCAGTCGGGTCGGTCTTGTCGTCGTCGGTGTCAGGGCCTTCCGGATCGGTATCTTTGTCCGTGTCGGGATCTGCAGGTGTCTCCGTGTCGGGGTCAGTCGGAACGGTGGTGGATTCAGGCTTGCAGGCCCAGATGCACAGAATGCAGAGAAGAAGGTATAGGGTACGTTTCATAATATGTTTTCCAGGAAGGCATCGACGAGAGTGAAAAGCTCCTCTTTGGACGAGTATGGGTGGATGTCGAAGTATCTGTCTCCGGAGAGCATCGCGGAGAGTCTGCATCGCGACGGATCGTAGAAGATGTGGCAGGGTTTGCCGAGCGCTTCGGCGTATGCCAGTTCATAGCCCACTCCCAGCGACGGGGTGGTGCATTCGGCTATCACCAGGTCACATTCCCGCAGAAACCTCACATCCTGAAGATAGATGTCTTCATCGGTCTGGTCTTTTTCCAGCGTTTCCAGATTCGAATTCCCTATATGTTCGGTCAGGACCGTGTCCGTCTTCTGAATGTGCCGGATGAGCTCCTCATAGAGCGCCGCATCCGCCCGTCCGCCCCTGATGGACCCTGAAAAATATACTTTTCTGTTCATGGCGCTTTTTGTGTATGGCCGTAGCGTAGTTATTTCCTTTTCTTCGTATGCTTGTGCATTCCGGATCTATGCTTTCTTTGCTTATGCCTTTCTGAGTTGTTGAAGGTCCTCGTGTAATTGTCAGCGAGTATTTTCTCCTGTATCCGAAATGTCATCCGTCGACAGCACGTGAATGCAAAGGTAATACTTTTTTATCGGCAGTCACAAGCTTCTTGTTATTTAGTAGGGTGCGGATTTGGCCAAATCCGCACCCTTTCGGCTAGCCATGCTTGCAGATAGACCCCGATGTCAACACGGCGACGCTTGCGTTTTGCGAATTCATTGCAGTGCCAGACACCGGCTAATCTGTTTGACGGTCAGCGACCTGTTGAATCTTCGGAGCAGGGCATTGGCAATCCTTCTTTTCTCCTGTTCGCCGATCTGGGCATAGGAGCGTCCGTTCAGGTACTCTTCATCGATCAGTTTGCATATTTCCAGATCTTTGGCATAGTCCTTAACGCTACGCTGGCGCTCATTCTGCTGTATCTCCGATATGTCAAAGCAGGGTTCTATCATATCGATGGTCAGTGGCAATTCATCTCCACCAGTCGATTTCTCAAGATCCATTTCGGAATATCGATGACGGAGGCGTCTAAAAATTCTTCTCTATAATCCAATAGTTCGGCATAACCGGGATACGGTAAATCCCGGTCCTGCACTACCTGACATTAGCGAGCGGGAGTCAGGATAAAAAAAGATATCTTTGCGGTGTTATGATTTCACAGGTATGGCTTAGCGCCCTGGCACTGTGCGGCGCGACATTGGCAGGTTCACTTATAGGTTTTTTCTTCAAGAATCTTCCGCACAAGTGGAACGACATAATTCTGGGTTACTGCGCCGGAGTGATGCTGTCTGCATCGGCTCTGGGCCTCATCGTGCCGGCCTTTGAGCTGTGCGTCGGACGGGGCTGGTGGGCATTGGTCTTCGTATGTATCGCTGTAATGGCGGGAGCGCTGTTTCTGAATGTGCTGGACCTGATCACTCCGCATCTGCACAAGATTACCGGTCTGGATGTCGAGCAGCACAGGAACAACAGCCATCTGAACCATGTGCTGCTGTTCGTGATGGCTATCGCAATCCACAAGCTTCCGGAGGGTGTGGCGGCCGGCGTCAGTATGAACACGGCAGGAACTCAGGCTGCGGCGGATTTTTCCGTGTCCATCGGTATAGCGATACAGAATATTCCGGAGGGTATGGTGATTATCGCGCCGCTTCTGCTTGCCGGGGTGTCGAGGATGCGCACGCTGGTGATTTCTCTTGCCATCGGCCTGCTGGAAATAGCCGGAGTTTGGCTTGGATATGCGATGGGCTCCATCTCGCAGGCGCTGCTTCCGCCTATGCTGGCATTTGCCGGAGGTGCGATGCTCTATGTCACTTCGGACGAGATGATTCCGGAGACGCACGCGCATGGCTATGAAAAGCAGGCCACGTACGCGCTCCTGCTCGGCTTTATGACGATGCTGCTCATCGAGTCGGCGGGGTAGGGTCGGGCCCGTCTATTCCCTGTGCATTTTCAGCTTGAATTCCTCGGTCTTGGTGCCGGAGAAGGAAGTCCACGTGAGTTTGACAGTCACCTCGTCGGAGGTGTGCGGCAGGTCATTGAGGTTGAAGGCCAGGATGCCGTCGGACATCATGGAACTGTAGGCGGTGTCGCATCTGTGCCTCAGTGTCAGCACGAATGGGTCGTCGGGATCGGCGCCTGTCACGAGATTGATGTAGTGCGTGGTGCCCGGCGCTCCGGAAATGGTCCTGATGTTGAGGGTCAGGAAGCCGTCCTCGGCTACGGTGGACCAGGCGTTCAGAATCTCTATCGGAGCGGTGCCGTAGGTGTCGTCATCCTTGTCGCCAAGTGTCTGGACCGGCTTTTTCGTCAGGATGCTGTCCACCCAGCTGAGCTTGATGTGCTTTGTGAGTATCTCCTCGCCTGACTTGGTGACGGTCGGGGTTTCGTCCGTTTCGGTATATCCCGCATATGCGCGGACCACCTTGTCGCCGTACGGAGATGCGCTGACGTTGGTCGGCCTGAGGACCGTGCTGTCATTCAGCTGCAGTTTGAATGAATCCGTCTCCGGCCAGATGGTCACCATCGCCAGAGTGTCGTAATCGTATTCATTCCCGTTATCTTTCAGACAAGAAGCGCCGCCAAGCATAACCGATGCGCACAGCGCCAAACCTAATATTTTCTTTTTCATGATTTTATGTTTTTCTAACCTAACTTCTTTTTAAGCCATTTCCTTACAGGCTTGTCATAGATCTGCGAACTCAGGAATCCGAAGGCCACGCACCCGGCATACACGCAGATGGCCAGCGGCCAGGTCTGCGCGAAGGAGTATTGGCACGTGCGGATAAGATGCGCGTAGAAAAGGTACATTATAGGGTAGTGCACCAGGTACAGCGGGAAGGACAGGTCGCCCAGCGCCCGGCAGACGCCGTCCGAAACGCCCGTGCCGCTCTGGCCTGCGCTTGCGGCAATCCACACGAGAAGCGGGAATACCCCGGCGATGCACAGAATCTCGAATGCGCCGTTGGCAGTCAGAGTCAGCTCAAGTCCGAAAATCCGGCCGAGACTGCAGGTCCACGGCAGGTATGGCACGTAGAAGATCGCCAGAAGCGCCGCACTGCATATCCAGAACGCGCCTTTTACGCGGCACGGACGGAATGTGCGCGAGATGTACATTCCGAGGGTGAACGGGAACATCATCCGCAGCAGCCCGCCGATAAAATTGTTCCCATTCAGGGTCCAGCCCACCCCGACGCTGCCGTAGCCCGACAGATTGAAGAGCGCGAACGCTCCGAGCGCGACGCCGAGCGCTGCCGTAAGCACTTTCAGCGCCCTGTTTGACATCTTTCTTAATGCCAATGCGTACAGAATGTTGCCTATGTATTCGAAGAAAAGCGACCAGGTGGGGCCGTTGAGAGGGAACATTTCGCCGTTCCCGCGCACTTCGTTCGGCCAGCCGGGAACTGCCGGGATCATAAACATCGCCAGCAGTAGCGCCCACATAACGGCGGAGGTGGCCACTTTGGTGCCGTCCCACTGGATCCCTCCCTGAATCAGGAAAGTGACGAGTCCGACCACGGCGCCGAAGATCACCATAGGGTGGAGCCTTATCAGACGGCGTTTGAAGAACTGCCTGAGAGTGAATCCTTTCGCCCACCTGTCATCGTAGGCATATCCGATCACGAACCCGGACAGGATGAAGAAGAAGTCCACCGCCAGATAGCCGTGGTTGATACCTCTAATTATATCTCCGCCGGCAAATGAATAGCCTTCGAAGATGTGATACCACACCACCAGCAGTGCGGCCACGCCTCGCAGAGCATCCAGAAGGAGGAAATGCGGCTTGGTCGATTCCAGGGAACTTGCTGCCATATCTATCTTCAGCTGAACGGTTTAGATGTTGTCGAAAATGAACGGCAGGATGGACTCCACGTTCGGGAATTTCCAAATTCTCTTCGCCCCCACCCAGATAACCTCTATGGGGTGTCCCGCGTTGAGCTGGTACTGGGCCATAACCTGGCGGCAGGCACCGCACGGAGATACCGGGTCATCAGCCTGAACCCCGTCCAGTCCGCCCGCAATGGCGATGCAGCTGATATGGTCCTGAGGGTATTGCGAAGCGGCGGCGAACATCGCGCTCCTCTCGGCGCACATTCCGGAAGGGAAGGCGGCGTTTTCCTGATTGGCCCCCCTTACCACGCGCCCGCTGTCAAGTCTGAGCGCCGCGCCTACGTTGAAATGGGAATAAGGTGCGAACGAACCCTTCATGGCGTCGATGGCATCCCTTACCAGCGAGGCGTCCGCACTGCAAAGTTCTTCGATAGAATTGTACTCGATGAACGAGATATTGATGTTCTTTTCGGTCATTGTCTTACAATTAGTGGACTTCAAAGATAAAAATTTATCTTCTAATCCCCAAATCCCGGCCTGTCAGGATGCCGTACGGGCTCGATTCTGCGGTGTTTCGGCCCGCCGGCCGTAATGATTTGTTCCGGAAACTGTTTGCTATTACGCGGGATAGTTGTAAATTCGCGCCCTTGAATCATAAATCGTATTCGTATGAAAAGAGTAAATGTCAGTGCGCTTCTGGCAATGGCCGTGTGCGGCGTATCAGTATTGGTATCTTCCTGCAAGAAGGAGAAGGTGGACGTTCTGGGCAACGACCTGGACGCCGCGGAGGTGAACCAGCCGCTTCCCGCTGAAGATCAGATGGAAGTCACTTATACCGGGAAGGCATGTGTGTTCGGGGCTTCGCGCACCGGGTTCAACGCTTCGGTGGTGAACCGTATGAAAAATGCCGTGACCGAACCGGAGGCGGACGTCAAGGCTTTCGTGTTTACTTCCGGTTATCTGATGAATCTGACTGAAGATTAGGCAGAAATACTGGTGAGCGCATATCTTGACAATGCCAGCTTCGTGCTTGTCAATCCTTCGTTCCCTGCGGACGGAAGCCTCGGGGAGAGCCTCGACAAGGCCATTGGCAATCTCATCGGGAAGGGCGCGGATGTGACCGGTGCGGATGAACTCGGGGAACTTTTTACCACCGCGGCGCAGATTCTGGATGCCAATTCCGATCCGGTGGAGGCAGTGGCTTTCCGCGGGCATTCCACCTATGTGGTGCGCGACCTCGAGCAGATGGCCGGTGAAAGCGCGGAAACTGACGGATACGAGACTACCGCCTATGATTACGGCAAGGCGGCCGATCTGCTGATGAAGTGGATCGCGAGCGGCGACGATCTTCTGGGAAGTGACGCCGGCGAAACCATCGAGAAATATATGACCGGTTACCGCTCCACGGTTCAGCGTTCCGTGGGCCCGTCACGCGCACTTGGGCGCACGCTTCCGTATGAACTGGTCTACACGGTCTACAGCGCCTATGATTTCGACAAGGACGTGGATTATTACTTCGTGAGCCTCAAGCCGAACTTCCACTGCGACCAGCTTCGCTGCCAGAGCGGTGACGAGACTTGGGTGAGGGCCAATAAAGTCGTCGTCTTCGACAACGGCCTGACTTCGGGAGACTCGGGCAGCTATTACGAGGATCTGTGGTACGGTCCGTATATGAGCAAATTCGACTATACCTGCAAGGTCTCTTCAGAGGACGGTAGCACATTCTATGACGTGACGCTTCTGGACGCCACCCCGAAGACCGACGTGAGCGGAACCGTGGGATATTCCACAGGCATCACATGGGCGCTGAGCGGCAATCTGGGATTCAATATGTCGGGTCCTATGGGCGGACTCGCCGGAGGAGTGTCCTTCTCCGAGACGCACTCCCACACGGAAAATGCGCTCAGGGTATATCACAAGGAGGAGAACAATGTGACGAACTGGAGAATCGAGGGAATAGTGCCTCAGTATCATACGGGCTGGTTCCACAGTTATCACGACGAGGTGGCCACCTTCCAGAAGGCCGATTGGCAGACCGAATTCACCTGGATCTTCTCCATAGAGCATCCGCAGAAGGACAAGCCGTACTATCTGTACGCTACGGACCTGACGGAAATAAGCGAACTGAACTATAACAGGTTTGACCTTGAGCTCAGGGTTCATCCTACCCGGACTTCCATCATCAAGCTCGAGGCGCCCAACCGCGGAGTGGATACCTTCATAATGTCCTGCTCGAACAGCGCGCTTCAGGATGAGATCGCCAGGCAGTTCAGCCAGACCTGGCGCAATGAATTCACCTACTATGCCAAGGACGCCTCGGCTGTCGATGAAGGGGCTCTGGAAATGTTCGAGAAGGTGAAGGTCGCCGTCAACGGCTATATTCCCCAGCTTGCCGCCAAGGACTACAGCGGGACATACACGTTCTACCTTAACAGATCGACCGGTCCGGCGCTGGGAAACTTCACCGTCACGGTGGAGCAGTAATCTTTAAATTGAACTTGGCCTCAGACCGGGGCTGTGACTTTTCTTCGCTGTCGCTTCGCGACCCTGTACGGGCAAACGCTGCGAAAAGTCTCCGCCCCGGTCTGTTTTGTGGCTAAATTACGATTGGCACGCAGCCGCAGGAGGGGAGGTATCTGTCGAATACCACGTTGACTTCGCGCGCCGATTCCAGGCAGATGCTCAGGACGGTCGAGGCGCCATATGGAGAACTTCGTGTCCGTGTGTCATATCAGTTCGTTTAAAGTTCGGCAAATGTAGAAAAAAATCTATTTTCTGAAAAAGTGCTAATCGACAGACACGGTGATCTTGCTCTGAGTGGCCTGTAGAGGCGATAGCTGTGCTTACCCCCTCTATAAAATTCGAGGGTAGACACGCCAATGTGCCACAGACCGCAGTGAGAGGCCGATTCGCGTGTCTGTCGATTTCGTATTTTCGAAATCTCTGTAGTCTGAATAAACTTTGACTGTCGGTATCAACTCCAGCAGTTGCACAAATTCCGGCAGCCCGGATCAATTCCGGCAGAAAGAATCATAATATTTTGCTCAGAACATTTCTGTCCAGCAGTGTCAGACGTGCAAGTTTTGTGATGGAATAAGTCCGTCTGTCTGCCCACAGTTTCTGTGCGATGGCTATCCGTTCTTCAGTGCTTGCCTTGGTAATGGCGGCGCGGCCGAACATTGATTTACATAGTTCACGCACTTCCTTTTTCATTGATTGTTCCGATAACCTCTGCTCCATTGCCGCACTGCATTCCCGATCTATCCGGACTTCGACATCTTTTCTTTGGTAAAGAAAGGCTAAAAATGCGCGAATAGAACCGAACAGCGATTCGACATATTTCCAGTTAAGATAAGAATGGGGGAGAATCATTCCGTTATCGTCATATCTCCATTCATCTGGAATTGTGGCCCGCGTATGAAACATCGCCCTTTGGCTTCTTGAGTCTGTGTCACTTATCAGGTGACCATCCAATTCCGCTTTCTTGTGGTCAATAAAGAGTATATCTCCAGGTCCCCATCTGTAGTGCCAGGGAGCCAGGGGATAACCCGCTGCTATGCTGTTGCGATAGACATAGATGATTTTGTTCTTCAACTCCGTCTCTGTGTATATCCTGTCAATGGAAATGTCAATGCCTGTCGGAGTGAAATCTTTTCGGCCTGTCGTTTTTATCCGTTTCATTAAGATTGTGTTTATTGAAAAGCACATCTTCTCACAATCTGCCGGGTCCCCGCGCACGATAATATGGAAGTGCGTGTCCATCAGCTGAATCATCAGCAATTTCACATTCCATGTGTTCGCCGTGACGGGCAGCAGATTCATCCCGAAAATATGATCTTCGTCTGTGTCGAAGAGGTTGAGGACAGAATGTCCATTGGAATAGATGTGGGCGTAAAAACCGTCCAGAGGCTTGTCAATCCAGCCATTTTCTGTTTTATTGTTCATAGTAAGTCCGGCGGCCTTATTTGAAGGCCAATTCAAAAGTATGGATTATTCATATGATTCGCAAGAGATGCAGGGTTTTTCCCCGCCGCGCCGATAAGGACTCTGGAGGAAGAAAGGGGATAGGACAGCCGCAGGTATTATCCATAATCGGAAAAAATAGTTATCTTTGTGTGCAAAATCCGAAATGAAAAAATCTGTACTTCTCTTAACCGTTTCAATTTTGCTTCTTGGCTCCTGCAGCAAAGACCCTTCGCTGGCCCTGATGCAGGGGATGACCGTTAGAGACAAGGTAGCGCAGCTTCTCGTAGCGCACCACTACGATCCGGAGATAGATTCCCTGGTCATAAATGACCATATAGGCGGCGTCATCGTTATGGTGAGCAGTCGCGCAGAAGTGGACACCCTTCTCCCGAAACTCAAAGCCGCCAGCAAATATCCGCTCCTCACCTGCATAGACGCGGAGTGGGGCGCGCAGATGCGTCTGAGGGAGGACTATGCCAGACTCCCGTACGCCAGCGAGATCACCAGCGCGGAAGAGGCCCGCGAGGTAGGCTATAAGATTGGCCTGGAGCTGGATACGCTCGGCATCGCCATAAACCTCGCGCCGGTGGCGGATGTGAATACGAATCCTGACAACCCCGTAATCGGATTCCGTGCGTTCGGGGACGACGTGAAGACTGTAAGCGATTATGCTTCAGCCTATACAAAGGGTCTGCACAAGGCCGGAATCGGCGCATGTGCCAAGCATTTTCCGGGCCACGGCGACACTTCGGTGGACAGCCACAAGGCCCTTCCTACCGTGGCCCACGATATGGAACGTCTCGAAAAGGTGGAATTCGCCCCTTTCAGAAGGCTCATAAGGGAACATGTCGATCTGGTGATGATGGGGCACATAAACGTGCCGGCCATCGATCCGTCGGGGGTTCCTTCCAGCATATCGAAGCCGTGCTACGACCTGCTCAGAAATGACCTTAAATACAAGGGCGTCATAATCACCGACGGCCTTATGATGAAGGGTCTTCTGAATATGTTCGACGGAGATGACGTGGCGGCGAGCGTGGCCGCATATGAGGCCGGGGCCGATCTGCTTCTGGGAGCCTGCAGCGTTCACGCGATCATCGACGCCATCACGGAAAAGGTCGAAAGCGGCGAATTCCCGGAGGAAGAGCTTGACCGCAAGGTGCTCAGGGTCCTGCGTCTCAAGTCTAAATTGAATATTATATAATCATGATCACTGTTTATTGTAAAAATACCGGAACCTACAAGGATTTCCAGGAGGGTACTACGTTACTCGAAATGCTTCCGTTCTTTGAGTTTGAACAGCCTTATCCGATCATCTCGGCCAAGGTCAACAACGTCTCCCAGGGACTGAGGTTCCGCGTGTACAATAACCGTGACATAGAATTTCTGGACGCCACCAGCCCCTGCGCTATGAGGGTGTATGTAAGGTCCCTGTGGTTCCTTCTGTTCAAGGCGGCGCACGAGACTTTCAAGGGCTGCAGAACCTATCTGGAACATCCTATCTCCGGCGGATTCTATTGCAATATCAGAAAGAAGGACGACACTCCGCTCGACGATGACGACGTGCAGGCCCTCAAGGCGGCGATGCAGAAGATAGTCGATGACGACGTGGCGTTCCACCGCAGGGAAGTGCAGATAGGGCAGGCCATCAAGATGTTCCGCGACCTCGGCTACATAGACAAGGTCCGTCTGCTGGACACCAGCGAGGACGTCTATACCGACTATTATCTGTTGGGAGACACGCCGGACTATTACTACGGACGACTCCTTCCGCGCGCCGGATACCTTAAGGTCTGGGACATAATGAGATGCTACGACGGAGTGCTTCTGCGCGTTCCGGACAAGCACGACCCTACAGTCCTGGCCCCGTTCTGGCCGCAGCCCAAGACCTACGAGATGTTCAACGAGAACCTCCGCTGGACCATCATCACGAGGCTGAACACCGTGGGCGATGTGAACCACCGCATCAGGAAAGGTCTCGGAAGCGAGCTCATACAGGTGGCCGAAGCCCTTCAGGAGAAGAAGATAGTCAAGATTGCCGAAGAGATAGAAAAGCGCTACTACAGCCCCGAGAAAGTACGCCTGATACTTATCACCGGGCCAAGCAGTTCAGGTAAAACCACAGTCTGCAAGAGACTCAGCGTGCAGCTTCGCGCCTGCGGTCTCACCCCGATATCCTTCTCAACTGACGACTATTTCGTGAACAGGGTGGACACGCCTCTCCTTCCGAACGGCCAATATGATTTCGACAATTTCGATACCGTGGACCACGACGCCCTTCAGGCCGATTTGGTAAAACTGCTTGCGGGTGACGAGGTGGAAGTGCCTACCTATAACTTCAAGACGGGCAAACGGGAATACAACGGCAAGAAACTCCGTATGCGCGAAGGCTGCGTGATCCTTCTCGAAGGCATCCACGCCCTGAACCCGAAGCTCACCGACCAGATAGAGGACGGCTGCAAATTCCGCATCTTCATATCGACGCTCACAAGCATCAGCCTGGACAACCACAACTGCATCCCGCCTACCGACAACCGTCTTCTGCGGCGCATCGTGCGTGACTACAACAAGGGTGCGTTCTCGGCGATAGAGACCATAAAGCAGTGGCCCAACGTGCTTGAAGCCGAGGAAAAGTGGATTTATCCGTATCAGGAGAATGCCGACGTTATGTTCAATTCGGCATATCTGGTCGAGTTCGCCGTGCTCAGAAACCACGCGGACACCATCCTGCGGACCATTCCGAAGAACTGTCCCGAATATTCAGAGGCTCACCGCCTGCTGAAGTTCATACATTACTTCACGGCCATATCAGACAAGGAGATACCGCCTACCTCACTTCTGCG
>CAVBDE010000028.1:0-19256 GCA_963594055.1 Anaerovoracaceae bacterium | reverse complement strand
GGCTTGAGCGCGTTGCGAAGGGTCTTGCGGCGCTGGTTGAAGGCCGTCTTCACCACCTGGCGGAACAGTTTCTCGTCACAGTCCAGGCAGGTCCTGGAATTGCGCCTGAGCCTTATCACCGCACTCTGCACCTTGGGCGGCGGACAGAACGCCCCCGAGCCCACGCTGAGAATGTATTCTATGTCGTACCAGGCCTGAAGAAGCACCGACAGTATCCCGTAAGTCTTGGATCCCGGTGGCTCGGCGATGCGCTCCGCCACCTCCTTCTGGATCATACACACCACTTCCGGCACCAGGTCCTTGTCCTCCAGTATCTTGAAGAATATCTGTGAAGAAATGTTATACGGAAAATTCCCTATGACCTTATAGCGGCCCGGAAAGACCTTCCGCATATCAAGCTTCAGATAATCCGCCTGCAGGAGCTTGCCCACAATCCCCGGGAAATGCTCCCTGAGATACACCACGCTCTCGCCGTCCACCTCCACAAGCTTCAGATCCAGGTCCTCGCGCCCCAGAAGATACTGGCTCAGAACACCCATACCCGGGCCAATCTCGAGCACATCCCTCACCTCCGAAGGCGTGAGCGCGTCCACGATGGCGCGCGCGATACTCTGATCGGTCAGGAAATGCTGTCCAAGGGCTTTTTTCGCTCTGACTTCCATACCTACACGTTAAAGAGGAAGTGCATTATGTCACCGTCCTGAACGATGTAATCCTTGCCCTCTATGCCCATTTTTCCGGCGGCACGGCAGGCAGATTCAGTCTTGAGAGTAACAAAATCGTCATATTTTATGACCTCCGCGCGGATGAATCCCTTCTCGAAATCCGTATGGATGACGCCGGCCGCACGCGGAGCCTTGTCGCCCTTGTGTATGGTCCAGGCGCGGCATTCGTCGGCACCTGCTGTAAAGAACGTCTGCAAGCCAAGCAGATGATATGCGCTCTGTATCAGACGCACCACTCCGGACTCGCTCAGACCCATCTCCTCGAGGAACATCTGGCGGTCATTGTAGTCGTCCATCTCCGCGATCTCGGACTCCGTCCTGGCGGAAATGACCAGTATCTCGGCATTCTCATCCTTCACGGCCTCCCTCACGGCGTCCACGTATCTGTTACCGTTGACGGCGGAAGCGTCATCAACGTTGCACACGTACATCACAGGCTTGTTCGTAAGCAGGAACAGGTCACGGGCCATCTGAACCTCCTCCTCGTTGTTCAGAGCCACGCTGCGGCAGGATCTGCCCGCCAGAAGAGCGGCACGGTAGCGCAAAAGAAGCGCGGCCAGCTTGGCAGCCTCCTTGTCCCCCGCCTTTCCGGCCTTCTCGGACTTGGCCAAGCGGGCCTCCACTGTCTCCAGGTCCTTGATCTGCAGCTCCGTATCCACCACTTCCTTGTCACGGACAGGGTCCACCGAACCGTCCACGTGCACCACGTTCCCGTCATCGAAGCAGCGCAGCACGTGCAGGATGGCGTCGCATTCGCGGATATTGGCCAGGAACTGGTTCCCCAGGCCCTCTCCGTGGCTGGCGCCCTTCACCAGACCGGCGATGTCCACTATGTCCACGGTCGCAGGAATGGTGCGCTGCGGGTGGCATATGTCACTGAGCACCTCCAGGCGCCTGTCAGGCACGTTGGTCGAGCCGAGATTGGGTTCTATGGTACAAAAGGGGAAATTGGCACTCTGCGCCTTGCCCGAACTGATACAATTGAAAAGAGTAGATTTGCCCACATTCGGCAGTCCTACTATACCGCATTTTAAAGACATAACGTTTTTCTCGAAAATTTCTGCGCAAATTTAGCAAATTATCCTCATATTAGCGCTTTAACTGAACTTGATATGAGACTCTCACTTAAACTTCTTCTGACGGGCATCGTCGTTTTCTGGAATGTGGAAAACTTCTTCGATTACAGACAGCCCTCCACCATCAGCGGAAAGAACTGGACAGCAGGCCGCTTTTATGCCAAGGCCCGCGGCATTGGCAAGGTCATCCTGAGCCTGGCGGACAGCGCCGGAACGCCTCCGAAAATCGTCGGGCTGGCGGAAATCGACTCCCCCGCGACCCTCAAAGCCATTGTGGGAAGCAGCGTACTCTACCCTTTCCGCTACCGATATGTGCATTTCGAATCCCCCGACCCACGGGGCATAGACTGCGCACTTCTCTACCGTGACTGTATGCCAACGGAGACCCGGAGCATCCCCCTCACCCTCGACGGACAGGTCCTGCCCACCAGAAGCCTGCTGCTGGTAAGGTTCGAGGATCTGACCGTACTCGTCTGCCATCTGCCGTCCAAAAGGGGCAGTTCCGCGCTGGCCCGGAGACGCCGCGACCGTGCGATGGAGATGATGGATTCCATAGCGGCGCAGTGTCCGGGAAGACTGCTCGTGATGGGCGACTTCAACGAAGAACGCCGGCCGGACGACACGCTCCGGCACCTTTCTGAAGTGACCACTCCCCAGAAGACCGGCAGCATCAGATTCCAGGGCCGCTGGGAGAAGATAGACAGGTGTCTGGCCAGTGACACCACCGGGCTCAGGATGCGGATCGCAGATCTGGATATTCTAAGCGAAAAGGACACCCGATACGGCGGGACCAAACCGCTCAGAACGTATTCAGGCCCCCGATACCTCGGAGGCCTGAGCGATCATTATCCTATAGTGATAACGCTTAGTCAGTAAGCTGACGGGCGCCGTCGGAGATTACGACATCGTAAACCTTGGGCTCGTGACCGAACCTGGCGGTGAACTCCTTCTTCGCAGTGGAGATGAACTCATCGTACAGTTCCTTCTTCACGAGGTTGATGGTGCAGCCGCCGAAGCCGCCGCCCATAACACGCGAACCGGTAACGCCTTCCCTGCGGGCAACAGCGTTGAGGAAATCGAGCTCCTCACAGCTGACCTCGTACAGACGGCTGAGGCCGAAATGTGTCTGATACATCATCTCCCCTACCGTCAGGTAATCGTTCCTCTCCAGAGCGTCGCACACGTCGAGCACCCTCTGAAGCTCGCCGATCACATACTCGGCGCGAAGGTAATCCTCGCTGGAAATCTCGTTTCTGACATCCTCAAGCCACAGGCGGTTCGCATCGGACAGGAACTCCACCTCCGGATGGTTCTTCGCGATGGCCTTGGCAGCCCTCTCGCAGGAAGCGCGCCTGTCGTTGTAGGCAGATGATGCCAATTCGTGCTTGACGCAGGAATCCAGAAGCACCAGACGGTATCCGTGAGCCTCGGGGTCAAACGGGAAATACTTGTATTCCAGAGTCTTGCAGTTAAGGCGGATAAGACATCCGGCCTTACCGAAGCAGGAAGCGAACTGGTCCATAATGCCGCAGTTCACGCCGCAGTAGTTATGCTCAGTACTCTGGCCGATCTGCGCAAGAGTGAATTTGTCCAGACCGTTCCCGAAGAGAGTGTCGATGGCGTATGCAAAGCAGCTCTCGAGCGCCGCAGAGCTTGACAGGCCCGCTCCCAGAGGAACGTCGCCCGCAAACACGGCGTTGAATCCGCCTACCTTGCCACCCCTCTTGGCAGTCTCGCGGCATACACCGAAGATGTATCTGGCCCAAGCCTGTGAAGGAGCGTCCTTGTCACCGTTGATGGCAAATACCGCTATCTCGTTGTAATCGAGTGAGAATACCTGAACCTTGTCGGTTCCGTTGAGTTTGATCTCGGCCATTATTCCCTTGTCGATTGCGCCGGGGAATACAAAGCCACCGTTGTAATCCGTGTGTTCGCCGATCAGGTTGATACGACCTGCACTTGCGAAAAAAGTTCCTCCCTCACCGAAGAGAGAAAGGAACTTGTTATTGATCTTCTGTTTCATATAGTGCTGTTAAAAGTAGCGTGCCCTTTCATCCACTACGCCTGCAGCGTCCTGCATAACCGGCAGAATGAGCTGCGAGCTGTACTGTGCCTTCTGGGTGGTGTAGCGGTCAGCGTCCTCGTCGGTGAAGAAGTTGCCGTTGACCTTGTTGTCCACCTTGACCACATATACTGCGCGTGTTCCCTGAATTGCTCCGCTGACAGCGCCTGTCTCAGTCTTGAGAATGGCTCCCAGAACTGCAGGCTCCACTGATGACGGGCTCATAGGAGAGAATGAAATGTCCTTGCGTGAAACGGCCTCTACGGAAAGTGCGGATGCGATCTGGTCGATGGTTGAAAGACCTGCGATCTGGGATGCGACCTGTGCGCACTTGCCCGCGTTGCGCTTCTCCGTATAGATGGTGTTCTCGATCATAGGGGTAAGCTCTGCGAGAGACCTGTAGCCGGTCTTGCGGACTTCCTTCACGGTAGCCACGAAGAAATATTTGTTATCCACGGTGATGATGCCTGAAGTCTTGCCCTTCTTCGCATCGAACACCCAGCGGGTAACTTCCTTCGCGTGGTCGATGGAGCCGTATGTGTCGGTGCTCTCGAGAACGTTGTTCTGCTTGTGTGAATATACTGAAAGCGAATCAGATGCCCTCTTGTAACCCTCGTAGGTGCTGCCTGCCAGAGCGGCGAAATTGTTGGCCTGTGCGTAATATGCGCTGTAGGTGTCCTTGCTTGCGACAGCGGCCTTCTCGAGGATGGCCACCTGCTTCTTGAGTACAGGCTTGGTGGTCTTCGTAACCACAACCACGTGCGAACCGTACTGGCTCTTGACCACGTAAGGCTTGTTAACAGAAGCTGTGATTACGCTCTCGAGACCCGGAATCATATAGGTCTGGGTCATCCAGCCGATATTGCCAAGCTGGCCGTCTGCCTGTGAGTTCTTGTCCGCTGAATACTCTGCGACGAGAGAATCGAACGCTGCCGGACGGCGGCTCAGAACGGTGCAGAGGCTGTCTGCCTTCTTCTGTGCGTCGGCGCCCTGAAGGAGAATGTGCTTTACATATACTGAATCAGGAATATTGGCGCTCTTGAGCACGCGTGCGGCGTAGTAGGTGTTGTCCTTGCTGAACACCTTCGAAACGCCCTTGGCTGACGCTGAGAATGCGAAATTGTCGATGTCGGCGTTAATGGTGTTGAGCTCGCCCTTGCGATACCAGTATTCAGAAAGAGGTCTGTCAGAATACTTGAGAAGGAAGCTCTTCATATTGCCTGTGGAAGCGAATTCGTCGATTACGGACTCAACTGCGCTTTCAGCGGCTGCGATGTCGTCCTGTGAAGGCTTGACCTCGAAGACTACATACTCGATGTCCCGGTTGGCTACCTGCTTGTAGTCCTTCTTGTGGGCATCGTAGTAATCCCTGATCTCCTTCCTGGATACGCTGACGGTGCTGTCGCGCCTGTAGTCGTAAGGAACGCTTACCAGCTGGATGTCTGCGGTAAGGTTGCCCTCGAGCACGATCTCAGCCTTCTGTGCAGGAGAATTGATGGAGCTGTTCGTGAAAAGAGCTGAATATTTGCTGTAATACTGGCCTGTGCGTACGCTGTTCTTCAGATAGTCCCAGTAGATCTTGACGTTTGGATCGCTCTGTGCGAGAGAGTTGATCTCCCTTACCCTTGCAGGAGAGAACGCTCCGCTCTCGTCTGCGAACATGGGGTTCTGTGAGATGGCGGGGCTTACATGCTCACCGGCGAAAAGGTCTGCAACCTCAGCGTCAGATACGTGGATGCCGGCCGCCTCGCAGTTCTTGAAGAACATATAGCGGTCGAGAAGCGACTGCCATGCCGCGTTGCGGATCTGCTGCTGGGTCTTCTCGTTCTGTACGGAAGAGCCTGTGGTAATCTCGTTTATTCTTGAGTATTTGTCGACCTCGGCCTTAAAATCCTCATAGGTGATGCCTGTACCTGCGATTTCACCTACGTTCTGAGGCTTGTCGAAAAGCCTCATTATGTCATCCATAGGTGCGATAAAGTACAAAAGAGAAAGCGCGATGATCACTGAGATAGCGACACCGAATTTATCGCGCATTTTTTGAAGTACTGCCATATTTGTTATATAATTTTAAATTTTTCCAACGTAAGGGTTGCGAAGTTAATAAATTTTAATCATTTGAGCAAAGGTCCGATGAAGTTCACGGAATCTATCGCCACCCTGGTGCTGTCCTGCTGTGTTATTCCGAAACTGTCGAACACCGACAACAGGGTCGCGTTCCTGGCCCTGTCGTCAGAGCGCATCCCCTTTCCCTGCATAAGGCCCTGGGGAGAATACAGCTTGACATAGCAGTCAGTATATATCTCCGCCTTGTCCCTGTCCCAGTAAATGGTGTCGGTCTCCATCGTCTCGTTCTTGATGACGTTGCTTATGACCACGTTGCCATACGCCTCCCAGAGTTCTCCCGTTGACTTTTTTCCGGCGTTGATGTGCCTGGCCCGGTCGGAGCGGATATAAGTCTCCAGAAGTCCGTCCTCGGTATAGGCATAGACATAAAGTCCTTCGGGAAAAGTCTCGTAATCAAGGGAATCCGACGAGAAACGGAGCATCTGGTCGGCCTCCATCCTCTGGAGTATCACTCCGTCCTTCGTCTGTACGGCGAACATGTCCTCAACCACCTGTACAGGCGTCTGGGCAAGGTCTATTGCGTCCGCTTCCTTAAGATGCGAGGAACATCCGTCAAAACACAAGAAAGCAACCGCCGCAGCGGTTGCAATTCTGAATATGACTTCCGTCCCGGTTCTCACTGTTAGTTCTGGGTTCTGACGGTTGTGTATGCGTGAAATCCGCCGCAGTTGATCTCGTAGGATTCACCGTTGTTCACGCCGTACATGAATGCGTCGGCGGTAAGCGGATAATACTTGCTGTACTCGGCGATTCTCTTGTTCGCCTCTGAAGCGAGTGAAGAATCGGCGGCCTTGGCCCTCTCGAAATAATCCACTGCCACCCAGTAAGGTGCGCGCTTGGCGATGTCGTTGCCTTCGCAGTGCACTCCACCCCAGATGGTTCCGAGAAGCATGTAGGTCTTGCCCTTGACCTCTCCGGCCTCAGCCAGAGGAATGAGCTTCTTCGCGGCGCGCTCAGCGGCGAGGTTGTTGCCGCACTTGTAGTTGTAAACTGCGAGTTCATACAGGTACTCCACATCCTGGGCAGCATCTGAATCCTCGCGGTCTATGGCCTCCTGAAGATATTTGATGGCGGCCGTCGAATTGCCGGCGGCGGCGTTGAGTTTGTAAAGGGTGTAGGCCGAAGTGTGTGAAGGCTCGTTCTCGTGGATCTTGGTAGCAGCCTGCAGGAACAGCCTGGCATCCGTACAGCCTGCGGCGGAGAGCGCCTTCACGATCTTCGTGGAAAGTGCGATGTCGTCCGGAGCGGCCTCGAACTTAGGAGTGTAGAGCTCGATAAGCTTGTCGCAGTCGGCGATGTTGTTGGATGCGAAGATCTCCTCGACATTGGCCTTGATCTCATCGTTAAGGGCCTGGTCATCAGCATTCTTGGCCTCGAGTGAAGAGAGTTTGTCGATGCAGTCCTCATATACTCCGAGTATCTCTTCCTCGTCGATGGTGCCGTCCTTGAACAGGTCAACGGCGGAGTTGAAGTAGAACAGGAAGATGGTAGCCTTGGTCTTGGCGCCGTTGGCATCGATGATCTCCTTGAACTCCCTGTAGAGGCGCTCAGGGTCGTTCTGGATATAGTTGGCAAGGTCGAGACCCTTGTTGTTGCGTGCGGTTACCGCATATTTAGGATAGTTGGCGATGCGCGCGTCGTGGATCATCATGAGGGAATCCACAAGCTTGGCCTTGTAAACCGGGTTCTTCGCATTCTTGGAGATGAGCTTTCTCATAAGGACAGTACCGTCCACCAGCATGTTCTGGTTCGCTGTAGGAGGACAGTGTTTGTACGCCTCTCTCCAGTTCGGAATGGCCTCGTCATAGCTTTTCTGCTTGAAGTACTCCTTATAGAATGAAAGATACTTGATACAATTCGCGCTGTCTGCGCCGTACTTGCCCTGAGCGAAAAGATTCGTTGAGCCCAGGGTCATCGCGATAATTGCAATTAGAAGAACTGATTTTTTCATATTGTGTTATTTGTTTTATTCGTAGCGGTATTGCTGGAACCAGATGTCGAACAGGTTGATGCCCAGCGAGAAATTGGCGTAGGTCTCGAGGATGAGGCTGTTCTTGAGCGATCCCCTCTGCCCTACCTCGAATCCGAGGGTCAGACCGTTGTACCACTGGAAGATAGGAAGCGTCACGCCGAGGGTGATTCCTCTCGCGTAGATGGAGTTCCCGTTCACGTTGTAGTAGTCTTTCGTATAATATACACCCGCCCTGTAGGCGATGATGTTGCGGTAATAGCGCACGTCATTCGGTCTCGGGATGTACTCCACGCCGAACCGGAAGCTCTGTGCCACGGCCGGAGAGAAGATCGGGCTTCCGCCTGCGCCGTTCACCGAGAAGCCCTTCTGGTTCTCGAACCCGCTGCCGGTCCAGTCAGAACGCGTGTAGTCGAACTCCGCACGGAATTTCCTGTTGTACACCATCGAAACGCCCACCCCGGCCTCGTCGGCCAGATACAGCGGCGTAGCCATATGGGCCAATGTGTCCGCGCTGGACGAGATGCTGGCCTGACCGCTGGTCACCGAGCTGTTAATGTATCCGTTCAAACGGGCGTTGAGCTTGTATGTCGCGCCAAGCACGAACTGAAGCTTGTTTGAAGGGTTGATCACGTACTGAAGGCCGAACTTGGCGGTATTGGCCGAGAGAATCATCTCCGAAGAGTTCGTGACGTTCAGTGCAGCCGCGTCGCTGGCCGTCTGGGTGTAGGACTTCTCGTAGTTGCCTATGTAATGGATGTACTCGACACCCAGGTTGAGGTTCTTGAACAGGTTCACACCGCCAGCCGCGAAGATCTGGTACATGCTGCCCTGACCGGCGTAGCTGTGCTGTATGTTTCCTATGGAAGCCAGGACGCCCGGATTGGTCTCGTAATAGCTGAAATCGTATCCGGTGGCGCTGTATGGCTTGATTCCCACCATCATCGCGGTATGGTTGAAAAGCGGGAACGATATTATGAAGTCGTTGATGTTGAACAGGTTGCTTGCAGACTTGGCACTGCCCTGCTTCATCACCCTATTGTTCTGGTATACAGAGAAATCCGACATGAAGGCGAGCGAGTCCCTGGCCGTGACGGCAGCCGGATTCAGTGAATTCAGGTAGCGGTTGTTGCGCGAAGCTATGCCCACGCCGCCCATCGTGGTGTTGTATGCGGTGGAGCCGTTGAACAGGTCACCGACGCCGAAGATGGAATACGGAGCGTAACTCGTGTATGCCCCGTTGTCATCCGCGACCGCTGCCGCCGATGTGAGAAAACAGAAAAGTGTTCCCAGCGCTATTTTTTTAATTCCAATTTTTCTCATAATCAAGCGAAATTACGGCCAATCCCATGAGAACCAGGTTATTGACAACAAAAACCGAGTTCCCGGTATGGCGGACGAACATATTGGCATCCCCGCCGGTGAAGAGCACCACGCTCTGCGGTACGGACGCGATATAGGCGTCAACCTCAAACTTTATGCCTAACATTACGCCCGACTCCACGCTGGATACAAGCGTATTCCCTCTCGGGACCACATCCTTGGGGGTGTTGACCAGCGGAAGATTCTTCGCATACCTGTTTATGGCCTTGAATCTGGTCCTGCATCCGAGGGAAACGTTTCCGCCCAGATACCTGCCCTCGGCGTCTATGAAATCCACCGACAGGATGGTTCCGAAATCGAAAATCACGCAGTCCCTGCCCTGGAACAGCTTTCTGGTGGCCAGTATGGACGCAGCCCTGTCCGGCGACAGGTATTCCGGCAGTCCATAGGCCTTCAGCAGAGCCGGATGGTTCTTGTCTATGAGCACCAGCTGGTGGCACAGACCCTTGAGCGTATCCTCGTCCTGCTGTGAAATGTCCCTTACGGATGCCAATACCAGCACGCCCGGCTTCTGCTTTTCGGTGATGTGCTGAATGAACTCTATGGTCTTCTCCCCCTGATAACGGATGGTCTTGCCAAGGGTTTCTCCCTCGGCCCATACGGCCTTGAGCGCCGTATTACCCATCTCTATCAGCAGGTTGGACATTTTTCATTAAAAAATCCCACAAATTTAAGAAATTATTGCAATTTCTTCAAAGTCTCGAGTGCCCTTTGAGTGGAATCTATCCCGCGGGTGATGATTTTCAGCTTTCCTTCGGTCTGCTTGAGCGTAAATGAAGAATTGTTGATCTTCTCCAGAAGCGAGGCGAAAGTGTCGGAAGTGAAATAATCGTTCAGAGGGGCTGTGGCGAAGAAGCAGATGAGCATTCCGTTCTTGATGATGATCTTCTCGAACCCGAGGCTCTGCCCTATATTCCTTATCTTCACTATATTGAAAAGGTTCTCCACCTGAGGCGGGCATTCGCCGAACCTGTCCGTGATCTGTGCGTGCAGACGGTCTATCTCCTTCTCGGCCACGAAAGAGTCCAGCTGCTTGTACAGGCGCATCTTCTCTGAAGTGATGTCCAGATATTCATCCGGGATAAGCGCCTGCTGGTCAGTCTCGATGGTACAGTCGGAGACATATTTGCGTCCGGACTTGGAGACGGTCTGACCCACCTCCACGCCCAGCTCCTCCATGGCCTCGGCAAGGATCTTCTGATAGGTCTCGTATCCCATGTCGGTGATGAATCCGCTCTGCTCCGCGCCCAGAAGGTTGCCGGCGCCGCGAATGTCCAGATCCTGCATCGCTATGTTGAACCCGCTTCCCAGGTCCGAAAACTCCTCTATGGCCTTGAGTCTCTTGCGCGCGTCGTCCGTCACGGTGGCAAGCGGCGGCACTATCAGATAACAGAATGCCTTCCTGTTGCTTCGGCCCACCCTTCCCCTCAGCTGGTGAAGGTCGCTCAGGCCGATGTTCTGCGCCTGGTTGATTATGATGGTATTGGCATTCGGAATGTCAAGTCCGTTCTCTATGATCGTGGTACAGAGCAGCAGGTCGTACTCGTTGTTTATGAAACTGAGTATCTTGTCCTCTATCTCCTTCGGGGCCATCTGACCGTGCACCGTGCATATCCTCATATCCGGCACCAGACGGTGCAGAATCTCCTCTATCGCAGGCAGTTCCTCCACCCTGTTGTGAAGGAAGAACACCTGTCCGCCGCGCTTGAGCTCGTATTCTATGATGGAGCGTATCTCCTTCTCCTCGAAGAGTATGATCTCGGTCTGAACCGGAATCCTGTTGGCCGGCGGCGTGGAGATTATGCTCAGATCCCTGGCCCCCATAAGCGAGAACTGCAGCGTTCGTGGGATAGGGGTGGCAGTGAGGGTGAGCGTGTCGATGCCGGTTTGCATCTGGCGCAGCTTCTCCTTCGCCGACACGCCGAACTTCTGCTCCTCGTCTATGATGAGCAGTCCCAGGTCCTTGAACTCGAATTCGCTTGACAGAATCTTGTGCGTACCTATAAGAATATCTATCCTGCCCTCCTTGAGGTCCTTCTTGATCTGCGCCACCTGCCCCGCCGTCCGGAGCCTGCTCACATAATCGACCTTGCACGGGAAGTTTGCCAATCTGGCCACGAACGTATTATAGTGCTGGAGTGCCAATATGGTCGTCGGCACCAGCACGGCCACCTGCTTGCCGTCGGTGACCGCCTTGAACGCCGCGCGTATGGCCACCTCGGTCTTTCCGAAGCCCACATCCCCGCAGATGAGACGGTCCATCGGAGGAGTATCCTCCATATCCCTCTTGACCGCCTTCGTGGCTTCCTCCTGGTCCGGAGTGTCCTCGTACATGAATGAAGATTCGAGCTCGTCCTGAAGGTACGAGTCGGCGGAGAATGCAAATCCCTTCGAAGCCCTGCGCTTGGCATAGAGCTGGATGAGGTCCTTGGCAATGTCCTTGACCTTTCTTTTCGCATTGGCCTTGAGAGTCACCCAAGTCTTCGAGCCGAGTTTGTTGATCTTCGGAGGCTGGTCGTCCTTGCTTCGGTAGCGCGAAATCTTGTGAAGGCCGTGGACAGACACAAAGACTACGTCCCCGTCCTTGTATATGAGTTTCACCACTTCCTTGTAACGGCCCATATCGTCCTTGATGCGCACAAGTCCGCCGAAAACGCCTATGCCGTGGTCGATGTGGACTATGTAGTCGCCTATGTTGAAGGACGCTATGTCGTTGATGGTAAGCTGTTCGGTCTTCTCGACGGTCTTCCTTAGGTTCACCCTCTGGAAGCGGTCGAATATCTCGTGGTCGGAATAGCAGCAGATTCTGTCCGCCGTGTCGATGAATCCGGCGTGGATGTTCTTGCCGATGACGAACTCCGGAAGAGGGCAGAGTTCCTCCTCCAGAATCTTGACTATCCTGTCGGTCTGGGACTTCTTGTCCCCATATATATATACCTTGAATCCGTTCTCGAGATTGGTCCTGATATCCGAAGTAAGCAGCTCGAAGTTCTTGTTGAACACCGGCTGGGGCTTGATGTGGAACTCTATGGGCGTGACCTCGTTCTGCCGGCTGAGCGGAACTTCGAGATAAACCCTCTTCCTGTCGCCGCAGAAGGCCGTGAACGCCTCATCCTTATACATGTCGAAGGAGTCGAACCAGATGACGCTGTCATTCGGCAGGGCCTCGATGATGTTCTGCTGTCCGTTTTCCTCCGAGCAGAGAATGTTGGAAGTGATGTGGGCGGAGTCGCATTCGGCCTTGGACAGCTGGGTGTTGCAGTCGAAAATGTTGATCTTTTCTATCTCGTCGCCCCAGAAGGAGACCCTGTAGGCTTCGTTGTTCGAATACGAGAAAAAGTCTATGATGCTGCCCCTGACGGCGAACTGGCCCGGGAGCGAGACGAAATCCACCCTTTCGAATCCGCACCGGCCAAGTATCTCTATCATAGCCTCGTGCGAGATCTCGTCACCCTTCTTCAGCTCGTGGTCCGAGCCGCTTATCGCACTGTCTAGCGGAATGGTTTCTGCCAACGCCTTCGGATATGTCACCACATAAGCCAGATCGCCTTCGCCGTGTCCTATTATGTTCTGTATGGCGGTGGTGCGCTGGACGTTGAGGGTGGACTTGTAATTGCTCTTCTCCACTCCGCTACCGGCTTCGGGAAGGAAAAACACCCTGTCTCCCTCCACCAGATTGTAGAGATCCGAAGTGCAGTACTCCGCACTTTCCTGGTCGGGAAGCACTATAAGGTGGAGGCCCTTGCGGGCTACGTTACTCAATACAAACCACTTGGCAGAGAAAAACAGGGACTTGCAGAACAGTTCCCCGTCCGCACCGGAAAGTTTTTCTTCAAGAAGGCCTGCGGCCTTGCTGTCTATAATCATCCTCTGTGTTGATAACTCTGTGGATAACCTGTGGATTTGACTGTGGATAAGTTTTCGGAAAAAGTTTTCAACAATGAAACTGCACGGGTTTCCACAACATATTAAAAATTACGGCGCGGTTAAAAGGTTGAATTTCAAGTGCGGTTTTCACTTATCCACATTTCCACAGGCTAAACAAAAACATCAAAGAAATTAAATTAAATAACTTATATTTGTATGATTTTTAGAAAGCGGCTGGAAATGTCCGAATTCAACCCTCATAGCGCAGTCGAAAGCAAAGATAAAGATTTGGACGGAATAATCCGTCCCCAGGGTCTGGAAGATTTTACAGGCCAGAGGGAAATCGTGTCCAATCTGCATATTTATATCCAGGCAGCCAAGCTGAGAGGGGAGTCGCTTGACCATACGCTTTTTCACGGCCCTCCGGGTCTGGGAAAGACCACATTGGCACATATCATAGCCAATGAGATGGGCAGCAACCTTAAAATCACGTCCGGTCCGGTGCTCGACAAACCGGGCGATCTGGCGGGGCTTCTGACTTCGCTGGAGAAGGGGGATGTGCTTTTCATAGACGAGATTCACCGTCTGAGTCCGGAGGTGGAGGAATATCTGTATTCCGCGATGGAGGACTTCGTGATAGACATAATGATAGACAAGGGTCCGGGAGCCAGGTCCGTAAGGATCGCGCTGAACCCGTTCACCCTGGTGGGCGCCACCACGCGCAGCGGTCTGCTTACGGCTCCGCTCCGCGCGAGGTTCGGAATCACCTGTCCGCTGGAATATTATGACGTGGACGACTTGGCCCGGATAGTGAAGCGCAGCGCCGGCATTCTGAACGTTCCGATAGACGGGGAGGCCACCGTGGAGATAGCCATGCGCAGCCGCGGCACGCCGCGAATCGCCAATTCCCTGCTCCGCAGGGTGAGGGATTTCGCTCAGGTGATGGGCGACGGCCGTATAGACCTGAAGATAGCACGGTATGCGCTGGACAAGCTCAAGATAGACACCCGCGGGCTCGATGCCATAGACAACAAGATACTTGGCACCATCATCAACAGCTTCAAGGGAGGTCCGGTGGGGGCCAATACCATCGCGACGGCGATAGGGGAGGACCAGGGCACTTTCGAGGAGGTGTACGAGCCGTTCCTTATAAAGGAAGGGTTCATCGTGCGCACACAGAGGGGGAGGATAGCCACCGATCTGGCTTATCAGCATCTGGGCATAAAGACTTCGGGCAGGGACGAAAGCTCGCTTTTTTAGGAAGAAACAATATTAATTATACACAAAATGGCAGATAAACTCAATTCAAAAATTCCTGACGGACCATTGGCGGAAAAATGGACCAAACGTAAGTCAGAAATCCATCTTGTCAGCCCTAACAACAAACGAAAACTGGACATTATAGTGGTAGGTACCGGTCTGGGCGGCGCATCGGCTGCCGCTACCCTCGGTGAACTCGGCTACAATGTCAAAGTCTTCTGTATCAGTGATTCTCCGCGCCGTGCGCACTCCATCGCAGCACAGGGAGGTATCAACGCTGCCAAGAACTATCAGAACGATAACGACTCGATCTACCGTCTGTTCTATGACACCATCAAGGGCGGTGACTACCGTGCCCGCGAGGCCAATGTATACCGTCTCGCAGAGGTCAGCGCATCCATCATAGACCAGTGTGCGGCCCAGGGTGTTCCGTTCGCACGTGAATACGGCGGATACCTTTCCAACCGTTCATTCGGCGGTGTGCAGGTCAGCCGTACATTCTATGCCAGGGGCCAAACCGGTCAGCAGCTTCTGCTCGGAGCCTATGCGGCTCTCAACCGTCAGATCGCTGCCGGCACGGTGACCAGCTACCCGCGTCACGAGATGCTTGACCTGGTGCTCGTCAACGGCGAGGCCAAGGGTATCATCGCCCGCAACCTGGTAACCGGTCAGCTCGAGAGATTCGGAGCGCACGCAGTGGTAATCGCCACCGGCGGCTACGGTAACACATATTTCCTTTCTACCAACGCCATGAACAGCAACGGCTCAGCTGCCGTTCAGTGCTGGAAGAAGGGCGCTTATTTCGCAAATCCTTGCTTCGCGCAGATTCACCCTACCTGTATTCCGGTTCACGGTGACCAGCAGTGCAAACTTACCCTTATGTCAGAGTCGCTCCGTAACGACGGACGTATCTGGGTGCCTAAGAAGATGGAAGATGTCGAGAAGCTCCGCAAGCATCAGATCAAGCCTTCACAGATTCTGGAGGAAGACCGCGACTACTACCTCGAACGCAGGTATCCTGCATTCGGTAACCTCGTTCCGCGTGACGTGGCTTCACGTGCGGCCAAGGAGAGGTGTGATGCCGGCTATGGCGTGAACGAGACCGGCAAGGCCGTGTTCCTTGACTTCTCCGATGCCATCGAACGTCTGGGACACAAGAAGGTGGCCGAGCGTTACGGCAACCTCTTCGATATGTACGAGAAGATCACCGCTTCTTCACCTTGGGAGGAGCCTATGATGATCTATCCTGCCATCCACTACACTATGGGCGGTATCTGGGTAGACTATGACCTCGAAACCACCATTCCTGGCCTTTACGCCATCGGTGAGGCCAACTTCTCAGACCACGGCGGAAACCGACTCGGCGCATCGGCCCTGATGCAGGGTCTGGCAGACGGTTACTTCGTGCTTCCTGTGACGATTGGCGATTATCTGTCAAAGAAATTTGCAGAGCCTAAGACCGACGTGAACAGGATTGAATTCATCGAGGCCGAGATGGCGGTTCAGAAGAGGATAGACAAACTCTTCGCCATCAAGGGTACCGAGCCTGTGGATGCCATCCACAAGCAGCTCGGCCACATTATGTGGGAGTATGTGGGTATGGCCCGCAACGAGGAAGGTCTCAAGACAGCCATCGCCAAGATCACTGAACTCCAGAAGAAGTTCTATGAGACGGTCAAGGTTACCGGCAGCCAGTATGAATTCAACCAGGAGCTTGAAAAGGCGCTCCGTCTTGAAGATTTCTTCGAAATCGGCAAGCTTATGGCCCTCGATGCCCTCGAGAGAAGGGAATCCTGCGGTGGACATTTCCGTGTGGAAAGTCAGACCGAGGACGGCGAGGCCAAGCGTGACGATGCGAACTTCATGCATGTGGCAGCCTGGGAGTACAAGGGCGAAGGCGTCAAGCCTGAGCTTCACAAGGAGCCTCTCAACTACGAGTTCATTGAAGTGAAAACAAGAAATTACAAAGACTAGGGAAATGGAATTCAATCTTAAAATATGGCGTCAGAAGAACGCCAAAGCCAAGGGACATTTCGAGACTTACCATATCTCGGGTATAGAGGAGGACGCTTCCTTTCTCGAAATGCTTGATATCCTCAACGAGCAGCTCATCAGGGAAGGAAACGACCCTGTGGCTGTGGAGAGGGGATGCCAGAGCAGCGGTCCTGTATCTTTCGACCACGACTGCCGTGAGGGTATCTGCGGCGCCTGCTCGCTTTTCATCGACGGACGCGCACACGGACCTGACGATCACGTCACCACCTGCCAGCTGTTCATGCGTCATTTCAAGGACGGAGCCACCATTACCGTGGAGCCTTTCAGAAGCAAGGCCTTCCCTGTAATCAAGGATCTCGTGGTTGACCGCAGAGCGTTCGACAAGATACTTCAGGCCGGCGGATTCGTATCCGTCAACACCGGTTCCGCTCAGGATGCCAATACGCTTCTCATACCTCACGACAAGGCTGAGGAGAGTATGGACGCTGCCGCCTGCGTAGGCTGCGGTGCCTGCGTGGCTACCTGTAAGAACGGTTCTGCAATGCTGTTCGTGGCTGCCAGAGTCAGCTCGCTCGCACTTCTTCCTCAGGGACGTCCCGAGGCCAAGAGAAGGGCCAGGGCTATGGTTGCCAAGATGGACGAGCTCGGGTTCGGTAACTGTACCAACACCCGCGCCTGCGAACTTGAATGCCCTAAGGGTATTACCGTATCCCACATAGCAAGGCTTAACAGGGAGTTCCTTAAAGCCAAGTTCTCGGAGTAGGTTCTACCAGAGGAAATTATTGAAGGGGTAACGCCCCGCGTGAATCTCCGCAACCATCTTGTAGATGTCGTTGCGGAGTTTTTCTATGTTCACCCTGTTCTTCGCCGAGATGAAGATGCAAGGTGACTTTTCGCTGGCTATCCAGCTGTTTTTCAGCTCCTCCAGAGTGCGGTTCTGTCTGGATTTCGGTTCCAGCGAGAACTCGTCGTAAGGCTCGTAGGTGTATGCGTCCACCTTGTTGAAGATCACATACACAGGCTTGTCCGCCGCTCCGATGTCGGACAGAGTTCTCTCCACGATTTTCATCTGTTCCTCGAAATCCGGAGCGCAGATGTCCACCACGTGAAGCAGTATATCGGCTTCCCGTACTTCGTCGAGCGTGCTTTTGAAGGCTTCTATGAGCTGGGTAGGGAGTTTGCGTATGAATCCTACGGTATCGCTCAGAAGGAAAGGCACATTTTCTATCACTACTTTTCTTACGGTGGTGTCCAGGGTGGCGAAAAGTTTGTTCTCAGCGAACACATCGGACTTGGCAAGCACGTTCATAAGCGTGGATTTGCCTACGTTAGTATATCCTACGAGCGCCAGACGGACCATATTGCCGCGATTCCCGCGCTGGGTGGCCATCTGCTTGTCCACCTTCTTAAGCTGCTCTTTAAGGCGTGTAATTTTCTCCTTGACAATTCTTCGGTCGACCTCTATCTGGGTCTCACCCATACCGCCTCTGGTACCGCGTCCGCCCCTCTGTCTTTCAAGGTGCGTCCACATACCCGCCAGGCGTGGCAGCATATAGTTGTACCGGGCCAGTTCCACCTGCATCTTGGCATAGGAGGTCTTGGCTCTCTGGGCGAAGATTTCAAGTATCAGGCTGGTTCTGTCGATGACTGCGGAGCATTTGATTATCTTTTCGATGTTTCTCTGCTGCATTCCTGTCAGTTCATCATCGAAAATCACGTAATTGATTCCGTTTTCTTCGCAGTACTGGGATATCTCTTCGAGTTTTCCGCTTCTGATGTAGGTGGCGTTGTCGGGTTTTTCCAGTCTCTGGATGAATTTTTTGTCTCCTTCCACTCCCGCCGTCTCGGCGAGGAACTGGAGTTCGTCCAGGTATTCGTTTACCTTGCGCTCGTCGTCTTCAGGGCGTATTATGCCTACAAATACAGCTTTGTCGAGGATTTCTTCTTGCATAAATCTTATCTAAAAAAGCCCATCCGGACAGGACGGGCTTTAAATATTGTGCCGGTAATGTGAATTATCTCAACTGGAAGATAACAGGAAGTGAGTAGGTAACGTTCACTGCGCGGTCTCTCTGCTTTCCAGGAGTCCACTTAGGTGAAGATGACACCACTCTGACTGCCTCCTTGTCAAGTGCAGGGTCGAGGCTTCGTGTAACTCGTACATTGGCCACTGAACCGTCCGCCTTGATGGTGAAGGAAATCATAACACGTCCCTGTACACCGTTTTCCTTCGCGATTTCAGGATAAACGAGCTTGGAAGCCACCCACTTTGAGAAGGCATTGGCATCTCCGCCCTTGAATCCCGGCTTCTGCTCCACGAAGACGTAAGGAATCTCCTCCTCTTCGATAACTTCCTCTTCCGGACCTTCGATGTAGTCCTTGATCTCTATGACGAGGTCATCGTTGTCATCAAGGTTAAGGATGTTGTCCTCGACCTCGATATCATCGTCGATAATATCGATCTGGTCTGAAAGAACTGGAACCTTGGCTGTCTCAGGTGGTGGTGGCGGAGCTTCCTGTGTAATAGGAATGTTCTCTTCTTCAATGGTCTGCACCGGACCTGCGTCAAGTACTGCAGCCTGCTTCTCGGAAGTCTTCCAGTCGAAGGCTACATACGTGACAGCCAGCGCAACCACAAGACCGATCTCCACGAAGAGCAGTCTTTTGTTTTCGAGGTTCGCACCTTCTGTTTTCTTTATTTCCATATCTCTGTTTCGTTTTTTCCGAACTGACTTCAAAGATATGAATTTTTCTTTTTTATTCCAAGATTATTCTTTTTGTTATTTCTCCGG
>CAVBDE010000027.1:0-19641 GCA_963594055.1 Anaerovoracaceae bacterium | reverse complement strand
AAAGGACTGAAAATCCTTGTGTCCCTAGTTCGATTCTCGGTGGCACCACACGAAAAGACCGGTCATTTCGACCGGCCTTTTTGCGTAATTGCGGGTGGCGGCTTTATTTGTTCCGATTCCGGAAGAGAAAGAGTCTTTCACCTTGGCATACTGGGATGAGAATTTCATCAGCCTCAAGCCTGGCGAGACACGCCGCATCAGATGCACCGTCCCTGAGCATCCCGCTTCTCTCACTCTGGCCCTGGACGGCTGGAATGTGAGATAATCCTTATCCTTCCCGCTGCGGGTTCAGGCCGCGGACGGAGTCTCGCCGGATGAGTTCGGTGGCGAGCTGAAGTTCGGATTTGGTACGCTCCTCGGCCGGGCAGCCTATGGCGTTGAAAAGCAGGCGCACGGCGAGCTTGGCCATCCCTTCGACGGGCTGAATCACCCTGGTGACAGGCGGCTCCATATAGTCCAGATAGATATTGTCGTCGAACGAGACCACGGAGATGTCCTCCGGGATTCTCAGTCCGCTTTCCTTTATGGCTTTGATGGCCCCGAGAACAATGGTGTTGCTGAGGGCGAATATGGCCGAAGGCCGGGGCGAGGTGTGTTCGGACAGGAGCAGCTTGGTCTCCACATACCCGTTCTGGATGGAGAAGGCGTTTCCGCGGATATCGATATTGGCCTCCAGTCCGGCTTCCGTCATGGCCTGTCTGTATCCGTTCACGCGCTTCTGGTTAGGGATGGACTCCACCACTCCCTGGATGCACGCTATCCTGGTGTGCCCCTGCGATATCAGGTGCCGCACGGCCATCATCCCGCCCTGAAGGTTGTTGGCCGTCACATAAGAGAGCGAGGAATCCCTGAAGTAGCGGTCGACCAGAACCACCGGAAAGTACTCCCGGTTGATCATCTCCAGCTGTGACGGATCATCCCCGCAGGGCGCTATGATCATTCCGTCCACGCCCTGGGTGGCCAGAGAGCGGATGCAGTCCTTCTGGAACTCCTCCTTTTCCGCCACGTCCATCACTATGGTGGTGCAGCCGTTGTCCCGGCATTCGGAGATGACCGTGCTGGCTATGTCCGCGAAGAACTTGTTGGACACCGACGGAAGTATCAGGCCAATCATGTTGGTCTTCCGCGTGCGAAGGCTCCGCGCGACCATGCTCGGAGTGTATTTGCATCTGAGCGCCTCGTTCATTATGATCTCCTGCGTCCTGGCGCTTATGCGGTACTTTTCTGCATTCCCGGCCAGTACTCTGGAAACGGTGGTCGCGGAGATGCCAAGCCTTTGTGCTATAGTCTGAAGTGTCTCTTTCATAAGATCGGTCCGTTGCTGTGTCTTGTGTGGTTTGCGACTAAATTTGCGCAAAATTCAAGTGCAAATTTATTCAAATTTCGGAAAACAAGTGAACATTTGATGAGGATTTCCATAATTTTGACCCCGGATAACGCAATCGTTGTCGCACGACACTGAAACAAATAACAACTCCAATACGATGTCAAAGAAAAAAATACTTGTCATAGGTAGCAGCAATACCGATATGACCATCAAGGCTGACCGCCTGCCAGTCCCGGGTGAAACCATTCTCGGAGGAGAATTCGTCATGGGCCGCGGAGGCAAGGGGGCCAATCAGGCCGTGGCCGCCAGCAGACTTGGCGGAGACGTCACTTTCGTCTGCAAGGTGGGCAGGGACCTGTTCGGCAAGGAATCCGTCGAAAGTTATAAAAAGGAGTCCATCGACACGGAGCACATCCTCTATTCCGAAAGGCCTTCCGGAGTCGCCCTGATTATGGTGGCCGAGGATGGCGAGAACTGCATCTCAGTGGCTTCGAGTGCCAATGATGATTTCTCCGTGGAGGACATTGAATCCCTGCGCGGGCTTATCTGCGCTTCGGACTATCTTATCCTTCAGCTCGAAATCCCTGTGGCGTCCGTAGCCCGCGCGGCTCAGATCGCCCACGAGGCCGGAGTGTATGTAATTCTGAATCCCGCTCCTGCAGCCAAACTTCCGGAAGATGTATTCCATAACATAGACCTCATCACGCCGAACCAGACGGAGCTCGCTCTTCTTACCGGAGTGAAGGATGACAATCACGCCGCCGCCCGGAAGATTATGGAGATGGGCGTGCGCTCCATCGTCATGACCATGGGAAGCAGGGGATGCGCTGTCGTGGAAAAGGGAGGATACACCCACATCGATGCCTGCAAGGTGAAGGCTGTGGATGCCACCGCTGCAGGCGATACCTTCTGCGGGGCACTGTGCGTGGCTCTTGCCGAGGGGCGCAATCTCGTCGATGCCGCAAGGTTCGCCACGAAGGCGTCTGCCCTGACCGTTCAGAGACGCGGCGCCCAGGAGTCCATCCCTTATCGCAGGGAAATAGAGTAAAACAATTAAAACCATATAATTATGTTTATCGTAAACAGCACTTTACTGGCAGTGATATTCTGCTTTGTAACCATGATCTGCTGGGGTTCCTGGGGAAATGCCCAGAAACTCGCCGCCAAGACCTGGCGTTATGAACTTTTCTATTGGGACTATGTGATAGGTATGGTCCTTTTCGCTCTCCTTATAGCCCTCACGATGGGCAGCATCGGCAGGGAAGGCGTTCCTTTCATTGAGAATATAGGACAG
The DNA here is from genome assembly GCA_963594055.1 of Anaerovoracaceae bacterium. GTDB lineage: Bacteria > Bacteroidota > Bacteroidia > Bacteroidales > UBA932 > Cryptobacteroides. The sequence continues at coordinate 17,020 of CAVBDE010000027.1, read as the reverse complement.
GTAAGCCTCGAAAACTGGGGATGGATAATACTCGGCGGCATCATATTCAATGCTTCCAACATTCTTCTTTCAGCATCCACATCCATTGCAGGCATGTCAGTGGCATTCCCGCTGGGCGTGGGCATCTCTATGGCACTTGGCACGATAAACACATACATCGTGGAGATTGGTCAGGGCCTGCACAGGACTGATCCTGTATTCCTGTTCGCGGGAGTGGTTCTCGTGGTGTTCGCCATCATCTGCAACGGCATCGCCAGCGGCAAGAAGGGCAACTCCGACATCCCGGCAAAGGACAGGAAGAAGGGCATCCTTCTCGCACTCGTGGCAGGCGTGCTTATGTCGCTGTTCTACAGCTTCGTGGCCAGGGCTATGGATCTGGAGAATTTCGCCGCTCCTGCAGCGGGCAAGGCTACTCCTTACACGGCCATCGTAATCTTCTCTCTCGGTGTGCTTCTGAGCAACTTCCTGTTCAATACTCTGGTGATGAAGAAGCCTTTCGTCGGCGCTCCTGTCTCATATTCCGAGTACTTCAAGGGGAATGTAAAGACTCACCTTACAGGTATCCTCGGAGGATGCATCTGGTGTCTCGGTACTGCATTCAGCTATATCGCTTCAGGAAAGGCCGGAGCATCCGTTTCCTACGCGCTTGGCCAGGGCGCACCCATGATCGCAGCGATCTGGGGCGTGTTCATCTGGAAGGAGTTCAAGGGCTCCGGAAAGAATGTCTATGGCCTGCTCGGACTTATGTTCCTTCTGTTTGTGGCCGGTTTGGCTTGTATCATAGTAGCATCCAACTAAGTTTTGAAGATGAAAAAAGGTAGTTTCAAATATGCATTGGCCGCCGCTCTGCTGAGTCTCGTGCTTCCTGCACAGGCTCAGGTCAGGCAGGTGAGCGGTACCGTGACAGATGACCAGAAGTTCCCTGTTCCGGGCGCAGTGGTAGTGGTGTCGGGTACATCCAGATATGGAGTTACGGACGTGGACGGAAAATACACCGTCGACGCGAAGACCGGCGAGACCCTCCAGGTGTCTTTCGTGGGTTATGCTGACGCCAGCGTAACTGTTACCGAATCAAATGTTTATGATATAGTTCTCAAGGTGTCCGAGGATATGATGCTCGAAGAGACCGTCGTCATCGGTTACGGTACTTCCACCAAGAAGGAGATCACCGGTTCCGTGGCGAGCCTCAAGGTCGAGGACTTCGACAAGGGCGCGTTCAGCGACGCTTCCGGACTTCTCCAGGGCAAGGTGGCCGGTCTTTCCATCACCAATCCTAACGGTGCCGACCCTAACTCGTCCATGGAGATTCTCCTCCGCGGTACGAACACCCTCTCTGCAGGCCAGGGACCTCTCATCATCATCGACGGTGTGAGCGGTGCGGACATCAGCAGCATCAATTTCCAGGAAGTGGAGACCATCGATGTGCTGAAGGACGGTTCTGCCGCCGCCATCTACGGTACCAGGGGAACGAACGGCGTGATCATCATCACCACCAAGCGTGCCAAGTCAGGCAAGACTTCCGTGGAGTACGACGGCCAGGGCTCAATCCAGACCGTTCTTTCACGCGCAGTTCCGATGTCCGCTTCCGAATTCAAGTATGCCATAGAGAACTACAAGCCGGCTTCCTCTACATCGCTTTACGGCGCCGAGACGGACTGGTTCAAGGAAGTGACCCGCACTCCGTTCTCACATCACCATTCTCTCGCAGTGTCCGGCGGTTCGGAGAAATTCTCCCACAGAACCACCCTCAACGTGGAGCAGAACCAGGGTCTTCTCAAGAACAACGACGCCCAGGTCTATCTGTTCAAGACCAATATCCACCAGGAAGCTCTGGAAGGCTGGATGACATTCGACTACAACCTCAGCTACGGCAAGCGCAAGTATGAAGGTACCCGCACGGGTATCTTCCGCCAGGCTTTCTTCCATAATCCTACGGAGCCCGTCTATGACGAGACCGACACCGAGCACGGCGGATATTACACCGTCACGTCCATGGATTACTACAATCCTGTGGCCATGCTCAACGAGAGAAAGAACACTTATGATGTGGACCGCATCGCCGCCAATGGCCGCGCCACTCTCAACATTCTGCCGATCAAGGGTCTGAAGTGGGACAACTTCGTGTCCTGGACCATGAAGAACACCCGCCACACCGATTACAAGACCAAGTATTATCCGGGTGAATGGGGCCTCAACGGTTCAGCCGAGATTTCAAACTCCAGGGCCAGCGATCTTCAGTATGAAAGCACGCTCCAGTACAGCAGGCATTTCGACAGGCATTCCGTACAGGCTGTCCTGGGTTACTCCTTCGAGGAGCAGATAGAAGACAGCTCCGAGCTCTACAACTATGGCTTCGACACCGACTGGTTCGATGTGAACAACATAGGCGGAGGCAAGGCTCTCCTGTCAGGCAACGCCACGATGGACTCCTACAAGGAATCCAGCCGTTACATCGCATTCTTCGGCCGCGTAATGTACAATTACGACGAGAAATACATCGCATCCGTGTCGCTTCGCCGCGACGGTTCCAGCCGCTTCGGTGTGAACAACAAGTGGGGATGGTTCCCTGCAGTCAGCCTCGGATGGCGCATCACTCAGGAGGACTTCATGCAGGATGTCACCTGGCTTCAGGAACTTAAGCTCCGTGCCGGATTCGGTATGACCGGCAACCAGGACTTCGACAACTACAAGTCCCTTTTCCTCGTGAAGACCAACGGCAACTTCTACTACGACGGCAAATGGTCCACAGCCTATGCCCCGGCAAGCAATGCCAATCCTGACCTTTCATGGGAGAAGAAGTCCGAGCTCAATGCTGGTCTGGACTTCTCCGTTCTGGACGGCCGCCTGAGCGGTACGGTGGATTATTACTATCGTCTCACCACGGATCTTCTCTACAACTACACCGTTCCGGTGCCGCCGTATGACTATTCCACGCTTTTTACCAATGTCGGCAAGATCAGCAACAGCGGTATCGAAATCACCCTCAACGCCATTCCGGTACAGACTAAGAACGCTACCTGGCAGACCACTCTTACATTTGCCCACAATGACAACAAACTCGTGTCATTCACGAACAGCGAGTTCTCAGGTCAGGAATACCGCATCGGCTGGCTGAACACCCCTATGGGATGCTACTGCCAGAGACTTATCGAGGGCGAGAGCATAGGTACATTCTACGGTCCTGAGTATGACGGCCTCAGAAGCAGCGGCACCATCAAGGTCAAGCAGTCCACGGAGAAGGACTGGGTGAAGCTCGGAAACGCGTATCCGTTCTGCGATCTGGGATGGAGCAACAATGTCAAGATTGGCAACTTCGCCGTCAGCGCCACCCTCAGAGCTTCCATCGGAGGCAAGGCTTTCAACCAGATGCGCGCAGTCTATGCCTGCATCAACGAACTTGGCCTGAAGAACGTGCTTGCAAGCTGGCTGGACGAGCCTGAATATACCGGAAAGGCCGTTTACTGCTCGAAGTATCTCGAGGACGCTTCCTTCCTGAAGCTTGACAACCTCTCCGTAAGCTACAACGTTCCTCTTAAGAACAGGAATTTCGTGAAGAGCCTCAGCTTCTCCCTCACCGGTCAGAACCTGTTCGTTCTCACGGGATACACGGGTGTGGACCCTGAGGTGTCACGTTCGGGACTTACCCCGGGCATAGAGGGCCTCAGCTATTATCCGAGAACCAGAGTATTCACATTGGGCGCAAGCATAAAATTCTAGGAAGATGAAAAACATTGACAAAATATTCTTTGCGTTTTGTGCAGCAGCATCAGTTTTCTCCTGCACGAACCTGGACGAGCACATCTATTCGCAGATTCCGAAGGACACGTTCCTCAGCGATGATGCCAATGTGGCCCTTTACACGGCCCGTCCGTACACTTCGCTCCAGTCATGGGGTTCGGAGCAGAGCATGCTGACCCTCATAATGCAGCTTTCCGATGAGGTCGCCATCCCGAAATCATACAACGGAAGCTGGGGTGAGGCCAGATACGGCGAACTTCAGAGACACGAAATCCCTGCCGGCAACAAGCTTGTCCGCTGCGGATGGGACTTCTGCTTCGACGGCATTTCCGCCTGCAACGACGCCATCTATGAACTTGAGAAGGCTGCCAATCAGAGCGAAACGGTTCTCAAGAGCATAGCCGAAATCAAGGTCCTGAGGGCTTACTATTATCTTATGGCAGTGGACTGCTGGGGCAATGTGCCTTATTCTGTGGACAAGACCCAGACCAGCTACCCTGAGCAGAAGGACCGCAAGTTCATGCTCAACTGGATAGAGACCGAACTCAAGGACAACATCGACAAGCTCAACGAGAAGGTGACCACCGCCACCTACGGCCGTGTGACCAGGGGTGTGGCCCAGTTCCTGCTCGCGAAGATCTACCTGAACTCGGAAGAGTGGACCGGTACTGCGCGCTATGACGAGGCCGAGACCGTCTGCAAGGCGATTATGGACGGCGGTCAGTACAGTCTCGCCAGTACCTATGATGCCAATTTCGCCATCTACAACGAGAACGGAAGCGAGGCTGTCTTCGCTCTCCCTCACAGCAGCGTATATACGAACAACGCCTTCTACATCTATGTGATGACATTCAACGAGGATCTCCAGAACGCATTCAACATAGGCGATACGTGGAACGGCTCGATGATGGCTCAGCCTGACTTCTTCGACTCCTATGAGGCAGGTGACCTCCGCAAGGACGAGACCTGGCTTTACGGACAGGTGTATGCCGCAGACGGGACCAGGTATCAGTATAAGGAGGTGGTGTCTGACGGTGCCGGCGGCACGACGACCGTGATGAAGGACTATATCCTTACCCCTTCTCCTATAGATGAGGACAAATTCACGAACGGGCTCGGACGCTTCGAGGGAGCCAGAATCATCAAATGGCCTTATCAGACCGACGGTACGCTCACTTCATACAAGATCTCCATGGAGAACGACTTCTATCTGATGCGTTATTCCGACGTGGTCCTTATGTATGTCGAGGCACTCGTGCGTCAGGGACGCGCTTCCGAGGCTGCTGCCGTGTCTGAATTCCAGACCATACGCACCAGGGCGGGTCTTGCACCTATGTCCGCTTCCGACCTCACCCTCGACAACCTTCTTCTTGAACGTCAGCACGAGTTGGCTCTCGAAGGATGGTCACGTCAGGACCTGATAAGATTCGGCAAATATACCCGCGCATGGTGGGCCAAGGATGCCGATGAGGATTATGTGAAGCTTCTCCCTATTCCTGACGAAAGGATGGGAGACAACCCTAATCTTGTTCAAAACCAGGGATATTAACAGTTTATGAAGAAGAACCTTATAATATTGCTCGCATCGGCGGCCGTATGCCTGACCGCCTGTCAGAACGCTTCCGGGGATGAGAAGGAGATCTCCTTCGAGACCCTGAGAAGCAAGATAGCCGGCGCGTGGCTTGGCCAGATGGTCGGAAACATCTACGGACTTGAGTATGAGAACAAGTTCATAGAGGAGCCCGGACAGGGACCTTTCGTGTGGAACAAGGCCATGCGCAAGATGACGGCCGTGGACGGCGCGTTCTCCGACGACGACACCGACGTCGAGTATATGTATCTGATAATGATGGAAAAATACGGGGTGCGTCCAACCTATGCGCAGATGCGCGAAGGCTGGATGTACCATATCCGTGACCGCGTGTGGCTGGCCAACCGCGCAGCGCTCGGCGCCATGCACTACGGGCTCACTCCACCGTTTACCGGAGCTATGGAAAACAATCCGCACTGGTTCCAGATAGACCCGCAGCTTATCAACGAGATCTGGTCCTACACCGCCCCGGGCATGACTTCCTACGCGGCAGGCATTTCAGAATGGGCGGCGCGCATTACCTCCGATTCATGGGCCACGTCTCCTACCGTGGTTTACGGAGCGATGTATTCAGGCGCCTTCTTCGAGTCCGACATCAGGAAGCTGATGGAGAATGCGCTTCAGTATCTTCCTGAAGATGACAAATTCGCCATTACCGTCAGGGAATGTATCAGTCTTTATGACCGGAATCCTGACGACTACACCCAGGCACGCGAATATATTAAGGAAAAGTATTACCATCAGGAGCCTTCCTTTACCAGGACCATCTGGAATGCCAATCTTAACGGCGCGATGGGAATGCTCGCTCTCCTGTACGGCGGCGGCGACATAGAGAAGACTCTCAACATCGGCTGCTCTCTCGGGTTCGACGCCGATAACCAGACTGCCACCACCTGCGGCATACTTGGCGTCATCAACGGCGGCGAAAACGTTCCCACATCGTGGTCAATGCCTTTTGAGCACTGGACCAGGCCTTTCAATGACAGGTACATCAACGTCACCCGCTATGACCTTCCGGACGCATCCATCGAGGACATGATAGACAGGACGGTGAACATCGCTGTCAAGGTCGCTCTGGACAACGGCGGCAGGGTGGAAGAGCGCGACGGACACAAATATCTGGTGGTCAATACCAAGGCCAAGTTCAACGTGCCGCTCGAGTTTTGCGTCGGCCCTCAGCCGCGCATAATCAGCGGCGAGAAGGTGGACTATGACTTCGCATGCGTGACGAACAGGCAGTACAAATGGCGTCTCGTGTCCGGAAAACTTCCTGACGGCCTCAAGTTCAAGGACGGAAAGCTCACCGGAGTTACCACCCGGAAGGGCAACTGGGACATCCGTCTCTCCCTTTCTGACGGCAAACAGACCATTACCAAGGATTTCACGCTGGTGGTCCGCGGCCGGAACATCGCACCTGAGGGACATATCGTCGCCTCTGCACAGAAGACCAATTTCGAAGTGCTTGACTCCTGCTGGCTCACCAACTCCAGGGCATACTATGCGCAGGATGTCAGCGTCATAAATGACGGCGTCCTTTCCGGGGCCAATTCCGTATTCTGCTCGCTGACTTCCAAGTCAAACGCTCCGCGGCAGGACTGGTTCGGCTATACCTGGGACGAGCCGAGAACTTTCGACCAGGTGGCGTTCCATTACGGGTGCCTCGAGGAGTTCGGCGGCTGGTACAGCGACATGCGCATCGAGGTTCTCGATGAACAGGGCAACTGGGTTCCGGTCAATTCAGCCGTATCCCCGGCGCTTCCTGAAAGCGATGTGGTGTTCATTCAGCCTCACAATGCCGAATTCCTCTTTATATTCCGTCCCGTTACATCGAAGGGCGTGAGAGTGATAGGGGATGACCATATCGAGCATCACTGGAACAAATACACGAAGAATGTGTCCGCTTTCATATCCGTGGCGGAGGTGGAGGTGTTCGAAGCCCCCGTTCCGAAGGTCGAAGGCCTGGAGGAGATGACCGTGGCTGAACTCCGTGACCGCATCGAAGGCGGCTGGGCGGGCCAGACCATTGGCGTAGTCTATGGCGCACCCACCGAGTTCAAGCATCAGGGTACTCTCATTCCGGATTCCCAGCCCATTTCCTGGGGTGAGGGTTATGTGAAGTACTGGTGGGACAAGAAGCCCGGTCTGTTCGACGACATTTACAACGACCTTACTTTCGCCGAAGCCTTTGAACAGCTGGGACTTGACTGTACCGCGAATGAATTGGCCCAGAGGTTCGCATATGCCGATTATCATCTGGCCCACGCCAATCAGGCGGGCCGTTACAATATCCGCCAGGGCATTATGCCTCCGGCTTCCGGAAACTGGATGAACAATCCGCACGCCGACGACCTGGATTTTCAGATCGAGGCCGATTTCATTGGCCTTATGGCTCCGGGAATGGTCAATCAGGCTCTGGACATAGCGGACAGGGTAGGGCACATCATGAACAGCGGTGACGGTTTCTACGGCGGCGCGTTCGTATCCGGGCTGTATTCCGCAGCGTTTGTCCACAGTAACCCTTCTGACATTCTGGACGCTGCGCTCGAGGGCATTCCTCAGGAAAGCACGTTCTGGCAGTGCGTCAACGACGTCCGCGTGCTTTACAGGCAGTATCCGACGGACTGGAAGCAGTGCTGGTTCGAGATTCTCAAGAAATGGGGGTCGGACACCGGCTGCCCGAAGGGCGTGTTCCTGAGTTTTGACATAGATGCCAAGCTCAATTCGGCCTATGTGGCCATGGGTCTGCTTTACGGACAGGGGGATTTCGCCAGGTCCATAGAGATCGCGACCCGCTGCGGTCAGGATTCGGACTGCAATCCTGCCACCGTGGGCGGCGTACTTGGCGTAATGTACGGTAAAAGCGCCATCCCTGAGTTCTGGAAGGCTCCTCTCGAGGAGATCTGGGACCTGGATTTCGAAGGCACGGACGTGTCGCTTGCCAAGGGTTCCGAATATTCCCTCAAGCATGCGCTTGCCCTCATAGAGAAGAACGGCGGCGAGGTCACCGGTACCACCGTGAAGATCCCTCAGACACGCACGGAGGTGCTTCCGCTGGAGCAGAATTTCATAGACACCTATCCTGTTTACCGCGACCAGAAGGATGCGTGGATGGACAGGGAATACACATTTGACTTCAAGGGCAACGGCTTCTGCATCTGGGGTAACCTGGTGTGTCTTAGAGGCATCTCCCGCGATTACGCTGACAGGGTTTCCAAAAAGCATGTGGGCTCCGAGGTGTTCGCTCTGGCAGAGCAGAAGGACGATTACGTGGCAGAGATAGAGGTGTGGATAGACGGCGTACTGGACCAGGTGTCGCTTCTTCCGATGAAGGGCACTTCCAGAAAGCTTGAACCTGCCTGGAAATACCGTATGGGCGAGGGCCAGCATACCGTGAAGCTGGTGTGGCGCAACCCCAAGCCTCAGACCTATCTTCTGAGAATCAATGCCATACAGTATTATTCAGATCACCCTGTAAAGGACACATATTATCACAACTGATAAGATGAAGAGATTTTCAACCATATTCCTGCTTCTGGCGGCGGTCTGCTCCTGCAGCGTCAGGACCGGCATTCCGTACGGACAGAAGGTTACCGTCCCGGAGGATGTCCTGCTGGACAAGGTCAAGGGCGGCTGGTTCGCACAGACCATAGGCTGCACATACGGAGGACCTACCGAGTTCAAGTTCAAGGGCGGCCTGATGCAGGACAGCGAGCCTATTCTCTGGTACGACAACTATATCTACGACACTTTCATCGAGGACCCGGGTCTGTATGACGACGTCTATATGGATCTGACTTTCCTCGAGGTTATGGCCGGGAACGGGCTGGATGCTCCGGTGGAGCTGTACGCGCAGCGTTTTGCCAATGCCGACTACAAGCTATGGCACGCGAACCAGGCGGCGCGCTACAATATCCTTAACGGCATCATGCCTCCGCAGTCAGGACACTGGATGCACAATCCTCACGCCGATGACATTGATTTTCAGATAGAAGCGGATTTCATAGGCATGCTTTATCCGGGCATGACCAATTCCGCGGCGCAGCAGTGCGACAGGATTGGCCATATAATGAATTACGGTGACGGCTGGTACGGCGGCGTGTTCATCAGTGCGCTGTATTCGCTTGCCTATGTGAACAGCGACATTCCGACGCTCGTTTCCGAGGCAGTGAAAGTCATTCCGGAGGGTACGAAGTTCCGTTCCTGCATGGATGATGTCATCCGTTTTCACGCGAAGTATCCGTCCGACTGGAAACAGTGCTGGTTCGAGGTGGACAAGCTGCACAGCTTCGATGTGGGCTGTCCGGAGGGCGTATGGAACGGGTTCAACATCGACGCTGTCATCAATTCGGCGTACGTGGTGATCGGCCTGCTGTACGGTGAGGGTGATTTCGGGAAGACCATGGAGATTGCGACCCGCTGCGGACAGGATTCGGACTGCAATCCGGCTTCGGCTGCCGGCGTGCTTGGCGTAATCTACGGCTATGATGCGATTCCGGAGAAATACCGCAAGGGTGCGGAGCTGATAGCAGACCTGCCTTTCCCTTACACTTCGCTCAGTCTGAACGAGACTGTAAAGCAGAACATAGCGCTCATCAGGGCGGCTGTGGAGAAGAACGGCGGCAGCGTCGGGGAGGACGGAAGCATCAGTTTCACTGTCCAGATTCCGGAGCAGGTGCGTTATGAGCAGTCTTTCGAGGGACTTCGCCCTGTGGGAAAGGTCGTTCTGAAGAAGCGGTTTACGGATTCTGTAAAGCTGAACTTTACAGGCAACAGCATAGTGGTGGAGGGAAGCGTCGTGCAGACCGGCCACAGCGACATCGATTACAAGGCTCATCTGCAGGCATGGATAGACGGTCAGCTTGCCGAGGACTTCGTTATGCCGTATGACTACATTACGCGCAAGTACGAGATCTTCTCGCGCTACTGTCTGGAGAGCGGCGACCATACGCTGGAACTCCGTCTGCTCAATCCGCATCCGGATTATGCTGTCAATGCACAGGAAATGGTAATATATGACAAAGATGAACAGAACTGAAGGAATACTGCTTTCGCTTACCCTCTTTCTGGCCTGCGCCATCAGCTGCAGTTCGAAAAGGGTGCTTCCCGATGATCCGGGCACGTTCCAGCGCTACAGTCAGGACCTGGTGATGCACAGCGACATACTTGGCCGTGACATGAATTACAGCGTGTATCTGCCAGCCGGTTACAGGGATGACACCGACAAGCGCTACAGCGTGGTGTATATGCTTCACGGCTACGGGGACAATCACAATTCATGGAACGGCAAGTATCTGCACGCGAACACGAAGGTGGACAATCTCGAGGCCAGGGGGCTGAGCGAGATGATATATGTCTTCCCGCAGGGATTTACGACATATTACTGCAATACCTACGATGGCAAGTACAACTACATGGAGTTCTTCGTGAAGGAGTTCATTCCTTACATCGACTCTTCGCTCCGTACAATCGCCGACAAGGAGCATCGCGGCATTACCGGATATTCCATGGGAGGGTTCGGCGCGATGGTGCTCGCGGAGAAACATCCTGAGCTTTTCGCCTGCAGCGCACCTCTTAGCATGTCGTTCAGAACGGATGCGCAGTACATGACGGAGTCTGCCGGCGGATGGGACAACCAGTGGGGCAGGATTTTCGGCGGCGTGGGCCAATACGGCACCGCCCGTCTGACGGATTACTACATCGCCCACAACCCTTACCGTCAGTTCTGTGACGCGAACAGGGCCGAACTTGAGACGGTGCACTGGTTCCTGACCTGCGGAGACGATGAGGAGCAGCTTCTGGTGGCCAATGACTCGCTGCACGTCCTTCTCAGGGACCGCGCATTCGCGCACGAGTTCAGAGTGGCCAACGGCGCACATACTTCATCCTACTGGATGGATGCCCTGAGCGAGGTGCTGCCGTGGATGGACTGCTGCATGAACGGAGCCTCTGCCTGGCCGGAGGGGAACAGGGCGGCATACTCGAAGAACGACATAACCGTTCAGGAGGATGGCTGCGTGGTGTCTTCCCTCTATGAGGCGCAGAAAACGGGCACCGGAGTGTATTTCTTTCATAACGGACTGAGTTCGGAGGAGCTGAAGGATGCGATGGCCGTGCTTTATACCCCGAACACCAAGGCAAGCTTCGTGTATATGCCTTGCGATCTGACTGTAAAGAGCCTGGATGAGTGGGTGGAGTACTATTCTTCCATCTACACCCAGAGCGCTTCTGCGGCCGTGGCGTTCGGCGATGCCGGCAGGACGGTGACGGGCAGCCGCGGCAGGTTCGGGTATCTGGTATTGGCAGACGCGGCGATTTCGGATTTCGAGGCGGCTGAAGGGGAGAAGTATTATTTCGGACAGACGGACGATTCCGCCTATTATGCGGGTATGGACAATCTTTACCGTTCCTGCAAGCGCAACGGGGCGTCATTCGAATACAGGGTAATCAACGGCAGCGGGAACGGAAGCGAGGACAGACTCCGCATCCTGTTCCAGCTGAGGACTTATATGATTTATTAAACATTATTATTAACATTTAAAAACAGTAACAAAATGAAAAAGTTATTTGCAGTGGCTGCATTGGCAGCTCTTACAGTGTCTTTCATGGCTTGTACGAAAGAGGACAACAAAGGCAGTGAAGGTGGTGACGACAGCGGAAAGGTAGTTCGCACCCACAGAATCAAGACCATGGGCGACTACACATTCAATTATGACGCTCAGGGCCGTGTGGCTTCCATCGTAAGCGAATCCGACAACCGCGTGTTCGAGTACAGCGGCAGCACCCTTACCATCACGAACAACGGTACGCTTGAATACACCGTTACTCTCAATTCTGACGGTTTCGCTACCAAGGTGGTCAATGCTGAACATACCTGGGACATCACTTATGATGCCGACGGATATCTTATTGAAGGCAAGAGAGATGGTGAAAAGCTCACTTCACAGGCTATCGAGGACGGCAATATCCTTTACTGGACACGTTACGACAAGGACAACGATTTCTGGCGCATGAAGGATGCTACGTACTATGCAGATAAGATCAACAAGGGATGCGTCCAGACACATTATGATGAGGATCTCAAATTCAGCCGCTGGGCTTGGGAGGCCCGTCTTTTCGGAAATACTTCAGTAAATGTTCTTGAGTCTTGCCGCTGGCACAACTTCGGCGATGAACTCGCTGCCAAGACCGCAGTTTATGTTTACGAGTACGATGCTGACGGTAACATTACCAAGGAGACCAAGTACTATGGCGTATGGAATGAGACCGACACCACCGGTATGGATGAGGATACAGTTACCGAGTTTACCTGGGAGGCTATAAAATAATTGGTTAATTGGTTTTAGTGCTTGAGAGGGCGCCCCGGTGAAGGAGCGCCCTCTCTTTTGGTATGGAAAATTTCCCGTCCGTTACTGATAGATGTTGAGCGGCTTGCCTTCGGTGAGGGCGTGAACCTTCTCTTTGATCTCCGCCAGCTTTTGCAGATGTGCAGGTGCGTCGATGGTGGCTGAAGTGCTGGCCTGAGGGTCGAGATTGGCAGCGCAGGAGCAGAGCACCTCGTCGATGAGGTCCACTATGGTGAGCATGTCCTCTTCCTTGAAGCCTCTGGTGGTGATGGCAGGCGTGCCGATTCTGAGTCCCGAAGTCAGGAACGCGCTGCGGGTGTCGAACGGCACCATGTTCTTGTTAACCGTGATGTCGGCCCGGCCAAGTTCACGCTCCGCGATCTTGCCGCACAGGTTTGTGAATTTTCCGCGCAGGTCGATGAGCATCAGGTGGTTGTCCGTGCCGTCGCTCACTATCTTGTAGCCCTTGTCGATAAAGGCGTGCGCCATCATCTGCGCGTTGGAAACCACCTGCATCTGGTACTGTGCGAACTCCGGCTGGAGAGCTTCGTAGAAGGCCACGGCCTTGGCGGCGATCACGTGCTCGAGCGGACCGCCCTGCACTCCCGGGAACACATAGCTGTCCAGAACCTGGCTCATGGTCTTGACCTGGCCCTTGGCATTCGTGCGCCCCTTCGGATCTTCGAAATCCTGTCCCATCAGGATGATTCCGCCTCTCGGTCCGCGAAGGGTCTTGTGGGTGGTGGAAGTGACGATGTGTGCGTATCTGACAGGGTTTTTCAGAAGCCCGGCGGCGATAAGACCCGCCGTGTGCGCCATGTCTATCCAGAGGATGGCTCCCACTTCATCGGCTATGCGGCGCATTCTCTCGTAGTCCCATTCCCTGGAATAGGCCGATGCGCCGCCTATGATGAGCTTCGGACGGCAGGCGAGCGCCGTTTCCTCCATCTTGTCGTAGTCTATGCGCCCGGTGGCCTTGTCCAGTCCGTAAGGAACGGCCTTGTAGAGGATCCCGGAGATGTTGACCGGCGAGCCGTGGGTAAGATGCCCGCCCTGGCTCAGGTCGAGACCCATGAAGGTGTCACCAGGCGAGAGCACCGCCATCGTCACTGCCATATTGGCCTGCGCCCCGGAATGCGGCTGCACATTGGCCCAGCAGGCGCCGTAAAGCGCTTTCAGTCTGTCGATGGCCAGCTGTTCAATCTTGTCCACGACGGCGCATCCGCCGTAATACCTCTTTCCAGGATATCCTTCGGCGTATTTGTTCGTGCACACGGAACCCATTGCGGAGAGGACCTCGTCGCTGACGTAGTTTTCAGATGCGATAAGCTCCAGACCTTCCATCTGGCGCTTCTTTTCGCTTTCGATAAGCTCAAATATCTGTTTATCCTGTTTCATAGAGATACTATATTATAATAGGACAAAGATAATTATTAAATTTGCCCCCGCAATGAAAGACCGTAAACTTCTTAACAGCGAACTTGGCAGGGTGGATGCCGCCGGATACAGGAGCCTTCCCGAATCGGGAATGGCGGTGGTTCTGGACAATGTCCGCAGCGCGCACAACATCGGCAGCGCATTCCGCACGTCCGACGCCTTCAAGGTGGACAGGATTTATCTGTGCGGAATCTGCGCGGTTCCCCCGAGCGCGGAGATACACAAGTCGGCCCTGGGTGCGGAGGACAGCGTGCCGTGGGAGTACGCCGGTGACACATTGGCCCTGGTGGAAAAGCTGAAGGCCGAGGGGTACGAAGTCCTGAGCGTGGAGCAGACCGAGAATTCGCTTTCGCTCGAGAAATTCCGCCGCATCGAAGGCAGAAAGTACGCGTTCGTGTTCGGCAACGAGGTGGACGGCGTGCAGCAGAGCGTGGTGGACGCGTCGGACGGGGCTCTGGAGATTCCGCAGTTCGGCACCAAGCACTCCCTCAATGTCAGCGTCACGGTGGGGGTCGTGCTCTGGCAGGCTGTCAGGTGACAATTTGTCAATGGTATGGACATTGCACTGCTGAAGGTCGTATCCCGAAAGGGTGAAATGATAATTAACACATAAAATATTATGATCAGACCATTAGCAGACAGAGTTCTTGTTGAGCCTAAGGAGGCTCAGACAAAGACAGCTTCAGGAATCTATATCCCTGATTCAGCACAGGAAAAACCACAGCAAGGTACAGTGATCGCCGTAGGTCCAGGTAAAAAGGATGAACCTATGGAGGTGGCCGTAGGGGATGTTGTTCTCTATGGCAAGTACGCAGGTACGGAGGTTACCGTGGAAGACAAGAAATACCTCATCGTTAAACAATCTGACATTTTAGCTACTCTGTAATATTATGGCAAAAGAGATAAAATTCGATGTTGACGTCCGTTCCGGAATGAAGGACGGTGTCGACGCACTTGCAAATGCAGTCAAGGTTACGCTCGGTCCTAAGGGCCGCAATGTCGTAATTGCGAAGAAATACGGCGCTCCACAGGTAACCAAGGACGGCGTTACCGTGGCCAAGGAGATTGAACTCGAGGATAGCTTCCAGAACATGGGCGCCCAGATGGTCAAGGAGGTCGCTTCCAAGACCAACGAGCAGGCCGGTGACGGTACCACTACCGCTACCGTTCTCGCACAGGCCATCATCAATGTGGGCATAAAGAACGTAGCTGCCGGGGCCAATCCTCTCGACCTCAAGCGCGGTATAGACAAGGCCGTGGCCGAAGTGGTCGCAGACCTCAAGAAGCGCAGCCAGGAGGTCGGTGACGACTTCTCAAAGGTTGAGCAGGTCGGCACCGTCTCTGCCAACAATGACGCATACATCGGAAAGCTTATCGCTGACGCGATGTCGAAGATCAACAGGAACGGTGTCATCACCGTAGAGGAGGCCAAGGGTACCGACACTGAGGTGAAGGTGGTTGAAGGTATGCAGTTCGACCGCGGATATATCTCTCCTTACTTCATGACCAATTCCGACAAGATGCAGGCTGAACTGTCCAACCCTCTTGTCCTTATAACCGACAGGAAGATCAGCAGCATCAAGGACCTTCTTCCTATTCTCGAACCTATCGCCAGGGAGGGCAAGGAACTCCTTATCATAGCCGAGGATGTGGACGGTGAGGCTCTTACCACTCTCGTGGTGAACCGTCTTCGCGGCGGACTCAAGGTCGCAGCCGTCAAGGCTCCGGGATTCGGCGACCGCCGCAAGGATATGCTTCAGGATATCGCCACCCTTACAGGTGCCGTCGTGATAAGCGAAGACAAGGGTATCACCCTCGAGAACACTACTCCGGATATGCTTGGCCGTGCCGAGAAGGTTACCATCACCAAGGAGAATACCACCATCGTGGGCGGTGCCGGAAAGAAGGAGGATATCGAGGACCGTGTCAAACTTATCCGCTCCCAGATCGCAGTCGCTACCAGCGAATATGACAAGGAGAAGCTCAAGGAGCGTCTCGGAAAACTCTCAGGCGGCGTGGCTGTCCTCTATGTAGGCGCTACCACCGAGGTCGAGATGAAGGAGAAGAAGGACAGGGTGGAGGACGCACTGAACGCTACCCGTGCTGCAGTGGAGGAAGGTTATCTTCCGGGCGGCGGTGTGGCTTACATCCGCGCCATCTCCGCTCTTGACAAGCTCAAGGGAGAGAACGAGGACGAGACCACAGGTATCCGTATCGTGGCCAAGGCCATCGAGGAACCTCTCCGTCAGATCGCCCAGAATGCCGGTGTGGACGGCAGCGTGATTATCCAGAAGATCAAGGAAGGCAAGGACGACTTCGGCTACAATGCACGTACCGGCGAGTTCGTGAACATGTATGAGGCCGGCGTCATCGACCCTACCAAGGTTGCGCGTGTCGCTCTGGAGAACGCAGCGTCAGTTGCGGGCATGTTCCTGACTACCGAATGCGGTATCGTGGATATCCCTGAACCTGAGGCAGCTGCGCCTGCACAGGCCGGTGGAATGATGTAATTGTGAGATTTGAGTAATGCAAATTTTTTAAAATTTTCTTAAAAAATATTGCATAATCAAATATAATTACTACCTTTGTAATCCCGTTTGAAACGAACGGGATTTTTTACGCCCTTTTCGAATGGAAGTTCGAAAAAATGTAGAAAAAATTGAAATAAATTTTTGGCAGTTCAAAAATTATTTCTACCTTTGCAACCCGCTTGAAAAAAGCGGAGCAAATTGACAAGTTCATTGAAAAGACTGATAAAGATAAGTACAAGCAAGTACCGAGAGAATTCAAGAAAAATTTAATCGAGAGCGTTAATTTCTTTAGAAATTAGAGCGTCAGGAGCAAGCTTAGAGAAATAGAAATATACAAAGAAGAGTTTGATCCTGGCTCAGGATGAACGCTAGCGGCAGGC
>CAVBDE010000026.1:0-20928 GCA_963594055.1 Anaerovoracaceae bacterium | reverse complement strand
ACGGTGCCCATAAGCCGGTATCTGTCCTTAAGCCTGAAGGCCAGCACGATGAACAGCACCACGGCGAGGATCCCCACTCCTGTCCAGACGAGCAGCGGCGTGTTCGATGCCAACGGTCCCCAGATGTGCTCGGAGAAGAACTTCGAGATGGACTCGCTTCCTGTGATTATCGCTATGACGGCCAGCAGCGTGATGGCCAATGTGTCCCAGATGCGCTCCATGAGTTCCGTGCCCAGAACGGCGTCGTACCCGGCCTTTTCTCCTGCCACATAGGCGCAGCGCACCAGTTCTCCCGATGCCGGGATTACGGCATTCGTAAGGTTGCCGACATTGTTCGCGCTCCAGATGCGGTGAAGGCTGATGCCCGGATCGAGAGGCTTTATCATCGCCTGCCAGCAGAGCGCCCTGAACAGAAGCGCGGCGATCGCGGTGAGCACGAATACCAGTATCCATCCCCACCGGGTGTCCTTAAGGCCCTGCAGGAATACAGGCCAATCTATCCCTCTGAACGAAAAGTATATCAGCACTCCGGCGAGCGCGAAGGAGGCCGTAATCTTGAGAGTTTTCCGGACATTTGGAGCCATAGGCTGCAAAGATATGAAAAAGCGCTATTTTTGTCTTAACATTTTTCGTACTTTGTCGTCTTTAATGTGTAAGCGCGGGAACGGCGGAGGCCGGACGGCGCGCTGCAGAAAGTAAAACGGATTTTGGTCAGGGGACAATTATGCAATACGAAGATTTTTTAGGATTCAGAGACTCGCTGGTGGATTATGCCGCCTCGCTCCTGTCTTCCCGCGACGATGCGGAGGACATGGTGCAGGACCTGTATGTAAAGCTCTGGAACAGAAGGGACAGCCTTTCCGGGATAGAGTCCCCGAAGTCGTATTGCAATTCCGTAATCAAGCGCCAGTGCCTGGACAGGCTGAAGAGCGCCGAAAACAGGAACGGCACGCAGATGCCCGCCGATCTGGCGGAGGAGCAGCCGGGAATAGAGGAGAGATTGGCCCTGAAGGAACAGCTCGCGGCCACGATGGCGGAAGTGGAGAAACTTCCGGATGGGCAGAAGAGCGTGCTGGTGAAAAAGGCTCTGGACGGATGCAGCTACGAGGACATTACGGCTCAGACGGGCATCAGCGAGCAGAACGCCCGCACCCAGATGAGTCTGGCCCGCAGGACTCTGCGGCGCAGGATGGCCTGGGCATTCGCAGCGGCGGCCGTGGCTGTGGGAGTGTTCATCTGGGCATTGGCCCCTCAGCAAATGGAGGTCGAACCGGTGGATACGTTCGAGAGTCCTGAACTGGCTTACGCACAGATGGAAAAATCGTTGAAGATGATAAGTGACCGTATGGAGAGGGGCGAAGAATTGGCGCGCAAATCCGGAGCCCAGCTTCACAAGGTCGGAAAAGTGTTTGATAATAAATAATTTGCATTATGAAAAGAATAATTTTAGCGGCGGCTCTTATGCTCGCATCGGTAAGTCTGTTCGCACAGAACAGCGTAAAGGACATTTACAGCAGATATTCGGGAGAAAAAGGCGTGTCAGCCGTATATATCTCTCCATCAATGTTTTCGATGATGGGAAGACTCCCGGAAGTGGAAGAGGAGGGGCTGGACGCCATCAAATCGCTGACAGGATTCTATGTCATCGAGATAGAGGGTAATGCCAAGCTGGCGAAAAAACTGGGCGGCGAGGTGAAGTCTCTGGTCGAGAAAGGCGAATATGAGCTTATGATGGAGGCCAATGAAGAAGGCGAACAGGTGCAGATCTATACCGTCTGCGAAGGGGATATCATAAAGAGCCTGGTTCTGCTGACATATGAAGAGGACGAAGTCACCTTCATGTGCATAGACGGCAGCATCGAGAAGGACAAGGTGGGCAAACTGATTGACAGGTAGTGAGATGAAAAGATTTGTAAGTATCTGCATGGCAGTGCTGCTCGGCACTGTATGCCTTAGTGCGAGGAGCAGTACATATTCGCAGCTCGCCAAATTGGCCGGAAGCTTCGACAAGGTCGAGGGTTTCGAAGTCCTGAAGGTGGGCGGCCTTATGATGGATGTGATGAAGCTTGCGATGAAGTCCGCCTCCAGGGAGGATCTGGAAATGGACGAGTCGGATGCCGCCGAGATGAAGTCCGCTTTCGCCGTAATGAACGGCGTCAAGGGTATGCTTATGGTCGATTACGAGGATGCGTCAGAGAAGGACAGGGCCAGGTTCAACGCCCGCGCCGAGGAGATCCTCTCAAAAAATGTGGATCTTATAATGGAGTCCACGGACGACGGCGAACTGGTCAGGATGTACGGGAAGGTGCTTGACGACGGCGCCACCGTGCAGGACTTCATAATATTCAGCCCGGACGATGGCGCTCTGATGTGTTTCAACGGTAAACTGGCCCTCAGCGAGGCCTTGAAGATGGCGGAGTCGGACGACTAGAAGTCGTCGGCCTGGCGAAGCTGTTTGTAAAGCCACTTGCCGATCTCATCGCGTCTGAAAGTCTTCTCGTGGACGATAGGGACGGTGGAAAGACGGATCTTCTTGACACCGCTCTTGAGAAGTTCCACCTGGTCTTCGGTAATCTGGAACTGGGCGATGGATTTGAGCTGGTGCGTGGTGATGGGCTTTCCGTCGATTACGGCGTGGTCATCTGAAGGATGCGCGTTGACGCCTGTTCCCGGAAGTTCGAGAACGTCTCCGTCAAAGGTCCTGAGTTTCATTACAGGATTCTGGGAGTAGGTGATCTCCTCGGAAGACAGGGTGACTACGATGAAAAGGTCGCTGCCTTCGGTGAGAACGGAAAAATCGACTGAACAGTCATCCTGACTGAAAAGTTTCGGAGCGTAACCTACCGAGCGGGTAGTGCCGCAGGAAACCAGCGCAAAGGCCAGCGCGAGCAATGAAATAAATTTCTTCATAAAAAGTGTATTTTGCAGGCGCAAAAGTACACTTTTTTTATAATATACGTGAAAATTGCGCTAATTTTGTTCGTGTAAATTGATTAAAGTTTCGCATGCGAAAAACATATAAAATTTAATACTTGCGAAACTTGAGTAATTGTTTCGCAGACAATCCTTTTCCCGCAGGGGGCAGGGATTATGAAAGAGGGTGATGAAGAGTCTTTTCAGGGGAGTTTTGAGCGTAGCGGTCGCGCTGTCGGCGGTTCTGCCGGCGGGCGCCCAGTCCTGTTCATATATGGCGCAGCTGTCTATAGACGAGGGGCTTCCGCATACCGACGTGTCCTCCATAGTGCAGGATGGTGACGGGTATATCTGGATAGGAACCTATTCCGGACTTTGCCGCTACGACGGCAACGTGCTGGATTCCTGGGATATGTCCAGCTCCATTCTGAGAAGCTCCAGGATACGTTCGCTGTGTCTGGCGGGAGAGCTCCTGTATGTGGGTACCGAGAACGGAGGACTTACCATATACGACACCGCGGCGGACAGGTTCATCACTACGCTCGATGTGGCGAGCAACTGCGTCAATTCCATATTCGCCTCTTCTGACGGCCAGTCCGTGTGGGCCTGCACCAATTCCGGCATCTCGCAGATAAGAAAGGATCAGAACGGATACAACGTCTCCTCCTGGTCTTTCGGGGACCTATGCCTCTCGGGCTGCACTTTGGATGGAGACGACATTCTGGTGGGAATCGGCCGCGGAATAGGGGTATTCAGTGTTCAGGAAGGTCTCAGAATGGTCTGCGAGGGGATATTCGCCACGGATTTTCTAAAGCTTTCGGACACGGAGATACTCGTCACTTCATATCAGGGCACATATATCTATGATGTTCGCCGCGAAACTGTCCGTCAGATAAACAGGCTGGATTCCAGAAGCGCGTTTCTTGGCGGCGACGGAGACGGATTCGTGGTGGGCACGGCCCGTAACGGCATTCTGAAATACGACAGGCAGTGCCGGCTTACCGGCGATATAATTCCGTGGAATTCGCTTTCGCGCGGCTCCGAGATAGAGGTCTCCACGATCTTCTGCGACAGTTCGGATGTGCTGTGGATAGGCACGAACGGCAGCGGGTGCTTCCGCAGTACGGCCACCGGCCGTGCCTTCGGGCTTTGGGACCCGTTCCCTGACAACGGCCATCAGGTAGTCACTATGTTCGTGGACAGTCACGACAGGCTATGGACCTCGTCCCGTGACGGATGTCTGGCGGTGCTGGACGGCAATGTCCTTCGCAGGGTTCACAGCAGTTCGCTGGCGCGTTTCCGCTCGATGCCGGTTTCCGCCATCTACGAGGATTCGGAGGGCAACATCTGGCTTGGCTCGTGGGATAACGGCGTGGCTGTGGTCAGACGCTCCGAAGTGGAAAAGTGCGTTAGCGGCCGTCCGTTCGGGCTTTCGGCCGTCAGCGGGCTTCCACGCACGCTCAGCGTGTACAAATTGGCCTGTGACAGTTTCGGTAGGATGTGGATCACCACCGCGTCCGGAGTATGGCGTTCGGGCACGAACAAAGGGGAGTGGGCCAATATCGCTCATTCTTCGAAGGATGCCAATTCGCTGAGCGACGATTTTACTACCGATATACTTATAGACGGCTCTACCGTCTGGGTGGGCACCAGGGCGAGCCTTAACCGCATCAGGTGCTCGCAGGACGGGAGCATCGCCGGGATCGACCGCATCCATGTGCGCTCGGAGGACAGCGCGGGGGAGTTCGTGTCGTTCATCCATCGTGACGCCGACGACAGCCTGTGGGTTTCTGTCCTGGGACTTGGCCTGGCCAAGCTGACAGAGGACGGGCCTGCGCCGGAGTTCAGAATCTACAACAAGACCACCTGTCCGGAGTTCGTGAACAATGAGTTCGAGTCCGTTCTGGAAGACAGGAACGGGAATTTCTGGCTGGGAGGGTTCGGTATCACGAGGTTCAATCCCAAGACCGGGGCGGTGAGGGTGTTCACCAGAAAGGACGGACTGCAGAGCAATTCGTTCAAGATATGGGATGCGGCCGCTTTTTCAGACGGCAGGATGGCGTTCGGAGGAGTGAACGGATTCAATCTCTTCTCTCCGGATGACATAAGAGACAATGCCATAGCGCCCAGGGTCAGGATTACCGGTGTGGCGGTGAACGGTGAGACGGTATCCGTACAGTCCGGGTCCCTGCGGCTTCCGCATTCGATGAACAACCTGTCGATACGCTTCTCTTCCATGCATTACAGCCTTCCGGAGAAGAACCGGTACAGGTATATGCTCAGGGGCTGGGACGACGCGTGGCATTACACTGACGGGAAAAACGCCGTGGCAGTGTATTCGAACCTGCGTCCTGGCAGCTACACTTTCTGTGTGTACGGGTCGAACAGCGACGGGGTGTGGTGCGAGGCTCCGGCAAGCATTCCGGTAAGAATCCTTCCGCCGTGGTACGCTTCGCCTGTGGCCGGGATCTGTTACGCGGTGCTGATTCTCGCGGCCGTGATCGGTCTGATAATCATACTGAAAAAGCGTTCGGAGAAGAAGCACAGGCTGGATCTGGAGGAGAAACTGAAGGAGGAGCAGCGGGAGCGCAACGAGAAGGAGCTGAAGTTCCATACGGACTTTATGCACGAAATCCGCACTCCGCTCACCCTCATAAGCACGCCGGTCGAGGAACTGCTCAGCAATCCGAACCTCGGAAAGGGGACGCTTAGCCGGCTGCATCTGGTGGAAAAGAGCGTGAAGATTCTGCAGAAGCACATAGAGAGCGTGACGGATCTTCGCAAATCTGACAACGGACAGGTGCGTCTGCACGTGGTGGAGGTGGATTTCGCGCGTTTCGTTCAGGAGATCTGTCTTCTGTTCCAGCCGCTGGCCAAGTCCCGCAGCTATGAGTTCAATATGGACATTCAGGAACTGCCGCACAAGCTGTTCATAGACAAGGACAGTATGGAGAAGGTGGTGCTCAACCTGATGTCCAATGCCATAAAGTATTCGCCGGAACGCGGGGGCAAGATCGACATCTCCCTCAAGGACACCGCCGACGGGGCGCTGCTGAGCGTTTCGAACCTCGGAATCGGCATCCTGCCGGAGGACCTGCCTTACGTGTTCGACCGTTTCCGCCAGGGCCGGAACAACGACCGCGGCGGAATGGGCATAGGTCTGGCTATCAGCAAATCGTCCGTGCTTTCGCATTCCGGGAAGATCTGGGCGGAGTCCGTGCCGGGCGGAGTGACCACATTCTACGTGCTGCTGCCTTACGGGTGCGCTCAGTTCAAGCCTGAAGACATAGACCGCAACTACGAGAACAGCGACCATATCTCCAATTACGACCCGCTTACGGAATTCCTGCCGGCCGGAACCGAAGGCGCCAGGAGCGGTGCCGAGAGGGAGCATCTGGTGCTGGTGGTCGATGACAACGCCGAGCTTCGCGAATATCTCGCCCAGCTTCTGTCCGCCAGATACAACGTGATCACCGCCGCGGACGGTGAAGAGGGCTATGACAGGACCGTTACCGAGCAGCCGGACCTCATGCTGACCGATGTGGTGATGCCGAAGGCCAACGGACTGGAGCTCTGCCGCCGCATAAAGGAAAACAAGGTCACTTCGCACATCCCGGTCATCCTCCTGTCGGCCCGCGACCTGCCGATCTACA
Source organism: Anaerovoracaceae bacterium (assembly GCA_963594055.1). Classification (GTDB taxonomy): domain Bacteria; phylum Bacteroidota; class Bacteroidia; order Bacteroidales; family UBA932; genus Cryptobacteroides. The sequence goes on along the minus strand of CAVBDE010000026.1, from coordinate 14,362 downwards.
AGATGGAAGGCTATCAGATGATGGCTGACGACTATATAACAAAACCGTTTCATTCTGAGCTGTTGTTCTCACGCATAGACAATTTGATAGGACAGAGGGAATGTATGAGGCAGGCTTTCAGAACCGAAGTGAACATAGAGCCTTCGGCCGTCACCGCCACCCCTATGGATTCGAAATTCATACAGAGCCTGATCGATGACATAGAGCAGCATATGGGCGAGACGGACTACGGAGTGGATGAACTGTGTGTGAACGTGGGTTATTCCCGCCCTCAGCTTTACAGGAAAATCAAGTCCATTACGGGGATGTCGGCCATACAGTTCGTTCGCAGCATCAGGCTCAAGCGTGCGGCCCAGCTTCTGTCTTCCGGATCCGGGATGACTGTTACCCAGGTTATGAACGCCGTGGGATTCAACAACATATCCTATTTCTCCAAGATCTTCTTCGCCGAATTCGGCGTGCTTCCGAAAGACTACAAAGGCTAGACTTCTGCACTTTATTTTAAAAGTGCGAAACTATGAACGATTTGTAAATGCCTGTTTCGTGCCTTATTGCATACATTTGCTGCGGACGGCGGTACGAAGTACGCTTCGGCCGCACGTCTTTATGACACGAAGTTTTTAATTTACTAATACCAATCTTTATGAAAAGATCATTTTTATTCGCCGCTGCCGTATGCAGCATGTTCGCAGCCGTTTCCTGCAGTGAGAAGGAAAAGGCTATCGACAAGGACTTCGCCTATTCCATCCCTACCGAGGCTATCGTAGGGGAGACTGTTACGGTAGAGGACCTCTCCATCAATGTGGATTCACGCACCTGGACATTCGAGGACGCCACACCTGCCACCTCATCCGAGGCCATCGTGGACGTAGTGTTCTCAAAGGCCGGTTCCAAGGCCGTCACCCTTACCGTCAACTATGCTGACGGAACGAAGGACGAGATTACGAAGACCGTAGATGTAAAGGATGTGTTCTCAGCCACCATCGCCGCAGCGGGCCTTACCGAGCACGGATGCGCAGCCAAGGGAACCGAGATCACCTTCTCTCTCGCTGACTTCAAGAACGCCGCAGGCGGAGACGTTACCTACGCGTGGTCATTCCCGGGAGCTACACCTGCCACTTCCACCGAGGCTTCACCTAAGGTGGTATGGAACGACCAGATCAACAATGTAACCGTCACCTGCGAGGTCGTACGCGCCTTTGACGGAGCCAAGCTCAACCTTTCAACTTCCCTTGTCGCCGGCAACTATCCTCTTCTCAAAGTTCTGGACGAGGACAAGTTCGACGTTTACGGATTCGAATACGGCGAGACCAATCTCGCGTGGTACACCTGGGTCAAGTTCCCGGAGGATTCAGCTGCGGGAGAGCATCCTGAGTCTATGACCATAGTTGACGGCGGCGCCAACGGAACAGCCAAGGCTCTCAAGCTTGACATCTCGGCTATCGTCAACGGTTCTGACATCTACGAGTTCGCACACCGCAACAGCTGGCCTACCAACGCCACCCTCGAGGCAGGAAAGACCTACGAGATCTCATTCTGGCTCAAGGCTGACGGCACTGCAGCCTGCTACTGGTTCAACGTGTTCTCATATGTACCTGACTGGCTCAACGACCCTCTCCGCGGACTTGCAGCCGCTACCTACTGGGAGGAATACATCGGAGGAAGCTTCGAGGTAAGCGCACAGACCAATCTTTACTCCAACGCCATCACCACCGTCAGCACAAAGGAAGACGGCAGCTACGATATCCAGAACCTCCTGACCGAAGGCTGGACCAAGTATTCGTTCGAGTTCACTCCTGACGGAGAAGCAGGAAAGGTTTACCACAACTGCTACCTCTGTATGGGTCTCTCCGGCGTAGGAGCCACCGTTTATATTGACGAAGTACAGATCAACCTTATAGAAAAGTAATTCTCAGCAACTAATGAAACGCCTGTTTTTCTTGCTTTCACTTCTTGTGATTAGCGGAAGCTATGCATTTGCACAGCAGACAGTCACCGGCCGGGTGACGGACAGTCACGGAGACCCTATTCCGTGGGCCAATGTGTACCAGAAGGGCACGCAGTACGGGACCACAACAGATGATGACGGAAAATACAGCATAAGCGTAAAATCTTCAGACGTGATTCTGGTAGCCGCATTCCTGGGCTACCAGGATTGCGAAAAGGCCGTTTCAGGTAAATCCGTCATCGATTTCGTACTCGAATCGGACGCCGATATGCTGGCCAACGCCGTGGTCATAGGCTACGGTACGGCACGCCGTCAGGATCTTACCGGATCCGTAGCGTCCATCAGTTCGGACAATCTTAAAAACCAGGTGCTTTTCTCTGTGGATGACGCTCTGAAGGGCGGCGTGGCAGGTCTTATGGTGTCTTCCACCAGCGGCCAGCCTGGCGCGGCTTCGAAGATGCTCATCCGCGGCGCCTCATCCCTGTCCGGTTCCACTTCTCCGCTTATAGTCGTGGACGGATTCCCTCTGGGAGACGTATCCACTTCATCCGGACTGGGTATGTCCGGGCTCGATTCACAGATGAGTTCCCTCGCGATGATCAACACCGAGGACATCGCCAGCATAGAGGTCCTCAAGGACGCATCTTCCACGGCCATCTACGGTAACCGCGGCGCGAACGGCGTCATAATGATCACCACGAAGAAGGGCAAGGCGTCTTCGGGACGCATACAGTATAACGGCTATGCGAGTGTGCAGAACATCCCGCACACCTACGATATGCTTGATTTCAAGGGTTATGCGTCATTGATGAACACCCTCAACCCTTCGTATCTGCTCTTCAGCGACGCGGCGGGGAACCTTCGAAACTTCGACTATGACAGAATCAAGAGCATAGACTGGCAGGATCAGATATACCGCACGGGTTTCATCCAGAACCACAACCTCTCGATTCAGAACTCCAACGACAAGACCAATTTCCTGGTCAGCGCCTCATATATGCAGAACGAGTCCATCGTCATCTGCACCAATTGGCAGAAACTTACGGCCAAGGCCAACATCGACCACAAGTTCACCGACAGGTTCAAGGTCGGCGTGGACATCAACTACAGCCGCATCGTCGATGACGGCGTGCCTACCTCGGGCGGTGACGGAACTGCGGTCGGAACCATAATGAGCGCCCTGCTCACCCAGCCGTTCGACCTGACCGACACCGAGACCCAGACCCTTTTCCGCAGGGCCGGGGTGGAGCAGTACATGATCAACGCCTACAACGAAGGCAACAAGCAGAACCCTGTCACGATGGCCAACGACATAAAGATGAAGAAGATACTCAGCCGCACCATCGCGAACTCCTATGCGCAGTACGACATCCTCGACGACCTCACCCTTAAGGTGACCGCCGGGTTCGACGACTACGCGATGGCCGACAAGCAGTTCTATCCGACCACCACTCCGCGCGGCTATCTGTATAACGGACAGGCCATTATGGCCAATGTTTCCAGCTTCGGATGGATCAACGAGAACACTCTTACCTGGTCCCCGACCTTCAATGACGTCCACAGGGTCAACCTTATGGCCGGCGTGACCGAGCAGGGCTCCAGATATTACTATAACGCCACGGAGGCATCTTCCTTCAGCAACGAGTCCCTCGGCTACAACAACCTTTCGCTCGCGAAGGACTTCCATTCCTATTCGAACACCAGCAAGAGTTCAATGCTCTCGTTCATCTTCCGCGGCAACTACGCTTACGATGACCGCTACATCGGCACATTCACCTTCCGCCGTGACGGCACATCTGCATTCCTCAAGAACAAATGGGGTTCGTTCTTCTCCGGCGCCTTCGCCTGGAATGCCAAGCAGGAGGAGTTCCTCAAGTACAACGACTCCATCAGCACGCTCAAGCTTCGTGCTTCGCTCGGCGAGGTCGGCAACTCGAACGTGCCTACATCCGGCTCATACGCACAGCTTTACACCACTTCCACGGCCTTCGGAACGGGCATCAGCATAGGCCAGTCGCCTGTGACCCTGGCCAATGAGAACCTTACCTGGGAGAAGACCCTCGAATACAACCTCGGACTCGAGTTCGGGGTGCTGGACGAGAGGCTCCACATAGATATGGACCTCTACAACAAGACCACCCGCGACCTGCTTCTCGAGGCTCCGGTGCTCAACATCTCCGGCTACACCAAGGCCTGGCAGAACATAGGCAGCATCCGTAACACCGGTATAGAGCTGTCGATGAACGCCACCATCATAGATACCCGCGATTTCCAGTGGACTATGAATGCCAATATCTCGCACAACAACTCGAAGATCCTCAAACTTGGCCAGAACGGCGCTCCGATCTACCTCGGAATCACCTGTCTGGGCGGGCAGCAGGCCGTCATCCTGGAGGAGGGCGGTTCGGTAGGCGAGATCTACGGTTACAGGGCCATTGGCCTGTATCAGCTCGACGAGTTCACCGCCACCGAGAGCACTTCGAAGCCGGGAACCTACATCTACTCGCTCAAGGACGGCGTTCCGAGCCAGGGTGTGGGCGAGCAGCCGGGATCCCTCAAGCTCTGGGACAAGAACGGCGACGGCAAGATCGACGACAACGACCGTGAAGTGATAGGAAACTTCCTTCCGAAGTACTATGGCGCGTTCTCGACCACCCTCAACTGGAAGTCGTTCAACCTCTACCTCGGATTCCAGTATTCGCTGGGCAACGACCTCTACAATGCCAATTACGCCGCCATCGCATTCTACAGCGGCGACGGCTCGAACCAGACGGCTTACTGGAACAGGAGATGGACCGTGGACAACCAGTCCTCAAGATATTACGCGCAGATACCGAAGAATATGGTATCGTCGGCCTTCGTGGAGGACGCCTCTTATCTGAGGTTCTCTTCAGCCAGACTTACCTATACCGTTCCGGGCAGGATCGTTTCGAAGACAAAGCACCTGGAGAACCTCAAGGTGTACCTGTCGGCTGACAATATCTACACCTTCACGAAGTACTCCGGATACGACCCTGAAGTGGGTATCAGCCAGAACAGCGCATCGGCTATCCTGTCGCAGGGATTCGATTACGGCAACTTCCCTCACGCGAGAACCTTCACGCTCGGTGTAAACGTTTCATTCAGATAGGAGATAAAGGATTATGAAAGCTAAAAGAATTATTGCCGCTCTCGTGTGCGCGTCTGCGCTTGCTTCCTGCAATTTCCTCGAGACCACAGTGGAGAGCAACATCACCACGAACAATTTCTTCAAGAATACCGCCGACTTCGATATGGCCCTTACGGGTGTGTACTATACCTTCACATCTGTCGAATGGGACGCGCAGCACCGTTACGGGAACTATTTCACCGGATTTATGTACTGGGGAAGGATAGGAACCGACGAGGCCTACGTGTCATCCGGCAACAACGGTGAGGACCTCATCGGCAACTACACTTACACCCCTGAAAGCATCTTCGTGGAGAAGGTGTGGTTCATGCAGTACCTGGGCATCCAGCGTGCCAATGTCGTCATCGACCGCATGAACGCCTACACCGGCAGCGAGGTGTCCGACGAGGACAGAAGCAGGATCCTGGGCGAGGCGCATTTCCTGCGCGCCTGGTTCTACTTCCAGCTCGCCCGCTACTACGGCGAGGTGCCGCTCGTGCTCTCCGAGACCACCGACATATCCAGGCTTGACACCGAGAAGAAGCCTCTGAGCGAAGTCTATGCGCAGGTCATTTCCGATTATGAGACGGCGGAGGAGCTTCTTCCTGTAACCAACACCGTAGGTCACGCCACCAAATATGCCGCCACGGCCCTCAAGGCCAGGGCATACCTGCAGATGTCGGGCGAACCTCTCAAGGACGCCACCGCCGCAGCCAAGGCTGCCGAAGCCTGCAAGACCGTGATAGACAGCGGTAAATACGCACTGGTGGAGGATTATTTCTCCCAGTTCGACGGCAAGCACGAGCATAACAGCGAATACATCTTCGATGTGGAGTTCGACAACACCGTCAGCAATTCCCTTTACGGCGGCCAGGTCGGCACCATAGACGGAGTTCCTCACGAGCAGAACGCCTACTGGGCACAGGTCCGCACCTACAAGGAGATGTATGACAAGTTCGACGAGAACGATCTCCGCCGCGGAGCCGTGAACAACGGCGGCCACATAGCCGTGAACAAGAGCGGCAAGGCCGAGATGGTTATGGGGGACCCGGACTATGAAGGCAACTACTGGGTGTACAAGTTCCGTCATCCTATAGACAAGTCAGAGCGCGGCGACAGCTGGGCCAACTGGTGCAACAACATCAATTTCCCTATCATCCGCTACGCTGACGTGCTCCTGATGTATGCCGAAGCCGAGAACCGTGCCTACGGCGCTCCTACGGCGGAGTCTCTTGAATGTGTGAACCAGGTACGCCGCCGCGGCTACGGCAAGGACATCTTCACTCCGGACTCCAGCGTGGATCTTCCTATGTCTTCGGGCACCGAATTCGATGAGGTGATCCTTAAGGAAAGAAGCCTGGAGCTTTGCTTCGAAGGCCACAGATGGGCTGACCTCGTGCGTTTCGGCAAACTGCAGGAGGCCTTCCGGTCAGTGGGAAACGACGACAAGTTCAAGCCTTATTATGACGTGGTCCGTGAAAACTGCAAGGACAAGCACAGCATTTTCCCTATTCCTCAGTCAGTAATCGACGCTTCCAACGGCGCCATAACTCAGAATCCATTATGGAAATAAAGAATATGAGCATACTCGCCCTTGCATTTCTGGTGCTCGCGGGAACTTCCTGCAGCAGGGAATGGGTGCCTACACCTGACCCTGACACCTGCAAGTGGCACAATCAGACGGCCGACCCCGAGCCGGATCCGGAACCTGCGGACACCTATACCGAGATCGAAGGCGCCGGCTGCGCTATCGGACAGACTAAAACAGTCGAGCAGGGCAGTGACGTGTTTATGAAGGGCTATTGGCCTGACGGAAAGATAGTTCCCGTGAAGAAGGGAAATCAGTGGCAGCTCTTCTGGGCCGAGGCCACAGACGCCCTTACCGTGGGCGACACTCCGTATCCGGAGGACCAGATTGGCAAGCTTACAGCCGACAGCAAGGTCTGGGGCAAGGAGTTCGTGCGCATCGACGGCTTCAATGACGGCGGTTCGTGGTTCATCGGCATCTTCCCTCTGGACGAGGCCGGCCATTATGTGGGCTTCTTCCACGCGGAGAGCCACTGGGATGCCAGCGGAACCGCGCACAAGTCCATCGGAGTGGCATATTCTGACGATTACGGCGCTACCTGGCGCGACCCTCAGCACATCATCACCGATCCGACGGCCAAGCCTGAAAGCCCTGAGTGGACCGGACTCGGCGACGGCTGCGTGGTCTGGGATTCTGCCAATTCGCGCTACATCTGCTATTATCAGGCAAAAGTTGATACGGGGGCCAATACTCTCTGCATGGCCGCTTCCAGCGATGTTAACGGCGCTCCGGGCACATGGAAGAAATGGGACGGCAGCGACTTCACCATAGAGGCCTGCGACCCTTCCACCGGACTTGGCGGAGAGAACATAGCCATCGAGAACCTTACCCTGGCCACCGGGGCCAATCCTTCCGTAATGTGGAACACCTACCTGGAGAAATGGGTGATGGTGTACGCCACCTGGACCAAGAGGGTGTTCATCACCTACAGCGAGGACGGTACGCACTGGACTTCGCCCAAGAGGATCCTCGGGTCAGGCTCCACCCCTGCGTGGTATCCTAACCTCATAGGTGAGGACGGAGACCTGACGGGCGGCGAGACGGTGAAGATCTACTGGTCACACAACCAGGATGATCTGGGTGTGCGTGAACTCGCATACTGTAACATTAAATTCATAAAAGACTGATGATAAAAAATATACTTAAAACTATAGGCCTTCTGGCTGCAGGTGCTCTGATGTTTGCCGGATGCTCTTCAGCCGAGAGCGTCACCGTAAAGTATGACGCTTCGGTAAAGGACTACACTCCGGTGGTGCGCGAGATTCTGGAAGCCCATCCGGATGGAAATGTCACCCTTCGTTTCGAAAAGGGGGAGTACAATTTCTTCCCTGAAGGCGCGGCTGAGGATTTTCTTACGCTGTCGAACAACTGCAGCGGCGACAGAAAGATCGCCTTCTTCATCCGCGACATGAAAAATGTCAGCGTGGAAGGCAGCCAGACCGACTTCATGTTCCACGGCAGGATAGTTCCTTTCGCAGTGAAGAACTCCGAGAAGGTGAAGATCAGCGGAATCAGCATCGATTACGACTATCCGTGGACTTTCGAGGGCGAGGTCCTGTCCAATGACGCCGTCAAGCGCAGCTTCACGGTCAGGGTCTTCCCGGACAACAAATACCGCATCGAAGGGGACAGGCTCTTCTTCGGCGGATACGACTGGGAATATCCTATGGGCGAAAGCATCGTGTTCAACCCCGCTACCCGCCGTCCGTGGTACGACACTTCGGCTTATGACCACGGTTACTGGTCAGGCGAGATGGGCGCACGCGAGATAGAGCCTGGCATAGTGGAATTCACCAGGCTCAGCGCACGTGACGTGCCTCCTGTCGGAAGCATCTGGGACGACAAGGGACCTATGCAGCTGAACCGTTCATATCCGGGCATTGCGCTTCTGTCCAGCAAGGACATAGAGGTCAGGGACGTGCACGTGTACAGGAGCGGCGCCATGGCCCTGATGGCCGAATATTCCGAGAACATAACGGTATCGGGCTTCTCCACTGCCCAGCACGAGGGCAATCCGCGTATGATCACATCATCGGCCGACGCCACGCATTTTGTGGACTGCAAGGGCGTGATCGTGCTGAAGGACAGCTGGTTCGAGAGTATGCTCGACGACGCCACGAACATTCACGGCGTGTATATGAAGGTTAACAGTCTGGTGGACGCCCGTACGTTCACCGCCACGTTCGGACATTTCCAGCAGGAGGGCAACCATTTCGCCGATGCAGGTGACGTGCTCCGTTTCGTGGACAAGACTTCGCTTCAGCCTGTGGCTGAGGTAAAGCTCGTATCCATCGACAAGTCAGACAGATGCTGTTACGTTATGAGCGTGGACAGGGACATCGACGGCATCCTCGCCGATCCGACGCGCTACGCCGTGGAGAACACCGGCCGTGTGGCCGATGTCATCATCCGCAACTGCACGGTACGCTACAACAGGGCCCGCAGCCTTCTGATCTCCACTCCGGGAGACGTGCTCATCGAGAACTGCGATTTCGGTTCCATGATGGCCGGCATACGCATCTGCGGTGATGCCAATTACTGGTTCGAGTCAGGCAACACCCGCAACGTGGTCATCCGTAACAACAACTTTACCGACCTGGCCATCAACGGCCGCGAGCCTCAGGCCATCCTTCAGATAGACCCTATCATCCCGAAGGACGCCAGGACCAACGACTTTTTCTATCACGACCGCATAGTGTTCGAAGGGAACACGGTCCGCACGTTCGACAACCAGATAATCTATGCGCTCAGCGTCAGGTCGCTGGACATAAAGAACAACAAGTTCATAGATTCCAGGACTTACGCTCCTCTCTTCCCTGAACTGTCCGTCATAGACGTGCAGTTCTGCGGCGAGGTGAACATCACGGGGAACGATTTCTCCCTCTGGCAGCCAGATGCTACCATCAGCATACACAACTGCGTGAAGGTGAACGATCAGAGCGGAATAAAAGTTGTGGATTCACCTAATCCGTATTTCTTCCAAAGCTAGTTACGTAGATGTATTATAAAAGGTTTATTACTGCTGCGATGCTGTCGATTCTTTCGGCAGTGTCGCTTTTTGCTCAAAGCGGCTCCCGGGAGCCTGACAGGACCCTGCGTTACGCCGAAAAGGACGGGCAGAGTCTGTGTATGGACATTTACGAGCCTGCCGTGCAGACGGACAAGCCGACTCTCATCCATATCTTCGGGGGAGGATTTGCCGAAGGCGACCGCACCCAGGAGTGGCTGCGTCCCTGGTTCAGGCAGATGAACTCGCTGGGCTACAGGATGATATCCATAGACTACAGGCTTGGCCTGAAGGGCGTAAAGGGCGTCAGCGCACAGGAATTCTCCGTCCTTCTGGACCGCGCCATAGATATGGCGGTGGAGGATCTGTTCAGCGCCACGGCCTATCTGCTGGAAAGCGGCTCCGAACTGGGCATTGACCCGCAGAATCTCGTGCTTACCGGATCTTCCGCCGGCGCCATTACCGCGCAGCAGGCCGAATACGAGATCTGCGCCGGCAGCGCATTGGCATCCGTCCTTCCGGAAGGGTTCAATTACCGCGGAGTGATGGCTTTCGCAGGTGCCGTGCTGGTCGAGGGACCGTTGGCATACGGGAAGACCCCGTGCCCGATTATGATGTTTCACGGGGATGAGGACGAGCTGGTGCCTTATGATCTGATCAGTTACGGCCCGTATTCGTTCAGCGGGGCGTGTCAGATACTTCCGGCTGCGCAGAAGGCCGGCGGGGTGACGCGGATCTACCGCTTCCCGGGTAACAATCATGCCGTGGCCGGCTATATGTCGCAGACCGTGGACAAGCAGGTGGATTTCCTGGAGAGGGCTGTCATAGGCGGCTCGAAGGAATGCATTGACGCGAAGATAGTTGACTCGTCGCTTCCGACCTACAAGGTGGAGAATCCGAACAGTCTGTATGAGATACAGCCAGATGATGATTCCGAACACGTGTCAGCCGGAGAAGACGCCGAGTGCGACCTGACAGCGTCTACAAGATGGAGCATACTGCCTGACCATCAGGGAATTATATGGGACGCGCGCACCGGACTTCCTCACGAGGACCATCTGGAGATGAGCGGGGAGAAGGTGTCCTGCGTGCTCAGATGGGGCGTGGAGCAGAGCGGGGCTTTCCACGGTGAGAAGTCGCTTGTCTTTCCGCTTCTTCGCACCATTCCGAACAACACGCACGCTTCGATGAATTTCCGCATCGACACCGACATCCCGTCGCTTCTGGCGGTGAACGGCAGGTCCCTGATCAAAGAACAGACCGAGTCGGTGCGCATCAACGGCCTGGTCGAGGTGCAGAGTCTCTTTTCGAAGGCCAATGACTTCATAGGCGTAGGCGCCGGGCAGACCGAGACGGCGTGCGTTCGTCTTACCCGCACTATCTTCCCGTCCACCACGCTTCCTGCGGTGTACGAGAGGTGTGTCATCAGAAACGTGACAGGGGACAATCTCCTGATTACCATACCTGAATTTGTGCAGGTGGCTTCCACAGACCGCTATGCCGGAGTGGACGGAGCATATCTGGTCCGTGCCGAACTGGACGGCGCCTGGACAGGTTGGATGGCCCCGGGCGAGGAGCGCACGTTCACTGTCATATATCAGGCATACCGCGAGGGCGGAGAGGTGACTTCGCCGCTGCTTCAGGGAAGCGAGCCCGTCACCAGAACCATAGCGGCGGAGCAGCCGCTTCATCCCGATACCCAGGCCGAATTCCAGGCCCGTCAGGCGCTGGTCTCTTCGCTCGGGGAGTCTCTGGTGCTCGAGACGCCTGACAGTGTGCTGAATGAAATGTTCCGATTCTCCAAGATCCGCGGGTGCGAGAGCATCTACCGCACGAAAGGCGGCCTGATGCACGGTCCGGGAGGGGAGAGCTACTATGCCGCCGTCTGGGCCAATGACCAGGCGGAGTACATCAACCCGTTCTTCCCGTTCGTCGGCTATGCGGGTGGCGACGAGTCGGCGTTCAACAGCTTTATGCTGTTCTCGCGCTATATCAATGACGACTACACTCCGATTCCGAGCTCCATCATCGCCGAGGGCGAGGACATCTGGAACGGGTGCGGAGACCGCGGAGACGCCGCGATGATAGCGTACGGGGCGGGCAGATATGCGTTGGAGCGTGCTGACAGGAACGAGGCCGTGCAGCTCTGGCCGCTTATAGAGTGGTGTCTGGAGTACTGCCGCAGGAATCTTAATTCCGATGGAGTGGTGCGCTCCGATACCGATGAGCTCGAAAACCGTTTCGAGAGCGGCGAAGCGAATCTGTGCACTTCGACCCTGTATTACGATGCGCTGCTTTCGGCTGCGTATCTGGGAGGGGAGATTGGCATAAGCAAGTCGCAGACAGAAAGGTACCGCGCTCAGGCCAATGCTCTTGAAAAGAATATCGAGAAATATTTCGGCGCCACGGTGTCGGGATATGAGACATATCAGTATTATAAGGGCAACACGCTTCTGCGCTCGTGGATATGCATGCCGCTTATCGCCGGGATCAGAACCCGCGCGGAGGGCACTGCGGCCGCGCTTTCGGGCCCGGAACTTATGACGGAGAACGGCTGTCTTACAGAGCAGGGCAGCGACGTGTTCTGGGACAGGGCCACGCTCTATGCTTTCCGCGGGATTTTCTATACCGGGAATACCTCGAAGGCGCTCTCCCTTCTGCAGGACTATTCGCGCAGACGCCTTCTGGGCGAACACGTGCCTTATGCCGTGGAAGCCTGGCCGGAAGGGTCTCAGAGGCATCTTTCAGCCGAGAGCGGGCTCTATTGCAGGGTGTTCACGGAGGGGCTTTTCGGAATCCGGCCTACCGGGTTCAGGTCCTTTACGATGAACGCGACTCTGCCGCAGGGCTGGGACGAGATGAGCCTCAGGCATTGCCGCGCTTTCGGAAGCGATTTTGACATAACGGTTTACAGAACCTCCGGCGGGGCAGTGCGCGTGAAGGTGTATGATCACGCCACTTCGCGCAGCCGGGTTTACAGGCCGTCCCGCAGCGGCGAGGTGAAAGTTGCGATGTAGTGTATACCTTGAACTGTGGAACTGAACAGGGTGACTGATGGCCGTCTGGCCGCCGGTCACCTTTTTTCTTATGCCGGTTGCCGGTTTTGTGCGCAAAAAGGCGGTTTTACGCACCGTTTTTGTAAATTTGGTCATTTGGTGCGAAAAAAGGCGAATTTACGCACCGTTTGGTGTAGCAAATTGGCAGGTGGCTGCGTTTATATGGCAGAAACGTTTCTAAACAACGGACAGGAATGACAATGGAAACAGAAAAACGGCAATTTGAGAAATTCGTGGAAGACAACAAGGACACCATCTATATGGTGTGCTATATGTTCTCCAAAGACGGGGATGAGGTGGCCGACCTCTTTCAGGAATCCCTTATCAACCTCTGGAAGGGGTATTCCCGGCTGGAGCAGGACAATGTCAGGGGCTGGGTTTACCGCGTCTGCCTCAATACCTGCATCTCGCAGGAGCGCAAGAACGGCAAATATGCCCATGCGCAGCTCGATATGGATATGTCCCTTTTCGACGAGGCGGACGAGAAGAATTCGCAGGTGAAGCTTCTTCACGAGAGGATTGGCAGGCTGCAGCCCTTCGACCGCGCCATAGTGCTTCTATGGCTGGAGGACATAAGCTACAGCGAGATAGGGGAGATACTCGGATTGTCGGCGAAGGCTGTGTCAGTGCGTCTTGTCCGCATCAGAGAACAACTTAAAAAACAGAACAATTAAAATCGGAAATTATGGAAGAGATCAATCATATCGATGAACTTGAGCAGATGCGTGCGGAACTTTCGGGATTCAAGTCCGAACTCAGGCAGCAGAAGATAATCAGCGACAAGATAATGCGCAGGGCTATGCAGAAGGACTATGCGAAGGAGCGCAGCACCCAGTGGACGGTGGTCATTCTGTCCGTCATAGCGGTGCCGGTGCTCGTGCTGCTGGCTTACTTCACGGGAGTGTTCCCGGTGTGGTTCCTGGTGCTTACGGCAGTGTTCCTGCTGGCCTGCGTGGGGATTACCTTCTACAGGACCCGTCGGTTCGTGTCGGATGACGTTATGAGCGCGGATGTGCTTACTGTGGCCAGAACCCTGGCCGCCTGCAAGCGGTTCGACTGTCGCAGCCTGCTGTATTTCAGCATCCCTGTGCTTGTAGTGTGGTGCGGGGCCTTTTTCCGGCTGCTTTACACGAACGGCGGAGAGTTCGCCAGGGCTATGATCATCGGAGGCGTCATAGGCGGCATCGTCGGCCTGGTGCTGGGACTCATTTATCTTCGTGATTCGAAAAGGCGCATAGACAGGATTCTCTCTCAGATCGCGGAGATGACGGATGGTCAGTGCGGGGAGTAAAAATTCGCGGAAATATTGAACGAAGCGGCGTAAAAAATGTTATTTTTGCGCCGCTTTTCGGCTCCGGTCGGGGACTGGCCGGTCGACTGAAGGCTTGGTAGTGTATGCGTAACAGAGGTGAAAGCTGGCTCCCGGTGGTGAGCCTGACTTTTTCTACATTCATCTTCAACACTTCGGAGTTCATCCCCATAGGACTTCTGACGGACATTGCCCGTGACTTCTGCATAACGGAAGCCAGGGCAGGCCTGCTTATTACCATCTACGCCTGGGTGGTGGCGGTGGCTTCGCTTCCGCTTATGCTGGCGTTCTCGCGCACCGAGAACA
>CAVBDE010000025.1:0-20976 GCA_963594055.1 Anaerovoracaceae bacterium | reverse complement strand
TGTCTTCTTCCCGTTTTCCTCTATCTCCAGTTCTTCGATGAGTCGTCCGGTAGTGCCGGTCGCATAAAGATTGTACTTGGAAAGGGTAGCCACATTGAACTTGATCCAGGACAGAAGTTCCGCCTTTCTGCCGTCGTGAGCCACGAGCGCGATATTGATTTTCTTCATAGAAATTGTGTTTTATCCTGCAAATATAGCAATTTCAGCGTTCAGGTATGGCTCGGGCAGCTTCTGTTTTTGTAACAAAATCACTAACTTCGCGCCCTATGACAGAATACTCGAAAGAAAGCGTGGAGTGGGCCTACTGCATTTTTCACCAGAAACTTCAGGTCTACAGGCATTCCGGGATACCCTCCCAGAAGGATGACATAGAGAATCTGGTGGGAGAATACGCGATGAGCCTTAACCCCGCTCTCTACAGGGACATTTCTGCAGGCAAGAAGTCTTTTTTAATGGAGCACGACCGTTTCGGGGAAGACCTCGCCGAAGCTGTGGAACGGCTTGAAAATCTGATGAAAAATGGACCATCTTCCGAAAAATGATATGCCGATGCTGGTATCGGCCATAAATTTCCTGCTCCGCGACGAGGAGTTCGACAACCTGGACCAGATCTGTTACTATTATAACGAGGACAGGGCCGAACTGGAGCGGCGCCTCTCAGACGCCGGGTACAAATACTCCGAAGAGCTTAAAAAGTTCTATTAGAACCGAAAATTATCACTAACTTTAGGGTCGTTATTAAAAATCCATGAAAGGAATCGTTCTGGCAGGTGGCTCGGGAACCAGGCTTTATCCCATCACCAAAGGGGTCAGCAAACAGCTGCTTCCCGTATTTGACAAGCCGATGATATATTATCCCGTCAGCGTGCTTATGCTCGCCGGCATCAGGGACATACTTGTCATATCCACTCCTGTCGATCTGCCGGCCTTCAAACGCCTTCTGGGAGACGGTTCCGACTACGGCGTGCATTTCGAATACGCCGAACAGCCTTCACCGGACGGACTTGCCCAGGCCTTCACCATCGGACGGGAATTCATAGGGGACGACAGCGTGTGTCTGGTTCTGGGAGACAACATCTTCCAGGGTAACGGATTCACTGCCAAGCTGAAAGAAGCCGTTCGCGCCGCAGAAGAGGACTCGAAGGCCACGGTATTCGGCTACTGGGTGGATGACCCTGAGCGCTACGGCGTGGCCGAATTCGACAGCGAGGGCCGCTGCATATCCATAGAGGAGAAGCCAGAGCATCCGAAGTCCAATTACGCCGTGGTGGGCCTTTATTTCTATCCGAACAGGGTAGTGGACATCGCTTCCAAGATACAGCCTTCCGCACGCGGAGAATACGAGATCACCACTGTAAACCAATGCTTTCTGCGCGACGGGCAGCTGCTTGTCCAACCGCTTGGCAGGGGATTCGCCTGGCTCGACACCGGCACGCACGATTCGCTTTCGGAGGCTTCGATCTATATCGAGGTCCTCGAAAAGCGCCAGGGCCTGAAGATAGCCTGTCTGGAGGACATCGCCTACCGCCAGGGCTGGATCAGCGAGCAGCGGATGCGCGAATTGGCCGAACCGATGCTCAAGAACCAGTACGGGCAATACCTCCTGAAGGTGATCGACGAACTGAAGGAAACCGGCACCCCGAATCTGGATTAGAGTATGGAAGTTATAAAGACAGCGATAGACGGAGTGGTGATCATCGAACCGAAGGTGTTCGGTGACGCGCGCGGATACTTCCTCGAAAGTTTCTCACAGCGGGATTTCGAGGCCCTGGTCGCCCCGGTCAGTTTCGTGCAGGACAACGAGTCCCGATCTTCATATGGAGTGCTCAGGGGTCTGCATTTTCAGTGCCCGCCTTACGCCCAGGCCAAGCTGGTACGGTGCGTAAGCGGCAAGGTTCTGGATGTGGCGGTGGATCTGCGCCGCGGCAGCCCGACCTACGGACAGCACGTCGCAGCGGAACTCAGCGAAGAGAACCACAGGCAGCTTTTCATCCCGAAAGGATTCGCCCACGGATTCTCGGTTCTTAGCGAAAGCGCGGTGCTGCAGTACAAGTGCGACGAATTCTATGCCCCGCGAAGCGAGGGTGGCATCAGCATACTGGACAGAACGCTTGGCATAGACTGGAAGATTCCGGATGACAAGGTGATACTTAGTGAGAAAGACTCTGTCCGTCAATGTCTTGCAGATTTTGACAGCCCGTTTGAATATGAGCAGTAGATCCATTCTTATAACCGGCGGCGCCGGATTCATAGGCAGCCACGTGGTGCGCCTGTTCGTGAACAAATATCCCGACTGCAGGATAATCAATCTGGACAAGCTCACCTATGCCGGGAACCTCTCGAACCTTGAGGACATCGAGTCCCGGGCCAATTACCGCTT
This sequence comes from Anaerovoracaceae bacterium, assembly GCA_963594055.1. Lineage (GTDB taxonomy): Bacteria > Bacteroidota > Bacteroidia > Bacteroidales > UBA932 > Cryptobacteroides. The sequence continues at coordinate 18,596 of CAVBDE010000025.1, read as the reverse complement.
CATCCAGATGGACATCTGCGATTATGAGGCCGTGCTTGGCCTGCTGAAGGAAGAGCGCGTGGACGGCATCATCCACCTGGCCGCGGAAAGCCACGTGGACAGAAGCATCGCCGACCCGTTCTCTTTCGCGAAGACCAATGTGCTGGGCACGCTGAGCCTTCTTCAGGCCGCCAGAACATACTGGGAAAGCCTGCCGGAAAAATACGAAGGAAAACGCTTCTACCACATCAGCACCGACGAGGTGTACGGAGCGCTGGAAATCACCCACCCCGAAGGCCTGCGCACCGCGGACGGGCATCTGACCTACGGGGACGAGTTCTTCACCGAGGACCTGAAATACCAGCCCCACAGCCCGTACAGCGCATCAAAAGCAAGCAGCGATCATTTCGTCCGCGCTTTCCACGACACCTACGGGATGCCGACGATAGTTACCAACTGTTCGAATAATTACGGCCCGAACCAGTATCCCGAGAAACTCATTCCTCTGTTCATCAGGAACATCTGCCTTCGCAAGCCTCTTCCTGTTTATGGACGCGGCGAGAATGTGCGTGACTGGCTATACGTGGAAGACCACGCCCGCGCGATAGATCTTATCTTCCATCAGGGCGCTGTGGCTCAGACCTACAATATAGGCGGATTCAACGAGCGCAAGAACATAGATCTGGTCAGGACCCTTATAACCGTCACGGACAGGCTTCTGGGACGTGCGGAAGGGGAGGATATGGGCCTGATAAGCTACGTTGCCGACCGCGCCGGACACGATCTGCGCTATGCGATAGATTCCACCAGGCTGCAGAAGGAGCTTGGCTGGATGCCGAAGACGGGCTTTGAAGAGGGGATAGAGAAAACCGTCAGATGGTATCTGGACCATCAGGCATGGCTTGATATATAGAATTCGTATTCCAGGCCGCTCGGCTTGTGCTGACGGACAGTGATCTTGCCTCCGTGCGCTTCCACGGCATTCTTGACTATGGACAGGCCAAGTCCGGACCCTTCGGAATAGGTGTTCCCCTTCGCACGGTAGAATCTCTCGAAAAGATGGCTTAACTCCTTAGAATCCACGCCTTTGCCCGTATCGAAATATCTGAACACGCTCTTGTCGTCATCCTGCGAAACGCAGCTTATCTCTATGGAAAAATCCTTCCCGGCGTATTTGAGCGAATTCTCTATGAGGTTTCTGAAGATGGCGTAGATAAGGGGCTGATTGGCCTTTATGGACACTTCCTCGCTCACGAGATTGTCCACTTTGACCCCCATATCGCCGATGCGGCCGCTGAGCTGAAGGATAATGTCATCTATGAGCTTCTTCACGCCGATATATTCCTTCGAAAGTATGGCCGGGTCCTGTTCTATCTTGGTAATCAGAGAGATGTCGCCGATAAGATTGGACAGTCTCACGGTCTGGCTATAGGCCCTCTCTATGAACTGGCGCTTGTGAGCCTCGTCCATATCCGGCATCTCGACCAGAGTCTCGAGGTACCCCCGGATGCTCGCGACCGGAGTGCGGATCTCGTGGGCTATGTTATTGGTCAGCTGATGTTTCTGGGCCTTCAGCTTGCTTTCCATCTGGTCCCTGGTAATCCTCACCACATAATAGAGAACTATCACGAACAGAATCAGAACCGCACTCAGGGTAAGATAGAACCAGAGCATACTATTTAACGCTATAACCGAAACCTATTCTGTTGCTTATCAAATTCTTGCACGCATCTCCCAGCTTGGCGCGGATACGGGCGATATGCACGTCCACCGTGCGCTCGGTGATGTACGGACTGTCCTTCCAGAGCTGGTCGATGAAGTCGCGCCTGGTGAAGCTCTGTCCGGGATGGGTGCAGAGCAGCAGCAGGATGTCGTATTCCTTTTTCGAGAGCAGCACATCCACGCCGTTCACATAGGCCTTTTTTAACAGAGTATCTATCTTCAGCGGGCCAATGCTGATCTGATCCCCGCCCGCAGGCCTGTCCTGCGAACGCTTGAGCACTGCCTTGATGCGGGCCTGTACCTCATTGATGGAGAACGGTTTGGTGATGTAGTCATCGCCCCCTGCCGAGAAACCCGTCAGAAGATCGTTCTCGCTCGTGCGCGCGGTCAGGAATATGATGGGAACGGAGAGCTTGAGCGTGTTCCGCACTTCGCTCGCGCACTTGTAACCGGACATCCCCGGAAGCATCACATCCAGCAGGATAAGGTCCACCTCCTGTCCGGAGCCAAGAATTTCAATCGCCTTTTCCGCACTTTCGGCGCTGAGGGTGTCATAACCCCACGCCTGGATGTTGAACTGAAGGATCTCCCTCAGGTCAGCCTCGTCATCGACTATCAATATTCGCATACCGCTTCTAAAATTTCGCTAATAACTCTCGGCCTTTCCGGCCTCCGGACAGATTTTTCACATCGCCGGCTCTTCGACGGCAATTATAGCGATTTTTTGTGAACTGCCCTCACAGGTGATGTTAAATTTCAGTTACGGCTGTTAAAAATGGGATAAAAGGAGGCTAAAGGTATCTCCGTTTTATATGCAGATGTTACTTTCGTGCGGTTTTTAGAAAAAAGGCATTATGATTTTATCATTATTCACTCTTCTGGGCGCCCTGGGAATGTTCCTTTACGGAATGAACCTTATGAGTTCCGGCCTCCAGAAAGCGGCAGGCGACAAGATGCGCAACCTGCTTTCCTCGATGACTTCAACCCCTCTCAAGGGCGTTCTTACCGGTTTCGGTGTAACATCCATAATCCAGTCTTCATCCGCAACCACCGTAATGGTGGTGGGATTCGTGAGCGCCGGCCTTCTTACCCTCGGCCAGGCCATAGGCGTCATAATGGGTGCCAACATCGGTACCACGATGACCGCCTGGATAATCTCCATTTTCGGATTCAAGGCTGACATCTCCATACTCGCCGTTCCTCTTATGGCTGCAGGATTCATCCTCAACAGCATGAAGAAGGACAAGATCAAATCCATAGGCGAGTTCATCATAGGCTTCTCCCTCCTGTTCCTGGGTCTGTCCTTAATGAAGAATTCCATTCCTGACCTGCAAAGTACTCCGCAAGTCCTGTCATTTATCCAGGGATGGTCAGGAAAGGGATTCCTCTCCATCATACTGTTCCTGCTGCTCGGCACCGTCCTTACCCTGATTCTCCAGTCGTCCAGCGCCACCGTGGCCCTGACCCTGATAATGCTGAATATGGGCTGGCTGGATTACGATATGGCCGCAGCTATGGTGCTCGGCGAGAACATCGGAACCACCATTACTGCCAATATCGCCGCGATGGTAGGAAACATCAATGCCAAGCGTGCCGCACTCGCCCACACCTTCTTCAACGTGTTCGGCGTCATCTGGGCCGTGGCATTCTTCCATCCGTTCGTAAGCCTGGTGCAGTGGGTGGTGAGCCTGCTCGGCGTGGATGAACAGACCTCCCTGGTTTACGGAATCTCAATGTTCCACACGCTGTTCAACCTCATCAACACCTGCATACTCATCTGGTTCACCAAGGTGATAGAAAAGATGGTCACCTGGGTCATCAAGGACAAGAAGAGCAGCGTCAGGGAGCCGAACCGCATCACCTATCTGGATTCCGGACTCATCGACACTCCGGAGCTCGCCATAAGCGAGGCCTGCAAGGAGACCACACATTTCGCCAAGGTTATGAAGAACGGCCTGGAATACATCCGTTCAGCCATAACCGCTTCGGACACGAAAGAATCCTTCCAGCCTTACAAGGAGAAGCTCATCAAATACGAAGAGATCTCCGACCGCATAGAATATGAAGTGGCCACCTTCCTTAACAAGCTGGACAAGAGCCACATAAGCGACAGGTCTTCAGAACTGGTAAGAGCCCTGCTCAGAATATGCAAGGAGCTTGAATCCATAGGGGACAGCGGCGAATCGGTAAGCAAGAGCCTGGGCGCCATGATTGGCTACTCCAGGAGCCTGTCTTCAGACCACAAAGAGAAGCTGCTTAATATGGTCGGACTTCTGGACAAGGCCTATGAGGCTATGATCTCCAACCTGGAGAATTACGCCACCATCAGGGACATCTCGAACGCGGTCGAGGCCGAAAAAGCAGTCAACGAATACAGAAAGACTTGCAGGAAAGCGGAATACGACGGCCTGGAGAAGGACAGCAGCCCTTATTTCGAATCAGTGTTCTTCCTGGATGTACTGGAGGAGCTGGAGAAGATCGGAGACTATATGATCAACGTTTCCGAGGCTCTGCTGGACTCATAAAAGTCATCTCCCCGAGAGTTCCCGGGTGCTGCAGCGTGAGGCTTTCCGCGTGAAGCATCAGGCGCTCTGAAGAAGAATCCCCATAAAGCGCGTCGCCCTTGATCGGTCTTCCCAGACCCAGGGGCGACGCCGCGTGTACACGCAGCTGGTGGGTGCGTCCGGTAAGAGGCCTGAAGCGCACGTCCATCTCCCCGTCAGGGAAGATTTCGAGTATTTCGAACTTGGTGATGGCCTGCTTTCCGTGCTGCAGGTCAACCATTTGCCTGGGTCTGTCGTAATAGTCCGCGCTGAGCGGAAGGGCTATGGTGCCGCTTCGTTTCCCGCGCCACGGACGGGGTCCGGCACAAAGGTGCGCGATGTAGGTCTTGGCAGTCCTGCGGTCCGCGAACTGGCTCTGGATGAACGCCTGGGCAGAGGGCGACTTGGCATAGACTATGACCCCGCTGGTGTCCATATCCAGGCGGTGGCAGGAGTAGAGGGGCCCGCGGTCGCGCTCAAGGTATTCCTGTAGGGACTCCATCCCGGTAAGGCCGGGTGAGCAGAGCATTCCGGACGGCTTGTTCGCGGCGAGGATCAAATCGTCTTCATAAAGTATGCGGATGTCGCTGTACACCGGCTCGCGCTGCAGGGGGTTGTCTTCCACTTCGAGCCCTTCGGTCATAAATGAAAGCAGGGGGCCGCATTTGCCCGTGCAGGCGGGGTAGAACAGGCCGCCGCTGCGCACTTCCCCGCTGACCGGGCTCTCCCCGTACCAGAATTCGCCCATCGAGAGCGGCCTCAGGCCGTGCGTGTAGGCGTAGTTCAGAAGTTTGGGTGCAGCACATTCGCCGGTTCCTCCCGGAGGCACAAGCCCCCTTCGGGCGAACACATCCCGGATGCTCAGCACCTCACCCAGCGCATTGTGGACCATATATTGGCCGAAAAGCCAATCCTGCAGCCGCGCCGATTCCTCCGAGCTCTGAGCCCTGTCCTGCAGCTGCGGAACCGCCGTGGTGTCGAAAATCGGCGGCACGAACCCGTCCACCAGGCTTTTTCCGCCCGCAAGCCCAGAAAATGCGTACAGGGTCCGCCGCTGCCCGGAGCCGTCCTCGCACACGAGCACGCCCATCATCTTCCCCTCGCGGAAGAGCGCACGGAGCGATTCTGAGGCCTCGATGCGCGCAATGAGCCTTTCGGCCCCGGATCTGACCTCCGGGGACGGGACATACCTGAACGGATATGTGAATTTTCTGCAGGCCAATTCAGAAGTTTTCTTTCAGCGCCCTGTAAACCCTGTGGACCGGAAGGCCCATAACGTTGAAATACGAACCGGTTATCTTCTCTATCCCGACATAGCCTATCCATTCCTGGATGCCGTAGGCGCCGGCCTTGTCAAGCGGCTTGTAATGTTCTATGTAATAATCGATTTCCTGATCGGAGAGAGCGGAGAAGGTGACGTAGGTGGTGTCGGTGAACGCGACGGTGCGGGCGTTGCTTCGCAGAACCACGGCCGTAATGACTCGGTGGTGTCTTCCGGAAAGGGCGCGGAGCATTTCCCGGGCCTGCCGCTCGCCGTGGGGCTTGCCCATCAGTACGCCGTCAGCGACCACCACGGTGTCGGCAGTGAGAAGTATCTCGTCGTCCTCAAGAGGCCTGTGGAAGCCGAGCGATTTGCCCTTGGCCATATAGGCGGGCACCTTGCTTGCGGCCAGACCTTCCGGAACTATCTCCTCGAAGGAGTTCCCGGTATCGACGGTGAACTGGATATCAAGGCCCGAAAGCAGTTCGCGGCGTCTGGGGGAGCCGCTCGCGAGGATGATCCTATGATTTTGAACCATTGTTTCCTCCCATCAGGTCAGTAAGGTTGATGGTTCCGGTCGGCTTCGGCTGCCTGAAGGTGATGGGGCCGAACTGCGACTCGTATTTGTTAACGTTGTCTATAAGCGCGTTCATAAGGCGCTTGGCGTGTTCCGGAGCCATGATTACGCGGCTGCACACGTGAGCCTTCGGGTTCGAAGGAAGGAGCTGGGCGAAGTCCAGGATGAATTCCGTGCCGGAATGGCTGATGATGGCCAGGTTCGAATAGTTGCCCGAAGCCACCTCAGGAGTGACCTCTATCTGAAGTCCGTTTTCTTTTTCGTTCATAATATGCGTTTTGTTAGTGTTTTCGTTTTACAAAGTTAGTAAAAATAGTTATTTTTGCAGGCTTGCCGGATTTAGTATTTCGCATTGCGAAAAACCGATTTGGAGGCCTGAAAGGCCGATGGCAAGTCCGGCACAATGCTATATTATTAATAAATGTTGTTGTTTGCGAAACTTGAGAGTGATGGAATTGTCAAAGAAATATAATCCCTCGGAAGTAGAGGACAAGTGGTACGCCTATTGGCTCAAATACAAATTTTTCCACTCGGAGCCGGACAACCGTGAACCTTACACGGTGGTCATACCGCCACCTAATGTGACGGGTATCCTTCATATGGGACACGTGCTGAACAACACCCTGAACGACGTGCTGGTGCGAAAGGCCAGGATGGACGGCAAGAACGCCTGCTGGGTGCCGGGTACCGATCACGCCAGCATAGCCACGGAGAACAAGGTCGTGGCCAAACTCCGCGATATGGGCATAAAGAAGGAGGACCTCACCCGTGAGGAATTCCTCAAATACGCATGGGAGTGGAAGGAGGAGCACGGCGGCATCATCCTGCAGCAGCTCCGCAAGCTCGGCGCATCCTGCGACTGGGACAGAACCCGTTTCACGATGGAGCCCGAACTTAACGAGGCCGTCATCAACACTTTCGTGTATTTCTACAAGAAGGGCTGGATCTACCGCGGCGTGCGTATGGTCAACTGGGATCCGGTGGGCCACACCGCAGTATCCGACGATGAGGTCATCCACAGGGATACCAGGAGCCACTTCTACCATATGAGATATTTCATCTCCGACGGCCAGGGCCATCCTACCGACAAGTACATCGTGGTGGCCACCACGCGTCCGGAGACCATTATGGCCGATGCCGCCATCTGCGTCAATCCTAACGACGGGAGACATCACTGGATGCGCGGTAAGAAAGTCCTCATCCCGCTCATCAACAAAGAGATACCTATCATCGAGGACGAGTACGTGGAGATGGACTTCGGTACGGGCTGCCTCAAGGTCACCCCTGCGCACGATGCCAATGACTACGAAATTGGCCTCCGTCACAACCTCCCTGTGCTCGACATCATCGACGACAACGGATGTCTGAACGAAGACGCGCAGATTCTGGTGGGCGAAGACAGGTTCGTGGCTCGCGAGAAGATCGCGAAGATGCTCGAAGAAGCCGGAAACATCGAGAAGATAGAGGATTACGTGTCTCCGGTAGGCTATTCGGAGCGCACGAACGCCGTCATCGAGCCGAAGCTCAGCGCACAGTGGTTCCTGAAGATGGAAAAACTCGCCCCTACAGCGCTTTCAGTGGTGGAAGAGGGCAAGATCAAGTTCATACCTGACAAATACCGCAACACCTACCGTCACTGGATGGAGAACGCACGCGACTGGTGCATAAGCCGTCAGCTGTGGTGGGGTCAGCGCATCCCGGCATATTACCTCCCGGACGGCCGCTATGTGGTCGAGAACAGCACCGAGAAGGCTCTGGAGGCTGCCAAGCTGCTCGATCCTTCCATCACTGCCGCAGACCTGCATCAGGACGAGGACGTGCTCGACACCTGGTTCAGCAGCTGGCTCTGGCCAATCTCCGTGTTCGACCCGAAGAAGCCTGGAATGCCGGACCACAGACCGAACGCCGACCTGGCATACTATTATCCTACCAATGACCTGGTTACGGGTCCGGACATCATCTTCTTCTGGGTAGCCAGGATGATTATGGCCGGCGACGAGTTTATGAACGACGTGCCATTCAGAAACGTATATTTCACCGGCATCGTTCGAGACAAGCTCGGACGCAAGATGAGCAAGACCCTGGGCAATTCGCCTAACCCGCTGGATCTCATAGACAAATACGGCGCCGATGCAGTGCGTCTGGGTATGCTTCTCTGCTCTTCGGCAGGCAGCGACATCCTTTACGACGAAAGCCAGGTGGAGCAGGGACGCAATTTCTGCGGCAAGATCTGGAACGCGTTCAGGCTCATCAGCGGCTGGAACGTGGATGAGAAGGCCGGGCAGAGCGAGAATTGCAGATTGGCAGTCAAATGGTTCGACAACCTCCTCTCGAAGACCATAGAGCAGGTGGAAGACCACTATGCCAAGTTCCGCATCTCCGACGCCCTGATGACCATCTACAAGCTGTTCTGGGATCAGTTCTGCGCGTGGTACCTCGAACTCGTGAAACCGGCGTACGGCGAACCGATAGACGCACGCACCTACGAGTGCACGATGGAGTTCTTCGAGAAACTGCTCAAGCTTATCCACCCTATAATGCCTTTCATCACGGAAGAGCTGTGGCACGAGATGACACCTCGCCGCGAAGGCCAGACCATTATGTACGAACACACTCCGGTGGCCGGACCGTACGATGAAAAGTTCCTCGGGGAGTTCGCTCTCCTGCAGGAAGCCATCGTGGGCATACGCGGAGTGAGGGCCCAGAAGCAGATTTCGCCTAAGGAGGCGCTCGTGCTGTATGTGGAAGGGAACCTGAGCCTCGAGCTCAAACCTGTCCTTATGAAGAGTGCCAATCTGTCCGAAATCCGCAGCGGAGAGTGCGAGGGCGCCTGCGTATCGTTCATCGTCGGAACCCTGAAGATGAGCATCCCTGTGGGCGGACTGGTCGACCTCGAAGAGGAGAAGGCCAAGATTCTCTCGGAGCTCGAACACCAGAGGGGATTCCTCGCAGGAGTGCAGAAGAAGCTCGCCAACGAGTCCTTCGTCGCTCACGCCCCCGAGTCTGTCGTGGCCCTCGAGAAGAAGAAGGAGGCCGATGCACTGGCCAGGATAGAGGCACTCGAGGCGTCGCTCAAAAACCTTTAGAACAATTGATTAAGGACTAGCTAATCGTGATTTCTCTTGATGATGTTACGGTAGCGTATGGAAGCTATGTCCTGCTGGACAGGATCAACTTCCATATCAGCGAAACTGACAGAATAGGTCTTGTCGGCAAGAACGGCGCCGGCAAATCCACTATTATGAAGATGATAGCAGGTCTTCAGAACCCGACGTCGGGTCAGATAGATATGCCGAACCACATAAGCGTGGGCTATCTGCCGCAGATTATGGAACATCATCGCGGCCGCACGGTCATAGAAGAGACTATGACGGCCTTCGACAGGGAGAAGGAGATAGAGGTCGAGATAGAGCGCACCACCCGAGAGCTTTCCGAGAGAACGGACTACGAGTCGGAGAGTTATCTGGCTCTGGCAGAAAGGCTCGCCGAGCTGAACGACCATCTGGTCACCTCGCACAGCGAACCGCCCGAAGTGCAGGCCCGCAAGACCCTCCTGGGCCTCGGGTTCAGGGACAACGAGCTCGGACGACTGACCGAAACCTTCTCGCAGGGCTGGAATATGCGCATAGAATTGGCCAAGATTCTGCTGCGTCAGCACGACGTGCTGCTTCTGGACGAGCCTACGAACCATCTGGACATCGAGTCCATCGAGTGGCTGGAGTCCTATCTGGCGGCGCGCAAAGGCTCGCTTATGCTCGTCTCGCACGACAGGAAGTTCCTCGACAGGGTGACGAACCGCACGGTGGAGATAGTGCTTGGCCACGTGCAGGATTACAAGGTGCCTTACAGCAAGTATCTGGAACTCCGCGCCGAGAGGATGGCCCAGCAGATGGCCGCCTTCGAGAATCAGCAGAAGATGATAGAGAAGACGGAGGATTTCATCGAGCGCTTCCGCTACAAGGCCACGAAGAGCAATCAGGTGCAGAGCCGCATCAAGGCACTAGAGAGGATAGACCGCATAGAGATAGACGAGACCGACAAGGCCCGTCTGACGGTCAAATTCCCGCCGTCTCCGCGCTCGGGCGACGTGGTGTACAGCGCGAAGGACCTGACCGTCTCATACCCGCAGAAAAGGGTATTTTCCGGGGCCAATATCGAAATCAAGAGAGGGGAGAAGGTGGCCCTGATCGGACGCAACGGCGAGGGCAAGACCACGCTTATGCGCGTGATTATGGGGGAATTGGCCCCCGAATCGGGAGAAAGCCGCATAGGGCACAATGTCAATATCGGCTACTTCGCTCAGAATCAGGAGGATGTGCTGGACCGCACCGACACCGTGTTCGGAACTCTGGACCGCGTGGCGGTAGGGGACATCCGCACGAAAGTCCGTGACATTCTGGCCCAGTTCCTGTTCCGCGGCGAGGACATCGACAAGAAGGTGGGCGTGCTGAGCGGAGGCGAGAGGGCGCGTCTGGGTATGGCCAAGCTGATGCTGTCGAGCCATAACCTGCTGCTTCTGGATGAGCCTACGAACCATATGGACATCAAGAGCAAGGACATCCTGAAGGAGGCGCTCAAGAGTTATGACGGGGCGCTGATAGTGGTTTCCCACGACCGTGACTTCCTGGACGGGCTGGTGGACAAGTTCTACGAATTCAACGACGGTGTAGTCCGGGAGCATCTGGAGACCATTCAGGAATACCTGGAGAAGAAAAAGCTGGATTCGCTTCACGAACTGGACCGCAAGAACGCCGTGCAGGCTGCCGAGAAGGAGAAGGCCGCCGCGGCTTCGGCGCTTTCATATCAGCAGCAGAAGGAGATGTCGCGCCAGGACAAGAAGAAGCGTGACCGCATAAAGTATCTGGAAGGGGAGGTGGCACGTCTGGAAGCCGCCATAGCGCAGATTGAGGCTGAGCTTGCCGAACCGGCAGAGGGGCTGGACATTATGGCCAGGACGCAGGAGTATCTGGAGCTCAAGCAGAATCTGGATTCCAGGACCGAAGAGTGGTTCTCGCTGCAGCAGTAGAAGATAATATCGACAGCGCTTCGTCCATCCGGGCGATGCGGTAGATCCGCGGCTTGCGGCTGTGCGGCAGAATGTCGAAGAAGGGATCGGAGGTAATGTACCATTGGCAGTCCCGCAGATGGTAAACTCTTTCAAGTGAATTCTTTATACGCGGATACATCTGCTCCGAGCACACCGTCAGGCCTTGTTTTCCGTCGGTGAAGGTGGACACGCACACATAATGTTTTCTGCCGGACGGCTTCTTCCGGGGCTGCACCGCAGGCTTGGCATTCACCCTTACCGTCACGTGACGGCCATAGCGGGAATTGATGTCATTCATCACACTGCGGAAGATCCGGCCGTGGGTGGAAGTGTCCCTGAAGTTGTTCGAAGCGATGTACAGGTGTATCATCTCGTGGATGATCACGTCCTGGATCTGCTCTTCCGGAAGGTCGAACGAGGTGCTCAGCCGCATCGTGAAGCCGGTATTGGCCTTCCTCCCGGGCAGGGTTCTGCGCCGGACGTAGCAGAGCCTTCCGAGGAACGATCCGGCCCGGGTGAGAACGATGGGTACTGGCGGCAGTTTTCCGCTGAATATCAATTCATTGAAGCGGTCGAACTGCTCCTGCGCGTATGGTAGGGTAACCGTCATCGGCTAGGCTAGGCCAGGTACTCCAGAAGCAGATTCAGGGCTTCTGAGGTGAATGAAGCGATGTTCCGGGCACGGGTGCCGTTTTTAACGTAACGGCGGCCAAGAAGCCCCTTAGGGCCGCTTACGGCTATGCATACCGTCCCTTCCGGATTACGGTCGTCTCCTCCCGGGCCTGCCAATCCCGTGGTGGCCACGGAATATGTGCTTCCAAACAGGTTCCTCACGCCGTCAGCCATAGCCTCGGCCACCTGCACGCTGACCACGCCGTTCACCTCTATAACCTCTGACGGCACGCCAAGCACCTTTTCCTTGATGCAGATGGCATAGGACGTGACTCCGCCCAGATAATAGGCCGATGATCCCGGAATGGACGTCACTATATGCGAGATCATCCCTCCGGTGCAGGATTCCGCCACCGACAGGGTAGCCCCCAGCTCCAGCAGCCGCGCAGCGACCTTTCTCTCCTTCTCCAGCAATTCTTCTTCCATAAACACAAGATAATTTGTGCAAATATACTACTTAACCGGAATATCCTGGAAGGTGCCGTCGGAGAAGAAGATGAGGATCTTTGAGATGCGTTTTTCCGGGACAACTCGTTTTAGGTCAGGTGTCTGCGTAGGGGTATCTATAGCTGCACTTTCGGTCTGGGCGTCGAATAAACCGCCCGAAACGGCGTTTTCTGCCGGGACAGGGGAGTCCCGGTACATTTTTCCGGTCCCGTTTATGAGCCAGTCGAGGCTGATTTTCGGAAAATGCCGGCTTATGGCGCAGATAATCTCGTAACTGGGATTGTTGCGTCCGGAGAGCAGGTGAGTGACCGTAGCGGGAGCGATTCCTATCGTTTCCGCGAATTCACTTTTGTTAATTCCCTCTGCCTGGAGGAGCTGCTGTAAACGTGAAATCATATCGAGAGTAATTTTTAACAAATGTAATCCATATCTAGAAGAAAAACAAGCGCCCGGCAGCGGGGCAGGGCAGTCACGTTGTAAAAAGGTGAAAAACAGGGCAGAAAGCGACAGGGGAGATAACTTCCACAAGTGACTGAATCAAATACATTTAACTGCACCGAAACGCTCATACAACCGTAAAACGGCAGGGGATTCCGCATCCAGGCAGCCGACCTGGCGCGCCCGGAGGGGCGGGAAAATTTCAAATAATCAATGTAATCCGCAGAGTATCCGCCACTTACATTCTTCAAAATTACGTCATAACGCAAACTTATCCCATCATCCGGGCGGGGCGGGAAGCCAAATGAAACTCTTTTGAAACTTTTCATTTGTAAATACAATTCTCCCAAGAATTCTTCACGAAACTAAATCAACCTTGTAAAATCATTTTCACAAATGAAAAATTTACACACTGCTCAAAACTTCGTATATTTGCACGCTTAAAAATTTGATGAAAATGATTCCTTCCATACATATAGAAGACTACAGCTACCCTCTGACCGATGAGAGAATCGCAAAATACCCTCTGGCAGAACGCGACTCGTCCAAATTGCTCATCTACAGAGACGGGCAGATCGACGAAAAGCACTTCAGAAACGTCCCTGAACTCATTCCGGAGCACTCCATTATGGTGTTCAACGACACCAAGGTCGTCCCCGCAAGACTGCATTTCAAGCGTGAAAGCGGCGCCCATATAGAGATCTTCTGCCTGCAGCCTTCCGAACCGGCGGATTACGCACAGGCCTTCTCGGCCACGCAGAAATGCTCCTGGCAGTGCGTCATCGGCAATTCCAAGCGCTGGAAGGACGACACCCTCTCCTATCTCGTACCGGAGGGCACCGTCTGCGGGGAGATGGACCGCATTGGCCTGAAAGCCAGGCTCATAAACCGCGAAGGACAGACCGGAACGGTGGAATTCAGCTGGCAGACGGGCATCCCGTTCTCGAACGTGCTGGACATCTGCGGAAACATCCCGATTCCGCCGTATCTGAACCGCCAGACGGAGGCGATAGACCTGGAGCGCTACCAGACCGTTTACGCCCATATCAGGGGCTCTGTAGCGGCTCCTACGGCCGGTCTGCACTTCTCCGACAGAGTTCTCCAGACGCTGAAGGATAACGGCGTGCAGATGCGCAACGTCTGCCTGCACGTGGGCGCCGGCACCTTCCTGCCGGTGAAGACCTCGGATGTGGCCCAACACCCTATGCACAGGGAGCCGTTCGTGGTGAAAAAGGCTCTGATCGAGGAACTGATCTCGAAGAAAACCCCTCTGGTGGCGGTGGGCACCACATCAGTGCGCACGCTAGAATCGCTCTACTACGTGGGCGTGTCGTGCATCGAGAAGGGCTGTCCCGAGGACGTATGCCAATGGGCCCCTTACGAGCGCGAATACCCGTACACGACCGCACAGGCCCTCCAGGGCATAGTGGACTATCTTAATGCCCACGGCCTGGACGAAATAAAGGTAGGCACCCGTATAATCATCGTACCTACCTTCAAATTCCGTCTGGTGGATATGCTCATCACCAACTTTCATCAGAGCGAGAGCACCCTTATATTGCTTGTGGCGGCCTTTGTGGGGGAAGACTGGCGCAAGATCTACGACTACGCCCTGTCCCACGAGTTCCGCTTCCTTTCCTACGGCGACAGCTCCCTGCTATTTGGAAAATCCCTTCCCGAACTGTAGGGTCAAACCGCAGTTCACGCGGAAGTTGAATTTATCTACAGGATAAGGGATTGCACCCTCATACAGGCCAATCGGGCCGCTGTATCCGTCCACAGCCACGAAGAGGTTGAGGAAGAACAGCGAGACGCTCATCGCACCGCCGCAGACGGCTCCTGCCGAGCTCAGACCGTAGTTTCCCGTAAGGCTGAACCATTTGCAGGGCGACAGAGTCGCACCGAGCCTGGCGTCAAAATACGGATTCACCGCGTTCCTGTATGTGGCGAGTGCGCCAGCGCTGAGGCATTTGGCGAAAGGCATCTGATAGCGCGCGCCCAGATTGACCGTGAACGGCAGCATACTGAGTTCACTTTCAGACCCGTCGCGAACTTTAAGATTGGCCAGTTCAGTGAATTCCTCGCCTATCCTCTCGAATTCTTCCGTGAGGTCGATCTCGTCTTCGCTGAGGTCGTATCCCGTGTAGGAGATCTCTCCGTTTGTCTCAGCCAGGAGATTGTATTTCCAGCTGACCATGCCAAGGTCCGTGACGGCAGCCGTAAGGCTCAGTCCCTCAACCGGTTTCCACACAATTCCGGCATCCAGCGCGGCGCCGTATCCGGCCGGTGAGGTGCTGGTCTCATCCGCCTCCAGACCGGTGATCGTGCCCTTGTCGTCCACCTTGAACTTCACCAGAGGTGCGGCCAGGCGGCCTGCGGCATTGGCATTGATGCCGATGTAGTCGGGATTCGCGGCTATCTGCGTGTCATTGAAGTTCACCTGACCGCCGGCAAGTCCGAGCAGGCCCTTGAGCCTGTAGCCCCACCCGAGGGTGTTTTCCTCGTTGATGCGGCTGCGTCCGAAGGCCAGTTCCAGATAGGAATTCAGATTCACGCTTGTGGACGACAGGTCATAGGCGTAATTCTCCGCAGTGCCGTTCTTCAGGAGCCTGAAAAGGTCTCCGGAGATATTGGCATTCACGGCGGTCCTGAAGTTCAGCTCGACCATAGTCATAGTCCGCTCCTTGCGCACACCGACACTGAAGATATTGTAATTCAGTCCGGTAGAAATGTCGTTCACATCCTTGATGCCCGAAAGGAACTCTTCGGAAGACACGCTCCTGTTAAGGCCGGTCACCAGGCGGGTGCCGTCGGATGAAGGGAAGAGCAGGGATGAAAGTCCCAGATTGCTGCCGGCGGTGAGGTCAACGGTGCCGACGCCCACGCCCAGGAAGCTCCTTTCCGCCATTATGGCTGGGTTGAGCCTGTAGTTATACGAGTAATTGTCCAGAAAATACGTACTCTGGCTCTGCGCCTTCGCTTCAGCCCCGGCGAGAACTGCCACCGAGAGAAGCGCTATGGTTTTTATATTGAGACTTTTCATTTCTTGCCAATGTTAACGGTGATACCTTGAGGTGCCTTGATGCCAAGTCCGTGGAGCAGAATGAAGCTGTCCTCGTTGAGGACGGCCCCGTTCGCACCGAGGTCAAAACTGAACCTCAGATGGCTGAGTCCCTCGATCTCCTCTTCCGGTATAGACTTGATTATCAGGGCGAAATTGCCTGTGGTTTCAGGCTCCGTGATGATGGCGGCGATAGGCTCTCCGGTCTCTATGACAGAATAGGTGCCGGTGCCGGAGTCATATTTGAGAAGCTCGAGATTGACTGAGACCCTGTACGGAAGGGTGCTTTCCACCTTGCCGCAAAGTTGGATTTCAGACTGCCTGAGAATTTCCCTGAGAGTGCCGGCATCCGTTCCGAGATCCAGAGTGTCAGCGTAATTCATAGTGAATTTTTTCCCGAACTGAACAGGTACGCTCATCGTGAGATTCACGTCCATTCCATACTCGGCATCGGTGTAGATGTGCGTGTCCCGGTCCGGAGAGACGTTCAGGTTGAACACCACCGGGAGTTCTTCCTTGCCGCCGGTTATCAGAGGGTTAAGGTCTATGCTGAATTCATTGGCCTCGGTCAGGCTCTGCGCGGGATCCTCGCTGTAAGGGAACTTGATCGGGAAGGTGTACATTCCGTCATTGAGGTTGAGCTGCGCGCTCATCGGGATGGCCAGGTTCGAAGTGACTTCCGCTACGAGCTGAGCGTCCGGCAGGTCGAGATTGGCATCGGCAAGAGCCTCAGGCAGCGTGAAGAACGGAACGGTCATCGTGCTGTCTATCTGGTAGTCCACCTGCGCGGTGAGGTCCTTGACACGGATCTTGTCGTCGGCTCCGGCTATCCTTATGTTCACTTCGCCGGTAATGTCGCCCGTCAGGGTCGAAACGTCCACGGTAGGGTCCTCTGCCATCACCTTTCCGGTGATAGTGACTTCGCCGCCTATGGATGACCCGTCGGCGCGAAGCTTCTCAAGGTCGAGATCGCTGAAGTCAAGAGCCTTTATGTCAACGCTTTTCGAATATTTGCCGTCCACGATCTGTCCGTAGATCTGGAAGCTTGACGGATTGACGAAGTCAGGCATACGCACCTTCAGTTCGACTGAATACTGACCTTCGCCGATGTCCGGAAGATTCTTAAGGTCGATGTCCATCTGCGCCTTGACGGCATCCAGATTGACGGTGCCCAGGCCCTTTACCATCTCCGGAATGTCCGCCGCGCCAATCAGCTCCATGTCAGTGCTTTCGTCTATATCTATGGCCAATTCGTCAAGCTGTATGCTCTGCGCCTCGATGGCCGGGATGGTGGCGTTCACGGACATTTCCTTGCCTGCGGCCGGAAGGAGTTTGGCGATATCGTATCTGCCGTCCGGAAGACCGGCGCTGCCTTCCACGCTGTAGGTGTCCTCAAACACGTATTTGTCTCCGGATTTCTTCGGGGTGATGACGAATTTGCTTATAGGAAGCGTGTAGGTGGCCTTCTTAATGTCAGAAACCAGGAGCGTGCTGGCCTCCTCGTCATACTCAAGGCCGGAAGGAACCGAGCCGAACCTGATGAATGAAGGGACGTTAACCAGGATTCCGTCTTCCGAAACCACCTTCACGCCCTCGATTTCAGGAATGTCGATGACGAGCGTAAGGGCAGGAGAGCCCTTCGGGATGACGGTGAAGGTTCCGAAATTGCCTATGTCGTCAGGAAGATCGTAGGAGATCTTCTCGTCCTCGTCGTCTATGTCATAAGTGAATCCGACTATCTGGCCATAGGCGCTGTCAAGTTCGAAATCCACGAAGGAAATTTCAACATTGACGGCGATATCTTCAGTAACTGCGGAAGCCTCTGACACTGAAGTCTGAAGGTCGGAGCACTTTATGCTTCCGGTGAGGGTAAGTTTCTTGTCCTGAGCGATTTTCGCGCCGTTGAGGGACGCCACCTCGTAAGTTCCGGACGCCTTGTAGGAATTGGCCGGGCCAAGCACGAGGGACGAACAGTCCAAAAGGGTAGAACCGCCCTTGAAGGTGAGCAGGTCGCCCAGTTCAACCTTCACTTCGGGAGTTATCTCGCCGGAGGTGAAGATGCACCCGGGGATGCTGACGTCCACCTTGATGGCCGAACCGGCCTTGAGATATATGGTCTCCACGCTCTGGATATGTGCAGAAAGCTGCACGCCGGATATCACGGCGCTGTCGTCAGACGAGAACGGAAGGGTGGTCGCCGGCAGGGTGACGGTGCTCAAACCTGCCATCTGGGCCACTGCAGCGGCGTTTTTCACCTCAGTCTGGGTGAAAATGGTGCTGTGCTGCCCGGTCGGCTGAAAATCAGCGATGTCGAAGGAAAAATCAATCAGCTTCTCGCTGTAGGAATAGTTTTTCTCATCGGTAGAAAGCGAAGACGCATCGAGCGAGCCGATATTGTAAGACACTGATTGGGTGTAACTTACAGCGTCTATATCAACCATATTCTGAAGATCCATGTCATTGATGGCGTCAGTGAGCGAAAACTTGTTCTCGTAACTGAGATAGTAGTTCCCGTTGTCGCCGACCTTGAGATATTCGCCGAACGCTGTAGTGTCGATTCCGGTAAGCCGGAGAATGGAGTCCACCGAAATCTTGGCCGTGTTCTGCACAAGAGGAATGGAAATTCCGTTTTCGAACAGCGTGACTTCGGTATCGACGTTCTTAATCTTGTCGAACGAATACCGGTCATCGACTTTGCAGCTGTGCAGGCTCGTGATTATCAGGAGCGTTGCCAGGGCTGCAGTGCTGATAGGTTTTCTTTTGAACAACATATTATGTAAGGTTATGTATTGTCTGAAAATGCAGTTACCCGTTAAAGGTAGCAATTATTTTCCGAATTCCGCATTTTC
>CAVBDE010000024.1:0-21082 GCA_963594055.1 Anaerovoracaceae bacterium | reverse complement strand
AACGACAAACCTTGTATGATCGTGTGGTTCCAGCACGTAAAGCCTGGCAAGGGCCCCGCTTTCGTGAAGACCAAACTCCGCAACCTGGAGAACGGCCGCATCCTGGAGAACACCTTCACCGCAGGCGCCAAGATTGAGACCATCGAGGTTGAGCGCCGTCCATACCAGTTCCTTTACGCTGAGGAAGACGGATTCAACTTCATGCACGAGGAGACATACGAGCAGATCAAACTTCCTAAGGAGGTCATCGAGAACGCCGACCTCATGAAGGACGGACAGCACGTCGAGATGATGTTCGTAACCGGCGAGGACGAAAGATGCCTCACATGCGAACTCCCTACATACGTAACCCTCGAGGTTACCTACGCTGAACCTGCAGTGAAGGGCAACACCGCTTCCACCTCCGCTCTCAAGGAAGTCACCCTCGAGACCGGCGCGAAGATCATGGTCCCTCTCTTCATCAACCAGGGAGACGTGATCACCGTGAACACTACTGACCGTTCATACGGACAGAGAGTCTAACCGGAAGTGAAGATAACGCTTCTCACAGTCGGGAAGACTGATATCAAATGGGTTAACGAAGGCCTGGAAGTCTATGCTTCCAGGCTTCGCCATTACATAAGCTTTGAAATAAGGGAGATCCCGGAACTGAAGAACGCGAGTTCCCTTTCCCGTGAGCAGATCAAGGTGGCGGAAGGCAAATCCATCCTCAAATCCGTCAGGGACAACGACGAGGTCATACTTCTCGACGAACACGGACGTGAATTCCGCTCGGTGGAATTCGCCTCCTTCCTGGAGAACAGGATGACCCGCAGCCCGCGCGACATCGTTTTCGTCATAGGCGGGGCGTACGGGTTTTCGCAGGAAGTGTATGACAGGGCGGATTCGAAGATCTCGCTTTCGAAGATGACCTTTTCGCATCAGATGGTCCGCACGATTTTTGTGGAACAGCTTTACCGGGCCTTTACCATAATAAAAGGAGAATCATATCACCACGAATGAAAAATCCACGCAACGGCAAGATTCTGTATTCTGTACTGATGGCGCTTTCACTGGTGCTGTTCGCGTACGCGTACATGTGTCCGCAGAAAACATCGGGCATTCCGTATCCTGCGCACGCAGTGGAAAAGGTGCTGGAGAAACGGTGCGCACTGCTTGACTCCTATGCCAGGAAGGCTATGGAAGTCCCTGCGGAGAATGTCTTCAAGTTCTCCGACATGCCCTCCGACCTGGTCATCTACAGATATGACAATTCCCATCTTGCCGCGTGGAAGGGGCAGCTCCCCGTCCAGTATGACGATTACCTGGGCCGCGGACGCAGATCCACGCTCTCGCAGGTCGGCGACGAATACGGATTCTACCAGTTCGGCAGGTACTCCTTCCTGCTCCGCAGCTTCGAAAAGGACGGCATCAGAATTATAGCCGGACTGTCGCTCAATTCGAACCGGGTTATTTCCCCGGACGGGAACATAGTCTTCAGGGATGCCGATTATTCTGACGGGCATCCTGTGAACCTTGACGGCAGGACTCTCTTCAAGGTGGAATACAACGGCATCCTTCAGGAGAGCAGCGTCCCGGCACAGTCCGTGTGGCTGGCCTATCTTCTGTTCGTCGCCGCCGTGCTGGTGTCGCTCCGCTCCCGTCCTTCGCTTCGGAACGCAGCCGCGGCCATCACCATACTTCTCGGATTTGCCTGGGCGACCTATCACCGCTATCCGGTCATTCACGGGGAGCTGACCCAGATCATCAGCATTCTCATCATATCCGTCATCTCGCTGATCATCTCCTACGGACTTTACGTCTGCAGGCGCGACCTGTGGCACCATCTGCGAAAGCGTTGGCAGAGAGTCGCCGGAAGTGTTCTGGTGGGAGCATATATCGTGTTCCTGGTATGGTTTACATACATTTCCATCTACAAGATAACGGTCTATACCCATATAACCATTGACCTGTACAAGATCTGGGCGCTGAATCTCGATACTCTGACGGTCTATGCCGCCCTGTTTGCGGTGATCGTGTCCGTCGCGCTGCTGCTTGACCTGCTGCAGCCGCTGTGGTTGAAGCTTTTTCATAGGCGTGTGCGCGTACTGAGCCGCACGGGTGCGGCGATTTATTCCGCAGCTGCGGCCATATTCTGCGTGGCCGTGTCCGGGGTCATAGGATTCCAGAGGGAGGAGATACGCGCGGCTTCGTGGGCCGAGTCCCTGTCCAATGCCCGAGACTATGATCTGGAGGCTTCGCTGCGCAGGGCCGAGCGACAGATAGCCCAGGACGAGCTGGTGGCCCACGCGTCAGACGGACCGGAAGAATTGGCCCTCGCCAGAAACAGAATATCGGAAAAATATCTGTTCAGATACCTGAATATATATGATATAAATGTGAGTGCCGGGAGGGACCGTGTATCGTCGTCTTCAGAGGACGGCGTGCAGATAGAATCCGGCTCGCGGTTCAGGTTCGCCCCGGTTCAGGACCAGCCTTGCCGCTATGTGGCCACGTTCCAGTATTACCACGCCGACAGCGGCCAGACTTCGGTCGAGATAGAGCTTGAACCGAAATATCCGAACAAGCATTCGCTCAGCATGCTTCTGGACAGCTGGTCGTCTTCCGGCATCCCGAGCCGCTATTCGTACGCGATGTACAAGGGCGGGGACAGGCGATATTTCAAGGGTGACGTGGCATATCCCATAAGATTCACCCCTGACCCGAAGCACGGTGACCAGGAATACAGTTTCCGCGGCAAGGGCTATCTGAATTTCGTCGTTCCGGTGGAGGAGGACGAGGTGATAGTCATATCCCGACCTTATGTGGCCTTCGGAACATATCTTATATGCGTATTCATCACCTCGCTGCTGATTTTCTTCATTCTGCTGCCTTTCGCGGGCCGCAGGCACAAGCCAATCCTTTTCGAGAAGAACTACTTCAAGCGTTCGATGAACTTCCTGCTGGTAGGGTCGCTGCTCATCTGTATGTCCGTATTGGCATTCGTCAGCGTCACGTTCGTCTATGACAGGAACTACTTTACATCCGAAAGGATGATGTCCGACAAGATCAACTCCATCCGCTACCAGATACAGAACTCGCTCAGAACCGTCACTTCGCCGTCCGAGCTCACTTCGCGCGAGACCATGGACCTGCTCCGAAGGGTCAGCGACAACACCGCCTCCGACATCACCCTCTACCGCGCCGACGGCAAAGTGGCGATGACCACGGCACCGTCCCTTCTCGAAAGGGGCATTCTGGGCTACCGCATGGACGAGGAACCGTTCTATCATCTGAAATACCTCAACGAAGGATTCTGCATACATTCGAAGAAACTGCAGCGCAGGGAACTCTATGTGCTGTACGCCCCTATAATGGGGGCGAACGGCGATGTGGTCGCGTTCCTCGCCTCGCCTTACACCGACACCGGCAACGAGTTCCAGTTCGATGCCGTGATGCACGCGGTCAATGTGGTCGTGGTGTTCCTGATACTGGTGCTCATCTCCTCCATCGCGGTGTCCGCCATCATCGACAGGACCTTCCGTCCGCTATCGCTTATGAGCCGCAAGATGCGCTCCGGCAAGATAGAGAAGATCGACAGCACAGCGTACAGGAACGAGGACGAGATTATGGACATCATCCGCTCCTATAACCGTATGGTGGACGACCTTACCCGCAGCAGCCGCGTTCTGGCGCAGGCCGAGCGCGACAAGGCCTGGAGCGAGATGGCCCGCAACGTGGCGCACGAGATCAAGAACCCGCTCACCCCTATGCAGCTGCAGATCCAGAGGGTACAGCGTCTGAAGGCCAACGGCGACCCGGCCTGGGAGGAGAAGTTCGACGCTATGGCCACCGTCCTGCTCGACCATATCCACGTGCTCACCGAGACGGCCAATCAGTTCTCGGATTTCGCCAAGCTGTATTCCGAGGAGCCCGTGACTGTGAAACTGGATGATCTTCTGCGTGAGGAAGTGGCCCTGTATGACAACCGTCCGGGCGTGGAATTCATCTATCTGGGACTGCCGGGAGTGGAGATCAGCGCTCCGCGTCCGCAGCTGGTGCGCGTGTTCGTCAATCTGCTGAACAACGCCGTGCAGGCCTGCGAGGGTGTGCAGGGCGCTCAGGTGGCAGTGTCGCTTCGCAACGGCGTATCTCCGGATTTTTATGAGATAGTCTTCGAGGACAACGGCCCGGGCGTGGACGAGGAGAACGTCGAGAAACTGTTCACTCCGAAATTTACCACGAAGAGCAGCGGAAGCGGACTTGGCCTGTCCATCTGCAAGAGCATCCTGGAGAGGTGCGGGGCCAGCATATCCTATTCGCGCAGCTTCAAGCTGGGCGGCGCCTGCTTTACGATTCTTTATCCGAAATCCACTTCCGCAAATGCGTAGTTTTTCGTATATTTGCGCCGGTTAGAAAACAAGGTTAAAATACGTGATTATAAAGAGCGCAATATTCCGGGGAAGCAGCACACGACTCTCACAGAGGCCGTCCGGACGTCTTCCGGAATTTGCATTTATAGGGCGCAGCAACGTGGGTAAGTCCAGCCTTATAAATATGCTCTGCAACAACGGCAAGCTTGCGATGACGTCTTCCACTCCGGGCAAGACCAAGCTTGTCAATCACTTCCTCATCAATGACAGCTGGTATCTGGTCGACCTTCCGGGTTATGGCTACGCGAAGATGGACCGCCGTGGCAGGGATGAGCTCAGACGG
This sequence comes from Anaerovoracaceae bacterium, assembly GCA_963594055.1. GTDB lineage: Bacteria > Bacteroidota > Bacteroidia > Bacteroidales > UBA932 > Cryptobacteroides. The sequence goes on along the minus strand of CAVBDE010000024.1, from coordinate 16,387 downwards.
GTGATTGACGACTACATCCTCGGCAGCGGGGAACTTGCCTGTCTGTTCGTGCTTGTGGACAGCAGACACGACATCGGTACCCTGGACGTGGATTTCATCCGTTCACTCGGAGAGCACGGCATTCCGTTCGCCATCATCTTCACGAAGACCGACAAGATAGGACCTGTCGTTCTCGAAAGGCAGATAGCGAAGGATTCGCAGATTCTCGGGCAGGACTGGGAGCAGCTCCCGCCGATGTTCGTCAGCTCATCGCAGAATGGTAGTGGAAGGGAGGAGATCCTCTCGTACATTGAAGGTATTTTAAAAACTTTATAAAAAATTATGTTACACAGCCACAGGATGGAATTGTTTGCCTGCAGGGCGTCGAAAGACTTTGCCAGCAGGGTGATTGATGAATTGAATCTTATCCGTAACAGCGACGAGACTGAGCAGAAGCTTGGTGCCCTGACAGTTACGCAGTTCAGTGACGGAGAGTTTCAGCCTCAGTTCGAGGACAGTGTCAGAGGTGCAAGCGTATATATCCTGCAGTCCACCATCGCCCCTGCCGACAATCTGATGGAGCTTCTTCTTACCATAGACGCGGCCAAGAGGGCCTCTGCAGACTCGGTCATCGCCGTGATCCCGTATTTCGGCTGGGCCAGACAGGACAGGAAAGACCGTCCGAGGGTCGCTATCGGAGCCAAGCTTGTGGCCAATCTTCTCCGCGCGGCCGGCGCCGACAGGGTCATGACCTGCGAGCTCCACGCCGACCAGATACAGGGCTTCTTCGACATACCTGTGGACCACATCTACAGCAAGCAGGTCTTCCTGCCGATAATCAGAAGCCTGAACCTCGAGAACCTCTCCATCGCCGCACCTGACATGGGCGGTGCGAAGAAGGCCAATACCTACGCCAGCGCACTCGGCGTCCCTACCATCATCTGCCACAAGACCAGGGCCAAGGCCAATGTCGTGGCCAGCATCACCGCCATCGGTGAGGTGGAGGGACGTGACATAGTCATCATCGATGACATGATCGACACAGCCGGAACCCTGTGCAAGGCCGCAGACGTGCTTATGGCCATGGGTGCCAGTTCAGTAAGGGCCTGCGCCACCCACGGAGTGCTGAGCGGCGACGCCATCAGGCGCATACACGAGAGTAAGCTGCAGGAAGTGTACATCAGCGACACCATCCCTCATCCTGAACTTGTCGGAGACTCCAAGATACAGGTCGTGTCCCTGGCTCCGCTCTTCGCATCCATCATACACAAGGTTTACAACTACGAGGCTATCAGCCCGGGATTTGACAGATAATGGCTACATTCATCGCAGCGGCCATAGTCCTGGTAATAGGAGTCTTGGGGATGTTCGTCTTCATGTTCAGGAAGGACGGAGAATTCCCCAAGTTCGACGTGGGCTCGAACGAGCAGATGCGCAGCATGGGCATACGCTGTTTCAAGGATGAAGATGCCGAACTTCACGGCGTAAAGTGTGAAGGGAACAAGTCCGACGCGTGCAGGGAATGTACGCTCCAGGACAAAAACAGGAAAAAACAGTTATGAGTTTAGTAGCGATAGTAGGGCGTCCGAACGTGGGCAAATCTACACTTTTCAACAGGCTTGTCGGAATGAGACAGGCGATTGTCGATGACATCTCCGGTGTCACCAGGGACCGCCATTACGGCCGCTGTGAATGGTGCGGACGCGAGTTTTCGGTAGTGGATACCGGAGGTTACACCACCAATTCCGATGACGTGTTCGAAAGCGCCATCCGCGAGCAGGTGCAGATAGCCATTAACGAGGCCGACGTGGTGCTCTTTATGGTCGAGGCGTCCACCGGCGTCACTGACTATGACGCCGAGATAGCCGATGTGCTCCGCCGCAGCAAAAAGCCTGTTGTGCTCTGTGTGAACAAGGTGGACAGCGGCGAGAAGCAGTATGACGCCTATCAGTTCTATTCGCTTGGCCTGGGAGAGATCTGGTCAGTATCGGCGGCCAACGGCTCCGGTACCGGCGATCTTCTGGACGAGATCTGCAGGGTCCTTCCTGAGGATACGCAGGCGGAGGATCCGTACAAAAATCTTCCGCGCATCGCCATCGTCGGCCGTCCTAACGTGGGCAAATCGTCCATCACCAACGCTCTGCTCGGTACGGACAGGAACATAGTCACTCCGGTCGCAGGCACTACCAGGGACTCGATAGAGACCTACTATAACAAGTTCGGCCACGAATTCATGCTGGTGGACACCGCCGGCATCAGACGCAAGGCCAAGGTTCACGAAGACCTTGAATTCTATTCGGTTATGCGTTCCATCAGGGCCATTGAGCACAGCGATGTGTGCATCCTGATGATAGACGCCACAGCCGGGATGGAGGCTCAGGACATGAACATCTTCAACCTCATCCGGAAGAACAGGAAGGGCGTGGTGCTGGTGGTCAACAAATGGGACCTGTTCATCAAGGACAACAACACGCTGAAGAACTACGAGCAGACTCTGCGCGACCGCATAGCTCCGTTCACCGACGTCCCCATCATCTTCACTTCGGTGCTGAAGATGCAGCGTATTCAGGATGTGCTGGATGCCGTGAACATGGTTTACGACAACTATTCCCGCAAGATACCTACGGCCCGCCTGAACGAGGCCCTGCTCCCGACAATAGAGGAGACCCCTCCGCCGAGCACGAAGGGCAAATACGTCAAGATCAAGTACATAACTCAGCTTCCTACGCGTTTCCCAAGTTTCGCGTTCTTCTGTAATCTTCCCCAGTACATAAAGGAACCTTACAAGCGCTTCCTGGAGAACCAGCTGCGCGAGAATTTCGATCTCACCGGCTGTCCGGTTCAGATTTTCTGCAGACAGAAATAGCCGTTCGAGGTGGGAACCCGCATAGACAAATACCTCTGGGCCATCAGAGTGTTCAAGACACGCAGCGAGGCCACGCAGGCCTGCACCGGAGGAAAGGTGAAGGTGGCGGGGTCGAACTGCAAGCCTTCGCGTCCCGTCAAGGAGGGCGAGGTGATAGAGATAAGGAAGGGCCCGGCCATATTCTCATACAAGGTCATTGCGCCTCTGGAAAACAGGGTGGGAGCCGCGCTGGTGCCCGATTATGCTCTCAATCTCACTTCGGAAAGCGAGCTGGAGAAGCTCCGTGCGCCTGTGGAGACTTTTTTCGTGAAGCGTGACCGCGGGACAGGGCGTCCCACCAAGAAGGATCGCCGCGTTCTGGACAATATGTTTGAATATCTGGATGAATCTGAAGACGAATAGAATATGAAAGGGCTCAATATTTTTCTTGAAGACGGTTTCGAGGACATAGAGGCATTGGCAGTAAGCGATGCCCTGCGCCGCGGCGGGTTCAAAGTCTCGCTCGTGTCCTGCACTTCGCGCAAGACCGTCCGTTCTTCGCACGGCGTGAACGTGGAGGCCGACTGCCTGCTCGAGGATGTGCTGAATCTTGAGGAAGGCATTACGGATAAGGACGTTATGATCTTTCCTGGCGGTATGCCCGGCTCCAGGAGCCTGGCGGAATGCGCTCCGCTCATAGAGGCGATGCGTCGTCATTTCGGGCTCGGGGGAACATTGGCCGCCATCTGCGCCGCTCCGGGTCTGGTGCTCTCGCAGCTTGGCAGTCTGTCAGGGTACACGATGACCTGTTTTGACGGGTTTGAGCAGGCGCTCATAGCACGCGGGGCGAAGTTCGTCAGGCGTCCGGCGGTAAGAAGCGGACGCATCATCACGGGACGCAGCGCCGGGTATGCGGTGGATTTCGGGCTCAGGATTCTAGAGGCCGTTTCGGAGCCGCAGACCGTGGAAAAGGTGCGCGGCGGAATGTTGCTTGACATTGAATAGCGCAGGTGGCGAAAAATTTACTAACTTTGAGAGTTTTAAGAAAAAATAGATATGGACAACAACATAAGAAGAGTTTACGGTAACAACGTGGTGGCTATGGTCTCTGATCTTAAGGCCATTGAGGACAAGGAGAAAAGGACAGCCCAGGCTTATGCCGTAATCAAGGTGATGGAGGTGCTCAATCCTGCGGTCAAGACCCTGGACGAATACGAGCACAAGCTCTGGGACCATCTTTTTATGCTCGCTGATTTCGACCTGGATGTGGACGCTCCGTATCCTTGCCCGGTGAAGGAGGATTTCGAGACCAGGCCGATCAGCATTCCTATGAAAGACACGAAGATAAGGGCTTCGCACTACGGACGGAACATCGAGAAGATTCTCGACCTGCTTGCCGGTGAGCCCGATTCCGAGACCAAGACCGCGCTTATCCGTTCGCTGGCCATCTATATGCGCACCCAGTACCTTATCTGGAACAAGGACAGCGTCGCCGACGAGACCATCTTCTCCGACATCGAGAAGCTCTCCGAGGGCCGTGTGAAGGTTCCGGAAGGAATAACCCTTTCGAAGATAGACGCTTCTGCCAATTTCTCACGTCCGGGCATAGGCAACCAGACCGGTGCCCAGAAGGCCCAGAACAAGCAGTACGGCAAGCACAACAAGAAAGCCGGTTTCCACAACAACAAGCATAAATGAGAAAACTGATAACACTGTCCCCTGAACAGAAGGAGATTACGTCGAAGCTCTGCGGACTTGCGGTCTTCATCCTCGACATTCTTACCTTTATAGCTCTCGTGTCGTATCTCCTGCACTGGAGAGAAGATATGAGCGGGGATGTGTTGCGCAATGCCGCCGGGTCTCTGGGTTACGGCTATGCCCGGTATCTGGTGTGCAGATGCTTCGGCCTGGGAAGTTTCGCTCTGGTCGTCTTCCTGACGGCCCTCGGCCTGAAACTCATCAAGGATGAATCGCACATATCGGTTCTCAATTTCGCCGTCAAGTCGCTTTGCGGAGCGTTCGTGGGTTCCCTTCTGGGTGCCTACATAGGCGGTTCGCTGTCTCTGGATTTCATCTTCGGAGGCGGTTTCGGAGGAGACTGTGGAAGATTCCTCGTGGCCAGGATGACGGGCGCGCTCGGCTCCATAGTGACGGGTCTGGTGGTCGTCTTCCTGCTGGTCATATTCCTTGTGTTCTGCAGCAGCGCGTTCTGTCATTGGCTTGCAGGCATTGGCAGAAAGAAGAAGAAGACTGAAGCGCAGAACGGGGCTGTGGAAGCGGATGCCGAGGCTGCGGCACCGGAGGAAGAAAGTGTTGTTCCGGTGGAGGATGCGGCCGTGCCGGTTATTGAGACTGCCGATTCTGGGGATGTGCCTGAAACGGCAGTGGCTCCGGCGGAAGATGCCGTTGTGGTTGAATCCGCTGAGGGTCAGGAAACTCCGGAAGGAACTGCTGGCCAGGCGGGTGACGGATTCCCTGAGATTACCGTAGTGGAGCGCGAAGATCTGAATACTGATGTGAAGAAGCCTCTCCCGAGGATAGACAACCGACTCGATCCGCTTTACGGCGGTCTTCCGAACTACAAGTTCTATTCTCTCGACCTGCTGGACACATACGAAGGCGGGAAGAACACGATAGGGGAGGAGGAGCTGAACCGTAACAAGACCAAGATCTGCAACACCCTGCGTTCATACCGCATAGAGGTGGCCAGCATCACGGCCGTGGTCGGTCCTACCGTGACCCTTTACAAGGTGACCCCTGGCGAGGGCGTGACCATTGCCCAGATCAAGAGCCGCCAGGAGGACATAGCGATGTCGCTCAGCGCGCGCGGTGTGCGTGTGCTTCAGCTGTCCGATTCAGTGGGCATAGAGGTGGCCAATGACAGGCCGAGCATCGTGCCTCTGCGCGGGCTTCTGAACAGTGACGAATACAAGGAAAAAAGCAAGAAATACGAACTTCCCGTGGCGATAGGAGTGTCCGTCACCCAGCAGGTGAAGGTGTTCGACCTCACCCAGGCCCCGCACCTTCTCGTGGCCGGTGCCACCCAGCAGGGCAAGAGCGTGTGCCTCAACGTGATAATCGCCTCGCTCCTCTACGGCAAGCACCCTTCTGAGCTCAAGTTCGTGTTCATAGACCCTAAGATGGTGGAATTCACCGCCTACTCGTCCCTCATCAGACATTATCTGGCGGTGCTGCCGGATGCCGACGACGAGGAGTCCGAGAAGAACCGCGCCATCGTGAAGAATGCCAGGGACGCCGAGAAGGTCCTCAGATCCCTGTGCAAGGAGATGGACGACCGCTACGAGCTGATGTCACGCTCCGGGGTGAACAAGATAACCCTCTATAACGACAAGTTCCAGAACCGCAAGCTCAACCCTGACCACGGGCACAGGTATCTGCCTTATCTGGTGGTGGTTGTGGATGAATACGCAGACCTTACGCTGGTTACCGGAGGATCTCCTGAGGAGAAGGCCGCCAGCCGCAGCATCACGAGCGGCATCATCAGGCTCGCCCAGAAGGGACGTGCCGCCGGCATACACGTGATCCTGGCCACGCAGCGTCCGTCAGTGGATGTCGTGTCGGGCATCATCAAGAGCAACTTCCCTATGCGTATCGCTTTCAGAACATCATCAAAGCAGGATTCGATGACCATCATCGACAGTCCGGGAGCGGAGAAGCTCATCGGCCGCGGCGATATGCTGTTCTCAGGAGGCATAGAGACTGAACGAATACAGTGCGGCCTGATAGAAAGCGTGGAGGTGAGCCGCATAACCGAATTCATCTCGAGCGAGACCCGTTACGGCCAGTCCTATAACACGCCTTACTACCTGCCTGAACCGCCGAGCGACAAGAACGCTTCCGGCTCCGAGGTGGACACCTCCGACCTGGACGAACGTTTCGAGGAGGCCGCCAAGCTGGTGGTCACCTCCCAGGACGCTTCCACCTCATCCCTTCAGACCCGTATGGGTATGGGATTCGTGAAGGCCAAAAGGGTTATGAGCCAGCTCGAAGCCGCAGGAATCGTGGGCCCTGCGGACGGCGCGAAGAAGCGCCAGGTGCTGATCTCCTCGCTCGAGGATCTGGACAATATCCTTAATGCCCTTTAATATGAAAAAGCTGTTTCTGACCCTGTCATTGGCCATAATGGCGACTTTCGTCCTGCGTGCGGACTCCGCCGTGGAGGCGATTCTCGCGGATCTCGCCAGGTACAGGCTCTCGTTCACCTACGAATATACCGTCACCGGTGTGCAGAACATCACCGTGGAGGGACGCGCCACCGTGCAGAAGGACTGTTTCCGTATGGAGGGCGCCGGCCTGCTGATCCTGTGCGACGCGCAGAGCGTCTGGACGCTCGATCTCGACGGGAAGGAGGCTTATGTGGAGGCTTCCGGGCCAATGGACTATGCCCAGTACCTTCTCTCCCTGGAATGGGAGGGTGAAGACCTTCAGGGGACTTTCGCCGAGCCGTCGAGCGGTGCCATCATACCTTTCAGGGTGTATGACATAAAGAAAAGTCCCGCAAGCGGGGACCTTTCCGAATTCACGTTGCCGCAGGATTTCTTCGACGACGGGTCAGACTGGATTATAACGGATCTCCGGTAGGGGGCACCTCCTCCACCTTGTCAGTATAGACATACCACAGGTATCCGCGGACGCGCTCATATCCCATCTTTCTGAACAGGGACATATAGCGGCTGACCTGGCTGCGGTAGCGGTCCTCTTCTTCTCCGAACTTGAAATCGATTATGCTCACTTCCCCCTTTCCGTCTATGACCACGCGGTCCGGACGGTAGGTGTTCCCGTACGAATCTATGATGGAGGCCTCGTTAAGTACCTTCAGGTCAAGGGAAAACCAGTTCTTTCTGGCCAGAACGCGGTCTCTTAGGAAACCGGCGGTCTCGGCGTTTTCCTGGTGAAGGACTCTCTCCAGGTCCTCCGTACTGTCTATCTGAGAAAGCAGTCCGTGCAGTTCTATTCCGACGCGCCGTCTGCTTTGACCCACTCCGTTCTCCTCGAAAAAGTCCCACGCGTCGCTTGACGAGACGAACCTTTTCTTTCTGCCTTCCGGATTCATCGTGTAGGATTCGTATGTGGCGTCGAACCGCTGAGGTCCGGAGTCCTTTTTCAGGTCTTCCTTTTCTCTGTCCTTGGCAAATTTGGTGTACGGCTTGCCCTTGACCAGGGTGCCCTTGACCAGGGTTTTTCCGTATTTGTCCAGAAGGAATTGGCTGACGGAACCGCTCTCGGGAGCGGCAGATATGATGTGCATCTCCTTGCGGGCGCGGGTAAGGCACACGTAGAAGAGATTGAGATTGTCTATCCGGTCCAGCCGGGCCTCTTCATTGAATGCGTAGTCGAAGTAGCTGTCGGCGAGCGCTTTCACGCATTTGAGCGGGAAGCAGATGTCGAAGTCGGCATCCCCGCCGAAGGCTTTGAGCCCCTCAGGACTGAGCCTGCACCACAGGGTGTTGCGTTTGATATCGCTTTTTATCTTTTCTGCATAAGGAAAGATGACCACCGGGAAGGCGAGCCCCTTGGCCTTGTGTATGGTCATTATGTTTATGGCCTGCGTGCCTTCCGGAGAACTGATGGTGAGCTTGTCAGCCTTCTCGCTCCAGACGCCCAGGAACTCGTGCAGGTTGTTCCCGTTGACGTTCACCCAGTTCAGCAGGTAATCCATAAAGCTCTGGATGAAAAGGGTCTGGGTCGTGAATTCTTCAGGGCGCAGGCGGCGGATGTCGTTAAGAATGGAGTCGCACAGGTCCAGAAGCGAGTGGTATGGCCTGTTAAGGTTTATGCCAAGTCTGTCCGCCAGGTAGCGGCCGAGGGTGTCTTCGGGATTGTCTATGCATTGAAGGACGGAGATGAGCTCGGTCACCAGGCTTGAAGAGGACAGCAGCAGCGAATCGTTCGAGATTACGTCAATTCCGTGATTTATAAGGAATTCTGCGATGCGAGACCCTTCGTCCTTACGTCTTGCCAGGATGCCGATGTCCGACAGTTCGGCCCCGTTCTTTCTGACTTCGTCTATGATGTCCAGTATCTTGTCGAGCTGGGTGTCCGGGTCTTCACCTTTGTCCAGAAATGATACCGTAACCCTGCCCGGAACGCCGTCGTCGGTGATTTTCACGTTCTGCCGTACGTCGCTGTATATGTTTTTGTCCAGGCCAAGCTGCTCCGCGGCATAGGTGAAGAATTCGTTGTTGAATTCCACGATGGCGGAATTGCTTCGCCAGTTGTCCTGCAGGCTGACTATTGCGTGTGACCCCGGGAATTCTTTTTCGATTTCTTCGTTGAGAAGCCTCCAGTCGGAATCCCTCCAGCGGTAGATGCTCTGCTTGACGTCACCCACTATGATGTTCCCGTAATTTCCAGCCACGCTGTTCTCCAGAAGCGGACGGAAGTTCTCCCACTGCACCCTGGAAGTGTCCTGGAACTCGTCCAGCAGGAAGTGGTTGTACCTCACGCCGAGTTTTTCGTAGATGAACGGTGCGTCGCTCTCCCCGATGATTTTCTTCAGCAGGGTGGTGGACTCGTCCAGACTGAGGACATTCTTCTCCTGTTCCAGAGCGGCGAGCTTGTCGAAAAACTCCTTTTCGAAACCCAGTGTGAAGATGGTCTGGGATATCGTCTGTGCGGTGATGTATTTGCGGTGTTCCTTTCCTTCCAGAAGATCGCAGAGATGTTCCACTTTGGCCAAGTCGGCTGTTTTGCATTTGCAGATCTCCGCAGTGAACTTGTCAGTGAATTTGTAAAGGCTTTTTTCCCGTGCGGAGTTTTTCAGCTTATCCAGGGCAGGCTGCTGTCTGGCTCCCACCTGTCCGACGGCTGTGGCGGCATCGGACACGGCTTTAAGGTAGGAATCCGCTATGGCTTCGCACTTTTTCCGTATCCGGGCGAGCCTGTTCTTGTCGAGAAGGGCGCGGTCTTTTTCCGGCAGCCTGCAGAATTCCCTGCCGATGTCGGCGAGGTTTTTCTCCAGGTTTATCTTCTCCCCGCTCTGAAGGGCGGAATTGTATTTTTCCTCGATCCAGTTCAGAAGCTCATTCTGGTCTTCAGTCAGTTCGTCCAGGATGCGGTCCGATGCTTCCGCTATGAGCGAGTCCTTGTCCAGTTCTATCTGGTAGCTGGCGCTGTATCCTATCTCCCTGGAAAATGCGCGGAGAGCCTGCTGGAAGAACTTGTCTATGGTGCTTACCGAGAAGCTGCCGTAGTCGTGAAGCAGGTTGGTCAGGATTTTCCGGGCCTTGGGGTCGGTGGCGGCGGCATCGTGAAGGTCTTTCAGGATGCGCTCCTTCATCTCCTCCGTGGCCTTGTTCGTGAAGGTGACGGCCAGGATGTTCCTGTAGGCGGTTTCCGATGCGGGTTTAAGCAGCAGATCCCTGTAGGTTTTGGACAGCTGATATGTCTTGCCGGATCCGGCGGAAGCTTTGTATATCTTTATCATTTTCCGCAAATCGTTTTGAAGTCACAATATCCGCAGGTTTTTTCATCTCCGCTCTTTTCCCAGTTGCCCGTGGCTTTTCCCAGCTCCTGCAGGAATTCGGTCAGGGCTTTTTCGAAGCTCCGAAGAATCCCGTCGTCAACCTGACAGCATATCGGTTCGGCCTTTTTGAACAGGGCTGAAGGCTGGTAAATGGCGTTCTCCAGGATCTCGTCCCGGTATTTCTTCCTGACCAGAAGGTCGTAGAGAAGCATCTGAAGGGATATGAGTGGACGGTCTTTGCTGTCCGGCTCGAAAATGGCGGATATGGTGTCTTCGGTGATGTCATCGGCCTTCTCCATGGCGCTGACATTTCCGGTCTTGTAGTCCACCACTCTCAATGTACCTGTAGTCAGGCTGTCCAGACGGTCTATCATACCCTTGAAGCGGAACCCTCCTATGGTGGAGTAGAATCTTTGCTCCAGATCTATGATGTGCAGCTTGTATCCCTTTTCTTCCAGAAGTTTCAGGTCTGTCTCCAGAGTCTTGTCCACGTACTGCAGGATGAGGCGTTTGTCTATGATGGTGCGTCCCGTTATCTCCGTGGAGTGCAGCTGCTCTGCTATGTGTCCTTTTACTGACTCTTCTATGCGGTCCTTGTCCTTCAGTAAGGCGGCGATGTCGGCGGCTGTGAGGTCCGTGTCTTTATGTATCGAGTAAAGGTCCTGCATCACGGCGTGGAATACCGTACCCAGCATACCGGCGTCCAGGTATTCCTTCACTTCGTCCGGCTTGCTGAGTCCTTCTATCTCGGCGAAGTAGAACTGCGCCGGGCATTTCAGGTATCTTTTAAGCGAGCTGGCCGACAGGTGTCTGGCCTTGAGTATGTCTATATGTTCCTGAGTTTTGGGGATTTCCGGGACGTTCCGGTCAGCCTTGATGGTGGAAGTGGCGATGTAGCGGTTTACCTTGGCCCCGAACCCGAGCTCGAGCTGCTTGATGTAGCGGCTTTCCTCGGTGGAGCCTATCTTCTGGTCGTTGCCGGTGTTCATTACGAGCCATACTTTCCTGGCGCGCTGAATGAGGCGGTAGAAGTAGTAGGCCCAGAGGGCGTCCTGGTATTCGTGGCTTGGCAGTCCGAATCCGCGTTTCAGCTCCGCCGGGATGAATGATTCCGAGGCGGTGTGGCGCGGGAAGACGCCTTCATTGCAGCTGAGGATTATGACGTTGTCGAAGTCCAGCGCACGGGTCTCGAGCGGGCCCATGATCTGAAGGCCCTGCAGAGGTTCGCCCTTGAAAGGCACTGCGCTGCTGCGTACCAGATTGGCCAGCAGGCGGAAGAAGGTCGTGGGGGTAATCCCGAGGTCGAAGTTGTCCAGTCCTTCGATGGCGGTGTAGTATTCTTTGGCGAAGTCCAGTTCTATGGAATCCTCCTCCCGGCTCCTGATAAGAAGGGCGGTCGTCTTGAGCACGTCCTTAAGGTATGCGCAGATGCTGTGGATCTGTGCGGCGTCAGCGGCGGTGGCGGAGGTGAGCGCAGGGGAGAAGATGAGGTCCACCAGGCTGCCTTCTCCGGTGAGCAGGTCGCTCTGTGCGATGTAGTGCTTGTGCTCCGACTTGACGGCTTCTATCTTCTGCGCTTCGTCCTCGCTCAGGGCCTGCTTGAAGAGAGGATTGGCAAATATGTCGTAAGCCTGTCTGTGATAGAACGATATGGTGCCGTCGGCGGCCCGGCGGATGTGCATCTGCATCGAGCAGACGGCGTCCACCAGCGCGCTCACCAGGCTCCCCGACATAGGGTAGCCCATCGTGACGTTCACTTTCTCTATTTCTTCCGGCAGGGCGTTCAGGGTAGGGATCAGAAGGCTTTCTTCGGGCAGCACGACGGCGGTTTCGATCCCCGGTACGCACGGCTTTCCGTCGGCGTCCGTGCAGGTGCGGCGGAAGATCTCGCCCAGCTGTTTGCATTGGCCTACGCTGGAAGGCACTGACAGGATGTTGATTTCCGGCACTTCGAGCCCTTCGGGGTCCAGTTCGATGTCCTGGCCGAATCTGGTCACGTGGTCGTGCAGGAAGAAGGACGATTTGTTGTCCGGGTCCTTTATCCAGGCGCTGCTGTAGTCCCAGCAGAATTTGCCCGGCCCGGCCTTTTTCACTGCGTCCAGAATCTTCAGCTCGCTGTCGGTGGGTGCGTTCAGCCCTATGAATATGAACTGCTGAGCCTCAGGGAACCTGGCCCGCAGAATGCCACCCATCGCGCCTCCCGCAGCCTTCTCAGCCAGTTCGCGGTAAACCATTCCGTCGTAGGCCTTGCCCTGCCGCTGAAGGGACTCTTTAAAAGAAGTGTACAGCGGGTAGAGGATTTCCCAGGTCCTGCGGAAGTTTTCCTTGTATTCGCCCGCTTTCCGGCCTTCCTGCGTCTCGATGCAGTTTTTAAGGAACGCGGACAGCGCCTTTATCTGTTCTTCGTCGAGGTAGTCGCGCGGATTTCCCTGGAGCTTTTTGAAGTCATCGACATTGGTAAAGAGCTTCTTCGCGTCGATGAGGTATTTGTCCACGTCGTTGAAGTCCGAGAGTATCATCTCGCCCCAGAAGATGAACTCGTCCAGGCTCTCGCAGTTTTTCATAAGTGGCCTGTAGCAGTCGTACAGGCAGAGTATCAGGTCTATCCTGTCCGTCGGCACCTTCCCGGCGAGCCTGTACATGAAGTCCGCGACAGTGTACATCTGCGGACAAAGCACGGTCTTCCCGGCCCCGCTTACCAAAGCGCTGTAATACTTCCTGAAAAACAGCAGCGAACGGCGGTTCGGAAAGATGTAGCAGTTGTGGTCAGTCGATTCAGAGGGGTTAAAATATTTTAGGGCTGCCTGTTTTAGGAAAGGTGTCATTTCTTTATGATTCTCTCGATTCTGTGCGGTACGGAAGTCAGTATCTCATATGGGATTGTGCCGAGTATCCGGGCCAATTCCTCCACACTCGGGTCCTCACCGAATATGGTGACAGTGTCCCCGACCTTCACGTCCAGTCCGGTGACGTCAATCATGCACATGTCCATACAGATGTTGCCGATGGTCGGAGCTCTGTGCCCGTTCACCGAGAAGCTGGCGGCCCCGCGTCCCAGATGCCTGTCCACACCGTCGGCGTAACCTGCCGGGATGGTGGCGATGTCCGTGCCGCCCGGAGCGATCTGCCCCCTGCGGTTATATCCTATGGTGCCGTCTTTCGGGGTCAGATGCTTGACCTGCAGGACCTTGACCTTGAACGAGGCGACCGGACCCAGATGCACTCCTTCAAGTGCGGAGATGCCGTATATGCCTATGCCAAGCCTTACCATATCGAACTGGTATTGCGTGAACCGTTCGATGCCTGCGCTGTTCAGAATGTGTCGCAGCGGCCTGTAGCCCAGAGCTTCGGTGAGCCTGTCTGCCAATCTGGTGTAAAGTTCTATCTGGCCAAGCGTGAACTCGTCGCACTCGGGATCTTCCGATGCGGCCAGGTGCGAGTATATGGATTTGACTTTGATTCTTTTATTCGAGGAGAGGAACTCGATGAGCGGGCCGATTTCGTCTTCCATAAAGCCCAGTCTGTGCATTCCGGTGTCAAGTTTTATGTGCACCGGGAACTCCTCTATGCCGCGTTCTTCCAGCTTTTCGTCCAGGGCCTGCAGGGTGGCGAGGTTGGGGATGCCCGGCTCGAGCCTGTAGTCTATGATCTCGTTGAAAAAGTCCGTTCCGGCGGTGAGCACCAGTATCGGCAGGGAGATTCCGTTCTTGCGCAGTTCCACTCCCTCCACCGGAAGCGCCACCGCCAGGTAGTCGGCTCCCAGACGTTGCATCATCGATGCGAATTCCACCGCCCCGTGGCCGTAGGCATTGGCCTTCACCAGAACGAGGAGCTTCGTTTCGGGTTTCAGAAGCCCCCTGAAATATGTGTAGTTCTTCTCGCAGGCGTGGAGATTGAGCTCCAGTCTGCTGAAATCGTTCTCTCTACTCATTGTCCTGTCTGCTTGTCTGTCCCAACGCTTCTATGATGGCCGTGGTCTGGTCCAGCGGGCTGAGGGTCATCTCCGTCACTTCGGCCGGCACCAGCACGAGCGAATCCTTCTCGAGAGGGTAGGTCACTTCGCCCAGGTCGTCGACGGTCACCTTGATCTCGGCGCGGCCGTAGAGGCAGTAGTACACCGCGAAGGTGTCCGTCTTCTCGGATGATATCCTGAGGGCGTCGGTGAGGTTTATCTTGTTGACTATGAACTGCGGAATGTTCAGAAGCTCGGACACATGGTCATTGAGCTTCCTGCTCTGGAGCGGTGCGGGGCTCTGCCTTCTGTATTCTATGAAATCGAGCGCGTCGATAAGGGTCAGCGCACTGTCGAATTCGTCCGTGCCAAGTTCCGCTCCCCACGGCCAGACGCAGAAGTCCAGGGCTGAGGATTCGGATATCTCGAGAATCTCCAGGCTTCCGGTGGCTCCGTGTATGAGGCCCGGTTTGATGCGGTAGCATTCTCCGACCTTGACCGGCACGAGCTGCATTTCGTTTTCTATGCTCGCGTCCTGCAGGCCGCTCAGAAGCACGGTGGCGTCGATGTCGCGATTGAATCCGAGCACCAGGCGCGCTTTAGGGTCTGCGGAGAGAATGTACCAGACTTTCTCCTTGCCCAGGGCGTCGTAGCGGTATTCGGCGGTGGAGTCGTCAGGATGCACGCGGAGAGGCATCTTGCCCTCGCAGGAGATGCGTTTTACCTGCAGGGGGAATTGGCGTCCGTAGGCGTTGAAGGCGAAATCGCCCACCACGCGGTCCATATAGGTGTCCATCACTTCGCTCAGGCTGTTGGCGGAAAGCCAGCCCTCCTTGATAAGGGAATCCCTGTATCCGAGGTCGGCCAGGCGGAAGTCCTCGCGTCCCCATATGTATCTGTCCTCCAGGCTGCAGAGGCGAAGAGGGTAAAGTTTGCTGTTCTCGCTCATCTTCTAGTCTCTGCGGCTGTTTGCGATACCTATGTAATAAAGCAGGGTGGCCAGCGATCCGAGGGCGGCGATGACGTAGGTGTATGCGGCCCATTTGAGCGCGTCCTTGGCCATAGGCGTGGTCTCGAAATCCGTAATTCCCGTCATGTCAAGCCATTCCACGGCCCTGCAGCTGGCGTTGATCTCCACCGGAAGGGTGATGAATGAGAACAGGGTGGTCATCGCGAACATCGCAATTCCTATCCAGATGAGGTTAGGAAGGGTCTCGATGAAAAGGCATCCCGCCAGGAGCACCCAGGATACGGCCTGATTGCAGAAATTCACGACCGGAACGAGGGCGCTGCGCATCTTGAGGGGCGCGTAACCCCGCGCGTGCTGTATGGCGTGCCCTGTCTCGTGCGCAGCCACCGCTGCGGCAGCCACGCTGTTCGATGCGAAGACGCTGTCGCTGAGGTTGATGGTGTGGTTGGCAGGGTTGTAATGGTCGGTGAGATGGCCTCCGACGTGGGTTACCTGCACGTCCGTGATGCCGTTCTCGCGCAGCATTCGCTCCGCTACTTCAGCTCCCGTGAGATTGAGGGGAACTTTCGAGTATTTTGTGAATTTCGATTCGAGTGTGGCCTGAATGATCGCGCTGGCGACCATCACAAGCAGCATTATTATCCAGATGCTCATTTATCTGTACGATTGTTGTCTGTTTATAGTCTCTTTATTTTCTGTGCGCAGCCGCGTTTCCGACAGTCCCGGCCGGCAATGCTTAACCTGCATTTTACAAATTCAAGTCTCGCCTGCAACCGTCTTTATCCGGCAGAGTCTTCGTGCTGAACACATTCACAAATATAACAATAAGGAGCGACAATTTTCGTGCCTGCGGGGAAATTCGTACGGGGGCGGAAAAGGAGTTGCCAAATCGCCTGAATATTCGTATTTTTGCGCAGAGTTTATTCCCCTATGAAAGTGTCGATCACCGGTAAAGCATTGAATCTGTCGCATACATCTATGCGGGGGGGGGTATTATAACGATTTAATTTCCAATAACTTATATAAAGTCTCTTTCGGCTGCCAAGCCGAAGGGGACTTTTTTCGTCGTCTCTGGACAACCATCAAAATATTTCAGATATGAAAAAAGATTTTATTCAGAACGGCCGGGCCCTCTACGCAGCGCCTGACTGCCAC
>CAVBDE010000023.1:0-22082 GCA_963594055.1 Anaerovoracaceae bacterium | reverse complement strand
CTTTTTGGGCCTGATTCTTATGTGACTGTTATGTGACTGAACTCGACTCCAAATGCTTTAAAACCTTGATAATCAACATAAAACTTATGTGACTACTATGTTATTGAGATATAATTGCATAGAGAACTGAGCCAACGTGCACTCCAAACATCCAATCCGGGTGCACGTTTTTTCATTCACGTACCTCCAAAACTTATTTCGCGCCCCCAATCCTGCCCCCTGGGCCCTGCATTCCCGAAATAATTCCTAACGAGGGCAAATAATTTCATTCCAACCTGCTGCCGATTTTTAGAAAAATCCTAAATTGAGTAGTCTGTCGCTTTCTTCAGATGAGGTAAAAGATTGGGAAAACAGGGGTTTGAAAACTTATGATTTCTATGATGATGTAATGTACTCGTATTTAGGCGTAGGGTTTGCCTTCGATGACCTTGAGGTCAAGGGTATCTGTCTCTACAAGGCTGTCATCGAACGAGTCGAACACAAAGCCGTAAACGTGGTCGGTGAGATCCAGCTTTCTGCCATCGTTGATCAGATAATCATAATTGAGAAGGAATCACTAAATTTGTGATAATAAAAATCACTTATGGCTAAGAAGAGTCAAATATCATCCGTGGATGCGGTCGCAAATTGCGACCAGCTGATTGTCGCACCTATGGAGCAGAGGATATATACTGTGAGGAATGTCCAAGTGATGCTGGATTCGGATTTGGCAGAGATATATGGCGTTGAGACCAAGAGACTTAACGAGCAGGTGAGGCGTAATATCGGGCGCTTCCCTGACGACTTTATGTTTCAACTGACAGCAGAGGAGCACTCAATCTTGAAGTCGCAATTTGCGACCTCAAGTTGGGGCGGGCGAAGAACAATGCCCTATGCTTTCACTGAACTGGGTGTTGCCATGCTGAGCAGCGTACTTTCATCGGATGTCGCGATTCAGGCAAATATCCGGATTATGAGGGCCTTTTCTGCTGTAAGAAGACTGATTGCGGCAAATGAGCAGATGTATCAGAGGATAGCGCATCTTGAATATCGGCAGATCGAAACCGACAAGAAGATTGAGGCGGTTATGAATAAACTCGATGAAACATCTGCAGATAAGAAATGCGGCATATTCTTCAACGGACAAACATTTGACTCATATTCCTTTGTATCAGATAGAATTCGTGAGGCGATCGTCCGGATAGTCCTGATTGACAACTATGTGGATGACACAGTCCTTACAATGCTGGACAAGCGTGCTGCCGGTGTTTCGGCAACAATCTATACGATGCAGATAAGCAAGGCCCTCCAACTGGATATAGACAAGCACAATTCACAATATCCGGCCATCGAGGTCAAGGTATTCAAGAACTCACACGACCGATTCCTGATTGTTGACGATAAGGTCTTTCATTTCGGCGCGTCAATCAAAGACCTTGGGAAGAAATGGTTCGCCGTCACCCTGATGACGGAATACACAGCCGACGAGCTGCTCCACCGCCTGTAGAATCCCTCACTCTCCGGGATTTCGTCGCTGCGCGCGCGGGATTAGCCACGCGCTGACGCGCGTGCCTTTTCCCTTTCCGCTCGCCGCGGGGCCCTTGCAAAGCCCTGAAAGCATTGAATTGCGCGGCCGGGCCGCAGTTTTGTTCCGTACCCATCCTTATGAAAGCGAGCTTTCAACGGCTGGGCACAAAACAAAACCAGCATCGCTCTGGCGATGCTGATTCAATGCTTTTGTGCTTTGCGGAGAGTGAGGGATTCGAACCCCCGAACCCGTTAAGGTCAACAGTTTTCAAGACTGCCGCCATCAACCACTCGGCCAACTCTCCTTCCTTGAAAGGGACTGCAAATTTATGCAAATAATTTGTCTTTGCAAAATTTTTTAGCAGTCGCGAAGATTAATTTTCTTCGTCTTCGTCGTAGATCTCTTCTGGCTTGTCGTCATCCTCTTCGTCATCGTCGAGGTCCTCGTCGTCCAGATCGTCATCGTCATCCCCGCCGAGGAGGTCCAGAAGGCTTTTTTCGCCCGGAAGTTTTCTCCTGTCCTTCGGCAGATCCTCGAATGCCACGTAGCCGTTGTCGAATGCGGCAGGTTCCGGTCCCTTCGAGTCCGGCAGAAGGGTAGGGATCTTGACGGCGTCGCCTTTTTCTTCTCCCTCCAGGGTTATGATGACGCGCTTTTTGGCCTGCGTGTCGTAATAATAGTCGAAGCATACCGCTCCGTCCGCCACGGCCTTTCCCAAAGTAATGTCGTCCACGGCGCCGTAACCGAGGTCGATCAGCGCATAGCGGGCGATAACTTCCTGATTTTCATCGTAGGCCTTGAACAGAATCGGCTGGTCCACAGGGAAGATGAGGTCTGACTGAAGCTGCTTGTGAAAATGGTACAGCGTATTGGCAGAATTTACCTTGTAGATTCTGTAGAATCCCTTGATGCCGGGGAGTGTGACGCGGAATTGATAAATCATACGACAAAATTAAAAAAGAAATGCTAAATTTGAATACCATGTCGGAACAATCTGATGAATATTATAGCATAGAGGCACCTGCGGAGGGCATTTTCAAGGACCAGAAGAGCAGGTTTCTCGCCTTCGCGTATCCCGTGGAAAGCGAAGCGGAGGTGAAGGCCCTGCTTGAGAAGGCCAGAAGGGACTATCACGACGCCCGTCACCACTGTCTGGCGTACAGGATAGGCCATGACGGAGGTCTGTGGCGCGCGAGCGACGACGGAGAGCCGTCCGGCACTGCCGGGAGGCCGATCCTTGGGCAGATAGACAGCGCCGGACTGAGCGATGTGGCAGTGATAGTGGTGCGCTATTTCGGAGGCATCAAGCTTGGCGTGCCCGGTCTTATCGCAGCATACAGGGAGGCGACCCGGGATGCGCTTCAGAACGCGGTGAAGGTGCGCAAGGTCGCCGGAAGGTGGTACAGATTGGCATACGACTACTCACAGATGCCCGATGTGATGAAGATAGTCAAGGAGATGGCACTTCCCCAGCGGGAGCAGTCGTTCGCCCAGGAATGCACGCTGCAGGTCCGGGTGCGTCTGTCTTCGGAGGCCGACTTCTTGGAAAAGATAAAAAATCTGCCTAACTTTAAGTACGAAATCATTTAATTTATAACGACTATGGCTAAAGTTCACGTTTTCAATGCTGGGCCTTGCCTGCTTCCTCCGGTGGTGCTGGACGAAGCTGTGGAGGCTATCCGGGATTTTGCGGGTACAGGGGTGTCCCTGCTTTCCATCTCTCACAGAACCAAGGAGTGGGAAGCCGTAATGGACGAGACCCGCGCTCTGTGGAAAGAACTTTTGAAGATTCCTGACGACTACGAGGTGGTGTTCCTCTCCGGAGGCGCATCCCTGGAGTTCCTGTACGTGGCTATGAATTATCTGGAGAAGAAGGCCGCCTATCTGGATACCGGCGTGTGGGCGTCGAAGGCGATAAAGGAGGCCAAAGGCCTGGGAGAGGTCGAAGTGGTAGCTTCTTCCAGGGATAAGAACTATACCTATATCCCCAAGGGATATGTGATTCCGGCGGACGCGGACTATTTCCATATCACCACGAACAATACCATCTACGGCACCGAGATTCACGGGGACATCGTATCGCCAGTGCCTCTTATCGCCGATATGTCGTCCGACATAATGAGCCGTCCGGTGGACGTGAGCAGGTACGCTATGATCTACGGCGGCGCCCAGAAGAACGTCGGCACGGCAGGCTGCACCTTCGCCATCATCCGCAAGGACACTCTCGGCAAGGTCACCCGCTACCTGCCTACGATGCTCGATCTCCGCGTGCACATCGACAAGGGCTCGATGTTCAACACACCGCCTGTATTCTCCATCTACATAATGCACGAGACCCTGAAGTGGATAAAGGCCCAGGGCGGCGTGGAGGCCGTTCAGAAGGCCAATGTCCGCAAGGCGCAGACCCTCTACGACGAGATAGACCGGAACCGCCTGTTCACGGGTACCGCCGTCAGGGAGGACCGTTCGCTTATGAACGTCTGCTTCGTGATGGCCCAGGGCTTCGAGGACCTTCAGGACGATTTCCTCTCATTCGCGAAGCAGTGCGGAATGGTGGGCATCAAGGGCCACAGGAGCGTGGGCGGATTCCGCGCATCCATCTACAACGCCTGTACGCAGGAGGACGTGGATGCCCTGGTAGCCTGCATGAAGGAATTCGAACGACTCCATAAATAATAAACGGACCTTCCTATGAAAATATTGCTTGCTACACAGAAACCTTTCGCCGCAGGTGCGGTGCAGGGCATAAGAGAAATCATCGAGGGCGCGGGATATGAGTTCGCGACCCTGGAGAAATACGCTTCCGAAGACGATCTGGCGCTCGCCGCTGTGGATGCGGGCGGCCTTATCGTGCGCAGCGACCTGGTGGGCAAATCCACCTTCGAGGCCGCCAAGGACCTTAAGATCGTGGTGCGCGCCGGGGCCGGGTACGACAACATCGACCTTCAGCAGGCCACGGAGCACGGTGTGGTGGTGATGAACACCCCCGGGCAGAATGCCAATGCGGTCGCGGAGCTTTTTATCGCCCTTATGATATTTATGGCGCGCAACCAGTTTACCCCTTCCACGGGCCGCGAGATAATGGGCAAAACCCTGGGCATACAGGGCTTCGGCAATGTCGGGGCGCTGATTGCGAAGAAGGCCGCCGCCCTGGGGATGAGGGTGTTGGCATACGATCCGGTGCGCAGCGCGGAGGATCTCGCCCGCAGCGGGGTGGAGCCGGTAGGAACGCTCGAGGAACTCTACTCTCAGTGCGACTGCGTGAGCGTGAACGTGCCTCTGCTGCCTTCGACGAAGGGCATAATCGGGCGCGAGCTGCTGTGCAGTATGCCGAAGGGCGCCGTGCTCATCAATACCGCCCGTAAGGAAGTGGTGGACGAGCAGGGGCTTCTGGAGGCGCTCGAGGTTCGCGAGGATCTCCAGTACGCCACCGACGTGGCTCCGGACAATTATGAGGAGCTGCGCGGGAAGTTCGGCCTTCGCGTCTATGCCAATCCCAAGAAGATGGGCGCGCAGACCGCCGAGGCCAATGTCAACGCCGGACTCGCCGCGGCGCGGCAGACGGTGGATTTTCTCAGGAACGGTAACGCCAAATTCCAGGTGAACAGATGAGAGTAAAGCCTTTTGCAGCACTTCGTCCGCCCCGGAGAATCGTCACCGAGGTAGCGGCCCCTCCGTATGACGTGATAAACTCGTCGGAGGCGCTTGGCCTGGCAGGGGAGAAATCCCTTCTGCACATCACCAAGCCTGAGATCGACTTCGACCCCATCCTTCCGGACAACGACCCCCGCGTCTATGAAAAGGCCATCTGCAATTTCGCTCTGTGGCAGCAGAAGGGCTATCTGGTAAGGGATTCGAAGCCGTGCTACTACGTCTATGCCCAGACTATGGGCGACCGCACCCAGTACGGATTCGTGCTGTGTGCACACTGCCAGGACTATCTGGACGGCCGCATCAAGAAGCACGAACTCACCCGCAAGGACAAGGAGGACGACCGTATGGTGCACGTGGACATTCAGAATGCCAATATCGAACCGGTGTTCTTCGCTTTCCGCCATCAGGCCGAGCTCGAACGGATACTTGAGGACGTGGTGGCCGGCAAATGTGAATACGACTTCACGGACGAGAACGGATTCGGGCACAAGTTCTGGGTCATCTCGGACGGCGCCCTGATAGAGAGGATAACGGAACTTTTTGAACATCAGGTGGATGCCTTCTACATAGCGGACGGACATCACCGCAGCGCGGCCGCCGCCAGGGTAGGTCAGGAGAGGGCCCGCAGGAACCCGGCCCACCGCGGGGACGAGGAATACAATTACTTTATGGCGGTGTGCTTCCCGGACGACCAGCTCAAGGTGCTGGACTATAACCGCGTGGTGAAGGACCTGAACGGATACGAGCCCACCCAGATAATAGGTCTGCTGGGAGAGCATTTCGACATAATGTGCCGGGGTACCGAGATCTACGCTCCGCAGGAGCTGCACACCTTCTCGATGTATATGGACGGCAAATGGTACGAGCTTCGCGCCCGTCCGGACATCTACCACGACGAGGACCTGGTCGGAAAGCTGGACGTGAGCATACTCTCGCGTTATGTCCTGGACCGCATCCTGGGTATAAAGGACCTGCGCCGCGACCCGCGCATTGACTTCGTGGGCGGCATCAGGGGCCTTGGCGAGCTGAAAAGGCGCGTGGACAGCGGGGAGATGCAGATAGCGTTCGCCCTGTATCCGGTCACAATGGAACAGATAGAGGACATCTCGGACAATGATTTCATAATGCCGCCTAAGACGACCTGGTTCGAACCGAAGTTGCGTTCAGGATTGGCCATACATACGTTTTAATTTACAGATATGTCAGTTTCATCTACACAGATCCGCGAGACCCTGAAGAACTTTTTCGGGTACGATTCATTCAAGGGGGATCAGGAAGAGATCATCAGGAGCCTGCTGGACGGCAGGGACTGCTTCGTACTTATGCCTACGGGCGGCGGCAAGTCGCTTTGCTATCAGCTGCCTGCACTGATGATGGACGGGGTGGCCGTGGTCATCTCGCCTCTTATCGCCCTGATGAAGAATCAGGTTGACGCCATACGCGGATTCGTGTCGGGGAACGAGAGCATCGCGCATTTTCTGAATTCATCCCTGAGCAAGTCCCAGATGGATGAGGTCCGCAGTGACCTTCGCGCCGGGAAGACCAAGATTCTCTATGTGGCGCCGGAATCCCTTACCAAGCAGGAGAACATCTCGCTGCTCCGTACGGTGAAGATCTCCTTCTACGCCGTGGATGAAGCGCACTGCATCTCCGAATGGGGGCACGACTTCCGCCCGGAATACAGAAGGATACGCCCCATCGTGGACGAGATAGGAAGCGCTCCCATCATCGCCCTCACGGCCACGGCTACGCCGAAGGTACAGAGCGACATACTCAAGACCCTCAACATCCCGCAGGCGCTGGTGTTCAAGTCTTCCTTCAACCGTTCGAACCTCTATTACGAGGTCAAGGACAAGGTGGACGCCGACAAGGACATAGTCCGCTACATACGCCAGAACCCGGGCAAATCGGGCATCGTGTACTGCCTGAGCCGCCGCAAGGTGGAGGAGATGGCCGAGTTTCTGCAGATCAACGGCATCAGGGCCCTTCCTTACCATGCCGGACTGGATGCCAAGGTGCGTGCGGAGAATCAGGACAAGTTCCTGATGGAGGAGGTGAACGTCATCGTGGCCACCATCGCCTTCGGAATGGGCATCGACAAGCCGGACATCCGCTTCGTGATACATTATGACATACCGAAGAGCGTGGAGGGCTATTACCAGGAGACCGGACGCGCCGGAAGGGACGGCGGCGAGGGAGTGTGCATAACCTACTACAGCTACAAGGACATACAGAAGCTCGAGAAGTTCATGAAGGGCAAGCCGCTCGCCGAGCAGGACATCACCCGGCAGCTTCTCGACGAGGTGGTGGCCTATGCCGAATCGAGCCAATGCCGCCGCAAGCTGCTTCTGGGCTACTTCGGAGAGGATTATCCGGTGGACAACTGCGGAATGTGCGACAACTGTCTGCATCCGCGCGCCGTATTCGACGGCCAGGCGGAGATGAAGCTGGTCATCAAGCTGATACTCTCGCTCAAGGAGCATTTCAAGATAGAGCACCTCGCGGCCATATTGGCAGGGAACGACACCGCTCTGGTGAAGAGCTACAAACACGACAAGATACAGTATTTCGGGGCTGGCGCGCCGCATTCGGAGAAATTCTGGGCTGCGGTGATGCACCAGGGTCTCATAGCGCATCTGCTTGAAAAGGAGATAGAAACTTACGGACTCATCTATGTCACCGACCTGGGCAGGAAGTTCCTGGAGAATTCCTGGCCGCTGTCGCTGGTGGAGGACAGACAGTTCGCCGGCACCGACGGAGGGGACGACGACGAGGATGAGCAGGCCGCCGGAGCCACGCTTGCCGCTATGCGCGGGGGCGGAGGAGATCCGCAGCTGCTCGCTCTGCTGAAGGACCTGCGCAAGGATATGGGCCGCCGTCTGGGACTCCAGCCGTGGATCATATTCCAGGACCCGGCCCTCGAGGATATGTCCATCATCTACCCGATAACCTACGATGAACTGGCCAATTGCCAGGGCGTGGGCAAGGGCAAGGCGAAGAAGTTCGGCAGGGAATTCATAGAACTCATCGCCAAGTACGTGGAGGAGAACGAGATAATCCGTCCGGACGATTACGTGGTGAAGACCATGGGCGGCGGCTCCGAGAAGAAGATGAAGATCATTAACCTGATCGACAGGCGCATAACCTTCGAGGAGATAGCCAAGTCGCTGGGTCTTGACCTCGGTGAGGTGTTCGAGGAGGTGGAGACCATCGTGTCTTCCGGCCTGAAGCTCAACCTGAACTATTACATCAATCAGGAAGTGGATCCGGACATCATAGAGGAGCTGATGGACTATTTCAGGACGGAAGCGCAGTCGGATTCGCTCGACGATGCGATGGATGCGCTCGGCAATGACTACACCGAGAAGGAGATACGTCTCATCAGGCTTAAATTCCTGTGTGAAGTTGCCTCGTAATTGACTATATTTGCAGTCTTTTACATGATCAACAGGGATACGGTTCAGAAAATACAGGACAGCCTCAAGATAGAAGAGGTGATTTCCGACTTCGTGACGCTGCGGCGGAACGGATCGGGATTCGTGGCCTGCTGCCCGTTCCACAACGAGAAGACCCCGTCTTTCCACGTCTCACCTGCCAAGGGCATATTCAAGTGCTTCGGCTGCGGCAAGTCCGGCTCGGCCATCTCTTTCGTGATGGAATATGAGCACTGTTCGTACACCGATGCGCTCAAGTACATAGCTAAGAAATACCACATCGAAGTGGTGGAGGAGGAACTTACGGCCGAGGAGATCGTGGCCCGCCAGAAGCGGGAGTCCCTGCTGATAGTCACCGAGTTCGCTCACAAGTTCTTCAGGGATCAGCTCTCCACGCAGGAGGGCAGGGCGGTGGCCATGGCCTACTATCATTCCAGGGGGCTCGAAGACGAGACCATAGCGAAGGAAGGTCTGGGCTGGGCTCCGTCCGGCAAGACCGCGCTCACCGATGCCGCCATAGCGGCCGGTCACAAGGTCGAATATCTTATAGAGACGGGTCTTACCATACGTCACGAGGACGGGTCCCTGTCCGACAGGTTCAGGGAGAGGGTGATGTTCCCCATCTATTCCGTGTCCGGCAGGGTCATAGCGTTTTCCGGCCGCACGCTCAAGACTGACTCTCCGGCCAAGTACGTGAATTCTCCCGAATCGGAGATCTATGTGAAGAGCCGCGCGCTGCTGGGCATCTTCCAGGCCAAGCAGGAAATCTCCAGACAGGACAAGTGCTTCCTGGTGGAGGGCAATATCGACGTGATAACGCTCCATCAGCTTGGCATACAGAATGTTGTGGCTTCGTGCGGTACGTCTCTCACCTCGGAGCAGATACGCCTCATAAGGAAATTCACCTCGAACCTCACCATAATGTACGACGGGGACAATGCCGGCATCAAGGCGGCCCTGCGCGGCACGGACCTGGTTCTCGAGGAAGGTATGAACGTGCGCATAGTGCTGCTTCCGGACGGCGAGGACCCCGACAGCTACGGACGCACGCACACATTGGCCCAGTTCCAGGATTATATAAAGGAGCACGAACAGGATTTCATAAGTTTCAAGTCCGACAGGCTGCTGCTTTCTGCGGGCACGGACCTCATCAAGAGGGCGGGTGTCATCAACGACATCGCCGACAGCATAGCGAAGATTCCGGATGCCGTGGTGCGTTCGGTCTATGTGCAGGAATGCGCGAAGAAATTCGGCATAGAGGAGCAGATTCTGTTCGACCGCATCGGCAAGGTGAAGACCCGGAAGGTCCTGAGTGACCAGAGGCCCGCTCCGGAGCAGGAAACCGCGTCCGCTCAGCCCGATTCATACATATATCAGCCGGAGAACAGGATATTGGCCCCTGTGGAGGCGGAAATATTGGGATACCTGCTCCGTTATGCGGAAAAACCGCTTAACTTTGAGACCGATTCCGTCTATTATGACCCGGACCCGCTCAGCGTGGCGGATTTCATCGTGAATGCGCTGGAGGATGACGGGTACAGGATGGCGAACAGCGTGTACGGCTGCATATACGAAGGCTTCAAGACGATGTACTACGACCAGGGCCTGTCGTGCGACGCGATAGTGCGCCGTTTTATGGACGGGGAGGACAGGCTGGCCGCGTCGGTGGTGGGGGAACTCACGATTGACCGTTATGAGATTACGGTAAAGAGCTTCGCCTCGTCACACACCACGCTGGACTCCTGGCTTGCCGTGAATGTGCCCAAATGCCTTATCCTGCTGGCAGTCAGGCGGCTGGATTCGGAGATGAAGGATCTTCAGGTCAGGATAGGCAAGTCTTCCGAGCCGCAGGAGCAGATGGTTCTGCTGCAGGAATACACGGAGCTGCAGAAAAAACAGAGAAAGATCAAGGATAAAAACAAGAACACATATGGGAAAGAATTTTAAGAGAACGCTCGTTACCTGCGCACTTCCTTATGCCAACGGCCCTATCCACATCGGACACCTGGCCGGGGTATATGTGCCTGCCGACATCTATGTGAGGTTCCTTCGCATGAAGGGCGAGGATGTGCTGTACATCTGCGGCAGCGACGAGCACGGAGTGCCTATCACCATACAGGCGCGCCGCCGCGGATGCACTCCGCAGGAGGTTGTGGATGAATTCCATACGATCATCAGGGACTCGTTCGCCGGATTCGGCATCAATTTCGACATCTACGGCCGCACCACTTCGAAGGTGCACGAGAAGAACGCTTCGCAGTTTTTCAGAAAGCTTTATGACGAAGGCAAATTCATCACGAAGGAGAGCGAGCAGTATTATGATCCGGAGGCCAAGACCTTCCTTGCGGACCGCTACATAGTGGGCACCTGCCCGAAGTGCGGCGCCGAGGGCGCTTACGGCGACCAGTGCGAGAAGTGCGGAAGCACACTTTCACCTGAGGAACTGATCAATCCGAAGTCCAAGCTGTCCGGAGCGCAGCCTATAAAGAAAAAGACCACTCACTGGTATCTGCCTCTGCAGGACTATGAGCAGTGGCTCCGCGAATGGATACTCGAAGGCCACAAGGAGTGGCGCAGCAACGTCTACGGCCAGGTTAAGAGCTGGCTCGACGGCGGACTTCAGCCGCGTGCGGTGACCCGCGACCTGGAATGGGGCGTGCCGGTACCTGTGGAAGGCGCTGAAGGGAAGGTGCTTTACGTGTGGTTTGACGCTCCTATCGGATACATCTCGAACACTATGGAACTTCTTCCGAACGACTGGGAAAAATGGTGGAAGAGCGAGGATACCAAGCTCGTGCATTTCATAGGCAAGGACAACATCGTGTTCCACTGCATCGTCTTCCCTGCCATGCTGAAAGCGTACGGCGACGGATTCATCCTTCCGGAGAACGTCCCTGCCAACGAGTTCCTGAACCTGGAGGGAGACAAGATCTCCACCTCACGCGGATGGGCTGTCTGGGCCAATGAATACCTGCGTGACTTCCCGGGCAAGCAGGATGTAATGCGTTACGTGCTGACTGCCAATGCCCCTGAAACCAAGGACAACGACTTCAGCTGGAAGGACTTTCAGACCCGCAACAACAGTGAGCTCGTGGCCATTTTCGGAAACTTCGTGAACAGGGCGGTGGTGCTCACCCACAAGTATTTCGACGGCGTGGTGCCTGCCTGCGGGCCGCTTGCCGATGTCGATCGCGAGGTGCTCGCCCAGATCCCTGTCCTCAAGGACTCAATGGAGAAGAACATAGAGAACTACCGTTTCCGCGAGGCACTCAAGGACGCCATGGGCATTGCCCGCGCCGGTAACAAATACATTTCCGATACCGAGCCGTGGAAAGTGGCCAAGACAGATCTTGAACGCACAGGCACCATCCTTAACATCTGCCTGCAGATATGCGCTTCGCTCTCGATAGCTTTCGAGCCGTTTACCCCGTTCGCGGCGGAGAAGCTGCGCAAGATGATTGGCTCCACCCTCGACTGGAATCTGGTGGGCCGCAGCGACATCCTTCCTGCAGGACACAAAATTGGCGAGGCCGAGCTTCTCTTCGAGAAGATAGATGACGCACAGATTCAGGTGCAGCTTGACAGGCTGGACGCCATACGCAAGCAGAGAGAGGCTGAGGCCAAGGCTGAGGCCGCCAAGGCAGTGGCTCCGCAGAAGGCCGAGGTAAGTTTCGAGGCGTTTGACGCGATGGATATCAGAACGGCCACCGTGCTGGAGGCCGAGAGGGTCCCGAAGACCGACAAGCTCCTGAAACTCACCATTGATACGGGAATAGACAAGAGAGTCATCGTGTCCGGCATCGCGGAGTACTATACTCCTGAGCAGATGGTCGGCAAGCAGATATGCATTCTGGCCAATCTGGCACCGCGCACGATACGCGGCATAGAGTCAAAGGGAATGATTCTGATGGCCCGTCAGGGAGACGGAACGATGCGCTTTGTTACGCCAGCTGAAGCTCTGGTAAACGGAGCTCAGATAGGTTGACATATTTCACCCCCAGATCGCGGAGCTGGTCGTAGAAGTAATTTTCGAAGTCCTTCTCCGCGATATTTCGTGTAAAGTTCACGAAGATTCTTCCGTTGTAGCCCACTGCGGCTGCGGCTCCGCTGGTGCCGCGCTGCCTTCCGAGTATGAAATCCATCTCCTCCACGTAAGGGGCGACGGCTTCCGGAAGAACCACGTTGCCCAGGTTAGAAAGGGTCTGAGAGCAGTATCTGTCACCCTTGATGCGGCAGATGAGATCGATCACCGGATGCTTTATGAAAAGCGGAATCGCGGCTATGGCGAAATTGTTCTCCAGGCCGACATTGGCAGCTATCTTTCTCTCAAGCTCGCTGCGCTGGGCCATGAATTTCTTCTGGGTTTTCACTATGTCAAGTATCTCGTCGAATGAGAACTGTCCGTTGTTCACGTTAACCCCCAGATTTACGTATGAAGAGAAGTTTCTGAGGGTCTTTCCCGAGAAAATCGGTCTCAGGTCCACAGGGACGCTGACTTTGAGGGCGGTCTTCTTGTGGCGCTTATTGTCGTTCAGCCATACCTGCTGCAGGGCGCTCACCATGGATGCGGTGAGAAGTTCGGTGACGGTGCAGTCATAGCGGCGGCAGGTCTGCTTTACGCTTGACCCGTCCAGCACGAAACGCTCCCTGTTGAGGTCGTGGAATCCTATCTTCTTGCCCGGGATGTGGTATGCCAGTTCGTTCTGCTCCAGTGCGCCCTTCTTGCCGGCGAAGATGTTGAAGCAGTCCTCGATCTCCCTCTGGGCAGGCCTTGCGAACGGATCCAGAACTATGTCATTATACTGAATGCCCTTGACTTCGTAGCGCAGTCTGATGTATTCCGATGCCAGTGTAAGAAGGAAGGTCTGTCCTCCTCTTCCGTCCGCCAGCGCGTGGAACACGTCCAGAACGATGCGGTTGTCCTCCGCACTTACCTTGAACAGGAACCCGCCGTGGAATCTGAATCCGCGCTTGTCCTGGTTCGGGGTGTATTTGCTTACGGTAGGAGTTTTCTGCAGCTGTTTGAGGTACCACCAGAAGGCGCCGTTCTTAAGGGTGAAGCCGAAAAGCGGAATCCTTTTGACCGTGGTGTCGAGAGCCTGCTGAAGAATGTTCAGGTTGACGGGGTCCTTCAGGGTTACGCTCATTCTGAAGATGGATGCATAGCGCTTGGTAAGCGCTGCGGGATATATGTTGGAGGCGTTGTCAAGCCTCATTTTTACAGGTGTCATAATTTTTCGTTTTTAATAACGCCTGCAAAGGTATCGCATCCCGCGTGTACGTGGAAGAAAAATACACCTGGGGACTAAAAATGTATATAAAACGCCTGTTTTGGGACGAAATGGGGCCATTTCGGGACGAAATGAGAGTAATGCGCGTTTCGTCCCACAGAAAACTGTGACAGGATTATTTCTTCCTTATGATGCTCAGGCCGTCTCTGAGAGGCAATATCACGACTTCCGCCGACGGGTCTGCCGCGATGAGATCGTTGAATTCCACCAGACCCGCGGTCTGTTTGTCTGTGGGAACGGGGTCCTGATATACCTTGCCTCCGAGCATCGTGTCGTCGGCCAGAATTACACTTCCGCTTTTAAGAAGCGGCTGGAGGGCTCTGTAATAGGCCGCGTATTCGCGCTTGTTCGCATCGATATAGACCAGATCGTACGTTCTGCCTTCGGCCCCGAGCCTGGAGACGGTCTCAAGCGCGTCTCCCAGGTGGAGCTGCGCCGTGTCCTGCACTCCGGCTTTCCGCCAGCCTTCCAGGATGATGCCCTCGAGCTCGTCGTTAATTTCCAGGGAGTCCACATGACCGTCCCTGTCCTGTACGGCTTTGGCCAGGCAGATGGTGGAATATCCGGTAAAGCATCCTATCTCCAGGATGTCTCTGGCTGAACACATCTTCGCCAGAAGATAGAGCAGTTCGCCCTGCACGGCGCCCGAGAGCATGCGCGGGTAGTTGGTCTTGATGTTGGTCTGCTTTTCCACCCAGGCGAGAGCTTCGCTCGGAACCGAGCTGTGTTCCCTTATGTATTTGTCTTGAGGCGTTTCCATCAGAAGTAGATAAGTTGAGAAAGTGTTCCGTCCCGCCAGAGCTTCTGCGCGAGGGCCTGAATGTCTTCGGCAGTGATGGCCTCGATCCGGCGTTTGCTTTCTTCGTCGGAAACTATCCGTCCGAAGGCCAGAAGGTTTTTGCCCATGGACAGGCACTGGCTTTCCTTGCTGTCAGCAGATATGGCGAGCTGGCCGTAAAGCTGCTTTTTGGCGGCGCGAAGGGCACTGTCGCTGAGAGGGTTGGATTTGAGCTTGTCCAGTATGGAGGATATGGCCTTGAGGCATCTGGGCAGATTGGCAGGTTCGCACCCGATGCAGATGGCCGCTATTCCGGTGTCGCTGTACTGGGTGTAGTTGCATTCTGCGGCATAGACCCAGCCGTGTTTTTCGCGAAGGGTGTCGTTCAGAAGGCTGTTGCTTGCCGGCCCGCCGAGGATGTTGGCCAGAAGTACGCAGCACAGGCGCTCCTTTTCTTCGTAGAGGCTCGGGGCCAGGGACCCGATTATGAGATTGGCCTCGTGGTTGTCCTTGTCTTCGCGAAGGCTGAAGATGTGATGCGGAACTGGAACGGGGGCGGCGGGTCCGGTTACGGCGATGTTTTCGGCAGGGCGGAATTTGTCCCATAGGCGCAGGAATTTCTTCTCGGCGGTGCGCTCGTCCAGGTCGGCCACCAGGCTGAAGGCCATGTTGGCAGGGATGAAATTGGCCCTGTAATAGTCGATGAGATCCTGTCGGGTGGCATTCTTTATGGAATCGAGGTCCCCGAGGGTGAGTCTTCCCAGCGGATGCCCTTCGAAGAGGCGGCTTTCGAAATTGTCGTAGATGTCTTCGGCGGGGCTGTCCTGGTAGGAGATGATCTCGTCCATCACCACGCCCTTTTCGATCTCTATCTCGTCTTCGGGGAAGGTGGCGCGTGTGGCGATGTCCAGAAGCAGGTCCGCGGCCCTGCAGATGTCTTCCTTCAGCACTGTGGCGTGAAGCACGATCTCCTCTTTCGTGGTGTAGGCGTTCAGTTCCCCGCCCAGCTTGTCCAGGCAGGTGTTGATGGCCGCGGCGCTTCTGCCCTGCGTGCCCTTGAAGATGCAGTGCTCCACGAAATGGGCTATGCCTTCGGGAAGGTCGCCCTCCGCGCGGGTGCCGCATTTGATGCTTATGGCGCAGCAGGCCGCCTTGCCTGCAGTCCTTTTTATGGCGTATTTAAGTCCTGAAGGAGTGGTGTTCTGAATCATTTCCTGTAAGAATGTTCCGTATGGATCGCGGCCAGGGACTTGAGAGTGAAACCCTTGTCGCCTTCTTTCCTGTATTTGTTCTTCCTGTAGTATAGCAGTTCGTGCCTGTCCGCGCTCACTATCACCTGATAGCTCAGGGATTTGGGCCCCGGGGCGGAGCTGCTTATGCAGAACCCTATCAGGGAGTCGTGGGAGCTGGCGGTGAACAGGCTGTCCGTGGTGTAGCTGTCGGTGAAAACTATTCCGTCCGCCGGGGACTGGATGGAGTCTCTTCCCGCGATGGTCTCGGACAGGTCCTCGCGGTCTATGTAGATCTTCTTCCTGCGGCCTTTCGACAGCGCCTTGCCGGACTGCGCGAGGCTCTGGTAAGAGAAATGTTCGTGAATAAGAGAGTTCTCGATATAGTGCTGCATCACGTCTATCATCGCGGATATGTACACCACTTCGCGTCCCGAAGACAGCTCTTTCGGGCAGAACGGCACCCTGACCACCTCCATGCGGCTTTCCAGACTGGACACGCCCTTGTCATTGCCGCATTTTTCCAGGCTCAGGTACACTATTCCGCTTTTGTCCTCTTCCAGGCGGAGGAGATACACGTTCGGATCCTTCAGTATCCGTTCCAGGTCCTCCTCATAGCAGAAGTCGAACGGCGACACTCTCCAGCGGCTCTTGATTTCGTTGCGCAGCGACAGGTCCAGAAGGTCGTCGCCGGTCAGAACCACCATCGTGGTCTTGGCGGGAAAGTCCGCCAGCCGTGCCTTCTTCGTGTAGATCTTGAACTGCGCGTGAAGATCCGTGCTGAGCAACAGCGCCAGCATCGCCAACAGGACATATCTGAACTTTCCCGGTTTCATCTTCGCAAAGTTACGCAATTTATATTGTTTTTCTTTGCCGAAAAAATACGTAAATTTGTCGGATATGTCAGACTACATAGTATCAGCCAGAAAATACCGTCCGGATTCCTTCGAATCCCTGATAGGGCAGGACAATATCGCCCGTACCCTGAAGAATGCCATTTCGAGGGGCCAATTGGCACACGCATACCTGTTCTGCGGGCCAAGGGGCGTGGGCAAGACTTCGTCGGCGCGCATCTTCGCGAAGGCCATCAACTGCTCGAACCCGTCCGCTGATATGGAGCCTTGCGGAGAATGCGAATCGTGCCGCTCGTTCGCCGAGGGCCGTTCGTACTGCATCCACGAGCTCGACGCCGCTTCGAACAACGGCGTGGAGGACATCAAGGCCCTGATGGACCAGGTGCAGATTCCGCCGCAGGTGGGAAGGTACAGCGTCTACATCATAGACGAGGTGCACATGCTCTCGCAGCAGGCGTTCAACGCCTTCCTGAAGACTCTGGAGGAGCCGCCTGCACACGCCATCTTCATCCTCTGCACCACCGAGAAGCACAAGATCATCCCTACCATACTTTCGCGCTGCCAGACCTATGATTTCAACCGCATAAGCGTTCCGGACATAATGCGCAACCTGCGCGGCATAGCGCAGAAGGAAGGGGTGAAGATAGGAGACGATTCCCTTCACGTCATAGCCAGGAAGGCGGACGGGGCGATGCGCGACGCGCTCACCCTTTTCGACCAGACCGTGGCGTTCTGCGGCACTGACGTCGCGTATGAAGATGTGCTGAAGAACCTCAACGTACTGGATTACGAGTATTCGTTCAGACTGGTGGACGCCGCTCTCGCGGGTGATTACGCCACCGTCCTTCTCATCATAGACGAGGTGCTGTCGAAGGGCTTCAACGCCCTGTACTTCGTGGTGTCCGTAGGGGAGCATCTGCGCGACCTGCTGGTGAGCCGCACCGGCGGACTGGAGTCGCTGCTTGACTTTCCGCAGAGCCTTAAGGAAAGGTACCGCGAACAGGCCGAAAAGTGCAGCGTACAGTTCCTCTATAATGCGCTTAACTGCATAAGCGCCTGTGAATCAGGATTCAAGGCCGCTGCCAATCAGCGCCTGTTCATGGAGTTCTCGCTGATGAAGCTCTGCTTTATCAACGCCGCCCCGGCCGCTGACGCCAAGCCACTGCCTGTTCAGCAGCCTGCCGCCAAACCGGTGGCACAGCCGGTCAAACCGGCAGAACCGGCACCCGTAGCCGAAAAACCGTCAGAACCTGCACCGCAGCCGGTTGCACCTGCCGCACCTGAAAAACCTGCCCCTCAGCCGGCATCTGCAGAGCAGCCTGCACCGCAGATGCCGGAACCCGCACCCGCAGAGCAGCCTTCCGCCGCCAGACCGCGTGCCAGAAGGACCTCCGGCGGAATGTCGCTGGGCGCTCTGTCCGAGGACGCGCAGACGGTGAAAAAGCCTGAAACCGCGGCCGACACCTCCGACAGGCTTCCGACTGAAGAGGAGATGAAGCTGGCGTGGAAGTCCCTGATAGACATCTGCCAGGCCAATTCTTCCAGCCGCCGTCTGGCGGGAATATTCTCCGCTGCGCAGTATGCCATAGGCGAAGAGAACGGCACCCGGCTTCTCACCATCAAGGTGGAGAGCGAGGCCACCCGCAAATGGCTGGAGGAGAAGTTCGTGACCCGTATGGAGAACAAGCTGCGCGAGCTGGCGTCGTCTTCCAGGATAAAGTTCCTGGTGGAAGTCCTCCCGGAAGAGGAGTTCAAGCCCGTGATATATCTGGCTCAGGACAAGGCCCGCAAGCTTATGCAGTATAATGAAGAAATCGGCCAGCTGGTCAGGGACCTCGAACTTGATTCGTAGAAGAAGAAAAGTAGTGTATGAAATTACGTTGTGAAAATCTGGTGAAGAAATACGGCATCCGCACGGTCGTGAAGGGGGTGTCGATGGAAGTGAATCAGGGTGAGATCGTGGGATTCCTCGGGCCTAACGGCGCGGGCAAGACCACGAGTTTCTATATGATTACAGGACAGATAGTTCCTAACGGAGGACAGGTGTTCCTGGATGACAGGGAGATCACCAAGCTCCCTATGTACAAGCGCGCCCAGCTGGGCGTGGGATACCTTCCGCAGGACGCTTCCGTGTTCAGGAAGATGTCCGTGGAGAACAACATCCTGTCCGTCATGGAGATGAAGGGCATCCCGAAGAAGCAGAGGGAGGAGAGGCTCGAGGAGCTGATCAGCGAGTTCAACCTCTCGAAAGTGCGCAAATCGCTTGGCATACAGCTCTCCGGAGGAGAGAGAAGGCGCTGCGAGATCGCGCGCGCATTGGCCATAGACCCGAAGTTCATTCTGCTTGACGAGCCGTTCGCGGGCGTGGACCCTATCGCCGTGGAGGACATCCAGTACATTATCGCGAAGCTCAAATACAAGAACATCGGCGTCATTATCACCGACCACAACGTGGGCGAGACGCTGGCCATTACCGACAGGGCATATCTGCTCTACGAAGGCACCATCCTTCAGGAGGGTACGCCTGCTTCACTGGCGGCGGACGAGGATGTGCGCACCAAGTATCTGGGCGCCGGGTTCGTGCTCAAGCGCTCCGTCAGTGTGCAGAGGGCACAGGCCGAGCACGAGGCCAGATTGGCAGAAAACAGAGAATAATTATGAGAATTCTTGTTATAGACGACGAACGCTCGATCCGCAACTCCCTGAAAGAGATTCTGACCGAGGAAGGATACAGCGTGGATATAGCCGAGGACGGTCTGGCAGGGGAGAAACTGGCCACATCGTCCCATTATGACGTGATATTTTCCGACATCAAGATGCCTCAGATGGACGGGGTGGAGCTTCTCTCCAAACTCATAGAGGAAGGCATTGATGCACCGATAGTTATGATTTCCGGCCACGCCGACATAGACACGGCCGTGGACTGCATCAAGAAGGGCGCGTTCGATTTCATAGAGAAGCCTCTGGACCTTAACAGGGTGCTGATCACCATCAGGAACGCTACCGACAAGGGCGCCCTGACCTCCCAGAACAGGCTTCTGAAGAAAAAGGTCTTCGGCGGTGCCGAGATGATAGGCGAATCCGAAGCCATGCAGCATGTGAGGGATATGATTGCCAAGGTGGCCCCGACCCCCGCCAGGGTTCTCATCACCGGACCGAACGGATCCGGCAAGGAGCTGGTGGCCAGGAGCCTGCACGCCCAGAGCGACAGAAGCGCGGCGCCTTACATAGAGGTGAACTGCGCGGCCATACCTTCGGAACTCATTGAAAGTGAGCTTTTCGGTCACGAGAAGGGGTCCTTTACCTCCGCCATCAGGCAGCACAAGGGCAAATTCGAGCAGGCCGACGGCGGCACGCTGTTCCTGGACGAGATAGGGGACATGTCCCTGTCCGCACAGGCCAAGGTGCTCCGCGTGCTTCAGGAGAACAAGCTCTCCCGTGTGGGCAGCGACGCCGACATCAAGGTGGATGTCAGGGTGATAGCCGCCACGAACAAGGACCTGCGCAAGGAGATCGAAGCCGGGAATTTCCGTGAGGACCTTTACCACAGGCTCAGTGTCATAGTGATCAAGGTGCCGAGTCTGGACGAGCGCAAGACCGACATCCCGCTTCTGGTGGACTATTTCGTCAGACAAATCTGCCAGGAGACCGCACTTCCGCGCAAGACCTTCAGCCCGGAGGCTGTGGAATACCTGCAGCAGCGTTCCTGGAAGGGCAACATCCGTGAGCTCAGGAATGTGGTGGAAAGGCTTCTCATCCTCGGAGACGATGAGATAAGTGTCAAAAACATAGAAGATTACGTATGACCGTTCCCAACATAATAGTCGCAGTCGACGGATATTCGTCCACGGGCAAAAGTTCCTTTGCCAAACTTCTGGCGCGGGACCTGGACCTTCTGTATCTGGATTCCGGGGCTCTCTACCGCGGAGTCACCCTGTTCGCGCAGGAGAACGGCTATATCACTGAGGCCAATGTCATCAGCGACGCCCTCAGGGAGGCTCTCGCCGGTCTCGACCTTCGGTTCGGGCCTGCGGGCAAGCTCTACATCGGAGGCAGGTGCATAGAGGCCGAAATACGCGGGATGAAAGTGTCTTCCCAGGTAAGCCCCATAGCCACAGTGCCTTATGTGCGTGCATTCGTGGATGAGAAACTTCACTGGCTTGCCCGCGACGGCAGGGTGGTGATGGACGGACGCGACATCGGCACGACCGTGTTCCCGAACGCCCAGATCAAGCTTTTCATGACAGCCAGCGAGGATGTGCGCGCCAGACGCCGCTACGACGAGATGATTTCGAAGGGGCTCAACCCTTCGCTCGACGAGGTCAAGGCCAATCTTCGCGAGCGTGACTACATAGATTCGCACCGCGAGACTTCGCCTCTCCGCCGTCCGGTGGATTCGTATGAGCTTGACAATTCCGACATGACGCTCAAGGAAGAGGTGGAATGGGCCAAGGGCCTGATCAGGGGGATCTACAAACTGTATGATTAGGGTAGAGATCGATTCCAAGGCCGGGTTCTGCGGCGGTGTCATCAAGACCATCGGCACTGCGGAGAAATTCCTCTCGGACGGAAAAAACACGCATCTGTATTCTCTGGGAGAGATAGTTCACAATGAATCTGAAATAGGCAGGCTTTCCGCCATGGGTCTGGTGGCCCTGGACGAGGATGACCTG
The DNA here is from genome assembly GCA_963594055.1 of Anaerovoracaceae bacterium. GTDB lineage: Bacteria > Bacteroidota > Bacteroidia > Bacteroidales > UBA932 > Cryptobacteroides. The sequence goes on along the minus strand of CAVBDE010000023.1, from coordinate 662 downwards.
GAAGACATCAAGGATGCGGCGGGGGAGAATATCCTCATCCGCGCCCACGGTCAGCCCCCTGCCACTTACGATACTCTCAAGCATCTGGGTTTCAATATCATAGATTGCACCTGCCCCGTGGTTCTCGGTATTCAGAAGAAGATTCGCCAGGCAGTGGGCACGGTCATCATTTTCGGCAAGAAAGGCCATCCGGAGGTGCTTGGCCTCGTCGGTCAGGTGGACGCCTCGCGCGTGCACGTGATAGAGAATATGGAGGATGCGCGCCAATTGGCAGACATTCTCGATCCTCAGGGCGAGTGCGAGATGTTCTCGCAGACTACCAAGAGTCCGGCCGAATATGCGCAGGTGAGCGAACTGCTCGGGGCGCGTCTGGCGAAGCTGAAGGTGCATCAGACCATCTGCTCTCAGGTGAAGGGGCGTTATGAGGAGCTGAAGGAATTTGCGGCCGCGCACGACGTGATAGTGTTCGTGTCCGGCAGGTCGAGCTCGAACGGGAAGGTGCTTTCGTCGCTTTGCAAGAGCGTGAACATACGGAGCTATCAGGTGGGAGGGATCTCGGAGATCCAGCCGGCGTGGTTCAGGTCCGACGACAGGGTGGGAATAAGCGGTGCGACGTCCACTCCCCGCTGGCTTCTCGATCAGATCGCGGATTATATCGGTTC
>CAVBDE010000022.1:0-22332 GCA_963594055.1 Anaerovoracaceae bacterium | reverse complement strand
GTGGAGATGGGCGGACTCGAACCGCCGTCCAAACATTATACCCAATGGCTTTCTACACGCTTATTCTTCCTTTGGTTGTCGGTCAGCGGCTGCCGGAAGACGGGCTACCGATGACTTATCCTCTGCGTCTTGACGGGGATTCAGAGAAATTACCCCGCGCATCCGGTCTGGATGATACCCCGAATGCTGGAAAGAACCGGCGAAAATCCCAGCGGGATATACGTCGAGCCGCAACCTTGGCGACTTCGATTAATGCTCAATCTCTTGGAGATTAGCAAGCGTATGAATAATTGTAGTTGCCTACTAATTTTTTGAAAGCTGGTATTAGCGAGAGGGCCTTCGACTCTCGGCGTGCTTACCACCGTCTACGATGCTGTCAAAACCAAAACATCCCCGGTAACAAGTCCTGCAAAGTTAACAAAAAGAATTATAATAGTTTTTACTATCTTTGTGCCGATTTAAACGAAACGAATGAATTTCTCTAGGAAGATCACATTGGCAGTGACGGCGGCCATCCTGTTTCTGGCAGGGCAGCCGTTACCGGCAGAAAATCCCGAGCACAGAGACACTCTGAAAAGCGAAATCCGCATTGGCCTGGGAGACCAGATGTTCGAATGGTTTGTCTGGCAGAACCCCCAATATACCGTAAAAAATCTTAGCGAGAGCTGGACCAGGGACTACAAGGAGCACTACCGCTACAGTCAGCATCTTTTCGCAGAATACCGATACCGCCTGTCACGGCGCGTCAGCCTGGGGTTTCAAGTGGACGGTTCGGCCGTGGTGTGGGATCTGGTGACACGCAATGGCCTGGGAGACGAGGTTTCGCGCGCGGAGAACCAGAATTTCTGGAATCTGACGCTAATGTCAACTGCACAGCTCACGTGGATAAACAGAGAGCACTACAGCCTGTATTCGGGCGTCGGGATTGGCCTGGGCATCAACGGCGGCACCGAAACTGACGCATACGGGCACCATTCCCTGTGCGGCGTGGCGGCCAATCTCACATTCATAGGCGCGACGTTCGAATGGGGCAGCGACTGGTTCGCCTTCGCCGAGCTGGGAGGGCTCTATTCCTTCCGGGACATTATGACCAGCATTTATATGCTCAATTCGAGACTCATCTCGGTGGGCGCGGGATACAGATTTTAACGGCCGGCACAGATGAAACACACGATTAAGACTTCACTTTTTCTGATACTTGCAGCGGGCGCACTGCTCTCCTGCAACCGCCGGGGCTACGATTTCGTGGACTTCGACGACATAGAGGGCGCTGACAGATCGGCCTTCAAGGTCACCGCCACCAGAGTCACGGACCTGTCCAAAGGCCTTCCGCAGGACTGCTATCTCGCCGAGCTGGAGGAGGAAGACACCAAGACCACTTCCGTCGCCGCGGCCGCCCTGCTTCAGGACATCATCGAGTACAACAAACCTGGCGTCCTGGAACTTTCCGGAACATACAAGTCCATCAACCTCACCACTTTGGAGGAGATCAGCCTGTCCGGCAAGGTGCTTCTGCCCAAAGATCAGAAGCCGAAAAGATACATAGTGGTAAGCCACTACACCATAGGCAGCAACGCCGAGGCCCCTTCGAACTGTTTTCCTTTCGAGGGCGTGCTGTGCAGTATGGGTTACGCGATGATATTCCCTGACTATCAAGGATATGGAGTGGACGCTCACCATATACATCCGTACCTGGTGCTCCAGCAGACGGCCTTCGACGTATGCTCGATGTACGCTGCCGTGGCCCAGTACCTCAAGGGTACCGAGTACGAGCCTGAAAACTCCGACATCTACCTGATGGGCTACTCCCAGGGCGGCGCCACCACGATGGCGGTGGAATGGATGTTCGAATCCTTCCTGAAGGAATACTGGGACGCCCTTACCGGCGGAACATCCATCAGACAGGTGTTTGCGGGAGGCGGCCCCTATGACGCGCGCGCCACATACAACGAATTCATCACCTCCGACAAGGTGAACATCCCTTGCGCCGTGCCTCTGGTCATCCAGGGAATGAGCGTGGGAACGGACCTGGACATAGACATCAGCGAACTGATCCAGCCCTGGCTCTACGAAAAGCTGGACGAATGGATCAACTCGAAGAAATACACCACCGCGCAGCTGCGTCACCTGATAGGCACCACGAAGACCAGCGACCTGCTGACGGCCAAGGGTATGGATCCTACCAGCGACGAAGTGTCCGAACTATACAAACGACTGACAGACAATTCGATAGTGTCATACAACTGGACCCCTCAGGCGCCTGTTTACATGCTCCACTCGATGGACGACGACGTGGTGCCGTACATCAACGCATCGAAGGCGAAGTCCAAGTGGGCCGATGCCAACATCCAGTACAATTTCGGCCACTACGGATCGCACACCAGAGCCGCGCTACGGTTCATCTATTCAGTGAAAACCTGGCTAAAGGATGAGGAGAAGTAATATGAAAGCATTGAAAATCACCGTCTTCGCTTCCGCCCTTCTGCTCGGGCTCGCCGCCTGCAGTCCGGAGGCCAAGTACGCCACCAGCGGAGCGACGCTGGATATGGAAATCGCGCAGACGAGCTGCGGCTTCATCGAGGCCAATTTCCACACGAACAAGGACGCCTACTACTACATAGCCGCAGAGAAAGTGTGGGACGGAGTGGACCCGACCGCAATAAGCAAACAGTTTATGACCCTGTCCCTGGACTACGCCTACAAGGAGTACATCAACTGGCGGTTCGACCTTCTCTACAGAGGAGTCGAGCACATCGCCCCGTTCTCCAGCCACAGTCTGCAGTACGGCGACCAGGACTACTATTTCACTGATCTGGAAGCAGATACCGACTACTGGGTGTACGGATTCATAGTGGATCCGGAGACCAATTCCCCTTACGGAGACCTGGTTCTGACGACCGTGCACACCGACGCCACGAGCAAGATCAAGATACATTTCCGCTACCGCATCAGCGACACGTGGGACTTCGTCTATCCGAACAACGAGGACGGCACGCTGAACGCCGTCATCCCGTGGGTGGGCGAGACCGTGGACAGCGTGGATCTGCGCGACAACCTGCTGGCAGTCAGCCCCGGACGGTACTTCACGTCGAGATTCGAGACACTCCGCGAGAACGGTGAGGCCAATATCTTCTACGGAATGTACGCCCACAACAACGACGGCGAGGGCGACGGCACGAGCAGCACCCTGTTCGAGGAGGGCCACACCTATTACACGGCCATCGCCAGCTTCGACGGGCCGCTTATAATGGAAGGAGAATACAAGAACTGGAACATATACAAATTCACCTGGAGCGCCGGCCTGAAACGGAATTTCACCGTGGAAGATGACACTCTCGGTGCCTGGTAAAAACCTTATTAAACTATGAAAAGCATATTTGGAGGCCTGAAAGGCCGATAGTAAGAATAGAATTACTTGCGAAACTTACGTGATTTATTATGAGTACTAAAAACAAACTAGTGGCCAACACCCTTCTGGGGATGGCCGGCGGAATTCAGTACAGCAAGCTTCTGAAAGCGAGCAGGAATCCGCGCAAGACCGGTGCAAACACCCTCCGGGAGATCCTGGAGTACGCGAAAGACACCGTGTACGGACAGGAACATCATTTTGCGGAAATCCTTTCTGCGCGCAGCGACGACGAACTGTTCGCCCTCTGGCAGAAGAATGTCAAACCCAACGACTACGAGGACTTCCGTCCTTATGTGGAACGCCACAAGCACGGCGAGAAGAACATCCTCTTCCCGGGCAAGCCGGTGCTTTACGCCACCACCTCAGGCACCACCTCGGAGCCTAAGTGGATTCCGATCACGGAGAAATACCTGAAGACCATCTACGGCAAGATGACCAAGGTATGGCTCTTCAACTTCATCAAGAACCGCCACAACGTCTTCAGCGGCAAGATTCTGTCCATCGTGGGCAAGGTGGTCGAGGGTTACGCCCCTGACGGAACCGTATTCGGCTCAGTGTCAGGCGTCACCCAGCGCGACTGCCCGGGCTTCGTGAAAGCCCTCTACTCCAACCCGCAGTGCGTCTATTCCATCGCCGACTACAACGCCCGCTACTACGTGCTTATGCGTATGGGCGTGGAGCAGAACATCACCCTTATCGTGACTGCCAATCCTTCCACCATCGTGGAGCTTCAGAACAACGTGAACAGGTTCTTCGACGACTACGTCACCGATATCGAGAACGGCACCATCTCCGACAAGATCAGCCTCGATCCGGAGATCCGCAAGGAACTCGAAGCCTGCGTGAAGCCGAACCCGAAGAGAGCCGCCGAACTGCGCGCCCTCAAGGCGAAGTACGGCAACGTGCTTCCGAAGCACTATTGGCCTAACCTGCAGATACTCAACACCTGGAAGTGCGGCAACACGAACGTCTACCTCGACAAGTTCAAGGATTCGTTCCCTGAAGGGATGCTCCACCAGGAGTTCGGATACTTCGCCTCGGAATGCCGTTTCGGCCTCGTGCTCGACGACACGAACAACACCGTGCTCTTCCCGCACTACCATTACTACGAGTTTGTGAAGGCTGATGAGCTCAACGATCCGAATGCCAGGTTCTACCAGCTCGACGAGCTTGTGAAGGGCGAGCGCTACTGCCCGTTCGTAACCACATTCGCCGGCCTGTACCGCTACAATATGAACGACATCCTGGAGGTCGGCCCTAAGTTCAAGGGCACCCCTACCGTCCATATGATCCAGAAAACCAACGGTATCGTGACCATCACCGGAGAAAAGCTCCACGAGCGCCAGTTCATCGAGGCTGTGCACAAGGCGGAGGAAGAGACCGGCCTCAAAACCAGATTCTTCATCGGATTCGCCGACATCGCCATCTCGGCATACCACTTCTATTATGAATTTGCCGACCAGACCGTCAGCCAGGAGGCCGCAGAGGAATTCACCAAGGTTGTGGACAAGTACCTGCGCGCCCAGAACATAGAGTATGTGGCCAAGAGAGACTCACTTCGTCTGAAAGACCCGATCACACACCGTCTGGTTAGCGAATCCTTCGAGAAATTCAAGGAGAGATGCATCGCCGAGGGTGCCCGCGACGGCCAGTTCAAACTGAACATCCTTCTTCAGGACGAAGGACGTCACGCCAAGTTCAAGGATCTGGTAATCAAGGACTAGAAGGAGAACTTATAGGTTACGCAGAGGACGCCCGAATGGGCGTTCTCCCAGAAAAGGGACTTGAGTTTAGTCCCTTTTTTGTTTGTGTCCATCTCCTGGTCGTGCGTCCAGTGATACATAGCCGAGAAATCCAGGCTGTGATGCTTGGTGAGTTCCCACTCGAAACCTACCGCACCGCGAAGGCGGTTGATATAGGCATTGTCATATCCCAGAAACTCATAGTCCGTGTAAACTCCCGTCACCTCGTTCCAGGTGGCTGAGCAGCGTGGCGCATTGAAGATGTTGCGCACCTCCGCATAGACATAAGGCTCTATGCTGCGGAATCCGCGGTATTTGACGGTGAAGCGTGACTTGAGCTGAAGGGCGTTCGGAACTTCCTGATACTCATTGAGTTCATAGGCCTTGTGAGTCAGTTGAAGCTTCTCGCGAAGGGAGAAACGCCAGACGCCGTAGTCGTATTGGCCCGTAAGGTTAAGAGACAGGCGGTGGCGGGGTTCGAGCTCATTCGAGGTGGTCTGGTGACCGATGAAAATGTATTCGGCCCCGACCTTGAAGAAGTCACAGACCTTGTAGTCTATGCCGATGCTCGCCTGGTTGCGCTCCACCCCGGCCAGGGACGGACGCGAGCGGAGTTCATAGGCGGCACTCAGGTGCAGCCCCTTGGCCACTTTCCAATCCACCTCCGCTCCGGTTCTGGCGCCAAGCGAAAAATCCTGAGCCGCAGCTGTCGCTCCGGCAAGGCACAATGCAGCGGCAAGCGCCGCCCCGAATATGGTCTTCTTCATCTTCAAATATTCTGGTTTTCAGTGAACTGTTTGTATTTCACCACGTTGTCCATAGTAGAAGGGGCTTCTTTCCCGTCAGTCTGATAATAAACCTTGATATACGCCGAGTCCTTCAGAAAATCCACATTCCCTATCTCAACCTCAGTCACGTTAAGGCCGAGGCGTTTGCGAAGGTCCTGCAGAAGTTCCTCCCGGCGGTCCGGGGTTATGAGATCCACGCGGTCGTAGAGGACGATTTTCGAAGCGGTCTTCTTCCTGCTGCAGCGGCTCTCGAGGATCCAGATGAGAAGGACCGAGAGAAGATTGGCAGAAAGCATAATGAGCAGATCTCCCTGGTTGAGAGCATAATGCGCCGTGCTCTCACCGGCCTGCGAGATCGTGAAGAGAGGCGTGAGGCCGTTGACCGCGGCAAGCGCGATGATCGCAAAGAGGTAGGTCATCTCGCGGATGGGAACGGTCTCGGTGCGGTAGCGGATGACCCCGAAGATGGCGAAAAGGCCAAGTGTCAGCCCCACTCCGACATCAACCCTGCCCATGGCGAAGAGCAGCAGAAGCATCGCAGACGAGAAAGCCAGAAAAGTGAACACGTAGTCCTTCCTGCGGCTTTTCGGATAGTAGAAGAAATGCACCAATGCCCAGCAGACCAGAAGATTCACAAAGAACCTTATGCCCAGCTCGGCCAGGCTCTGCGCCGTGCTCATCGCGGGATCAATCAGGCCCTGCAGGTCAAGCAGGTCATTGTCCTCTAAAGCGACTGAAGTATAAGAGGATTGTAACATTTGTCGTATAAGTTTTTATTTATTTTCTCTATCGCACGCACTTTCTGCTTGAATTTGCCCGGAAGCAGACCCGGATCCGTCATCACCAGCCCCACGCAGTATTTGCTCACCCTGACCGGCTTGACCCTGTATCTGAGCAGTATCTCCTGCATCCGGCTGCGGGCGCGACCGTCCTGCTTGAGCTCTATTATGACCGCCTGGCCAAGGTCCTTCCCGCAAGCGGTCCTGAAATTGCGGAACCGCACGCAGGTATCTATCGTCAGCCTCTCAGTAAGCGCCTCATTCACAAGCGTTATGCGGCGGAACACCGTCTCGAGCGAAGGGGTCAGGCTTCCGGCCTCCCCGCCCAGATTCTCCGTCAGCCAGGCGCTCGCACGCGCACTTTTCCTGTAATCGGCGAACTGCGCGGAAGGAATGGATATCCGGTTCTTGCGCGTCCTGCCGTGATTGTTCTTCCGCTTGAGTTCCAGATAGCACTGGTCCGTCTCCACATATTTCCGGGTGCGGACCTTCTGCCTGTCGGCCTTTCCGCGCCTGTGGTCAGTGAACATCTTCAGATCCGGCGTATCGAAATAGATGCTGTCGTAAGCGTGAAGGCGTTCCCCTTCCTGCTCGAACACACGGTATCCGTCCCGAAGCGCATCCCTAAGGATATCCTCCAGCACCCAGCTGTCCGTCAGATACTTGCGGTCAATCCTGTTCATCAGGGATATGCCGTTCATCTCGGAAAGCGTTATGGGAGGAAAATCCTGGAGAATCTCATTCATCTGTCCCGGGTATATACTCATACATCTTGTACTTCTTCAGCCGGCCCTTCGCATCGTAAATGTATTCCGTTTTTCTGCGGCCCAGCTCGTCGTACTCGTATTTGCGGATATTGTCAAGCTTATTCGCGTGATTGTAAACCAGTTCGCGCGCCACCTTGCCGTTGGCTCCGTGCTCGTACCTTTTTCTCCACTTCTGCCCTTTCAGGTCATATTCTATCTCCTCGACCTTCTTGCCTATCTCATTGTAGATGGTCACGTGGTCCAGAATCTTCTGGTTCGTGGCGGCATCCACCTTCCACTCCTTGACGGTCATATTGCTTCGAGGATGCTTCTGTGCCTGCCCGCCGGACGTTTCCAGCGAGTCCGGAGCCTCCTGCGCATATGCCGTCTGTCCTGTGACCATAATGGCCAATGCCAATGTCGCTATGATAATCTTCTTCATTTCAGTCTTAGTGTGCATTCCCAGTGCCAATGAATCCGCGGATTCAGCACCGGAGCGCTAATTTACAAATTATTGGTTGCAAATCTGTACGTTACCCACGCCGATGTGCAAATAATTGGGATCAGTGGCGTCCGCCGCCACCTCCAGGTCCGCCACCGCCGCCGGGACGGTCACCTCCTCCGCCCGTGCCGCCCCCGGAAGCGCTCATCGATGCGGTGACCGTACTGGTCTGAGAGCCGCACTTAAGGGTATAGCTGCTTCCGCTGACCAGGTCAGGGTGCGAAAGTACCAGTCCGCTGCCGCCTCTGGATGGGGCGGTGAATTCCAGAAGAAGCGTATCGCCGTTATACAGCGAATACGAAGCACCTGACGTCCAACTCGATACGCTTATCACAGGCTGGGAGATGCCAGCCCCCGATTCTATGCCACCGAAGGCCATGAGCGAACCGCCGCTGATGTAGAGTTTGCAGTTCTGTTCCGTATTGGCATCCAGGGCCACTTCCGGACTTCCGCTGCCCACCGCATAGACGTAACCGCCCTGAATGTACATATTGCCGTTGGCATCGAGTCCGTCGTTGCCGGTGGAGACCGCGCTGACGGTGCCGCCCGTAATGGTCATATCCGATCCGGAATTGATGGCGTCATCGCTCGAAGTGGCGCTCACGCTGCCCGCGGAAACGGTGACCGTGCCCTTGGCCTCGATGGCTTCGTGAGAAGACGCTCCGGCCGTCACTTCCGCTCCGGCGAAGACGAGATTCCCGTCGCACTTGACGGCTTTGGCCGATTTGGAAGAGGAATCGTCTCCCCAGCCGCGCCCGCCGCCCGATAAACTGCCGTAATTGGCCCCGGTCGCGGTGACGTTCACGGTGCCGGCGTTGAACCAGCCGTTCCCGTCGCAGTTGATACCCTTGGCCCCCGTCCCGCTGACGGTTATAGTCAGATCGCCGCCGTCGATGGTGAATGACGCATCCGTCTTGATGCCGGCAGCTCCGGTCAGTTCACCGTCCACCGTGCCGGACGAGGCAGTAGAAGTGACGGTTACCCGGCCTGCCGACATATAGAAGTCTCCGTCGGTGGTTATACCTTTCTTGCCTGTGGCAGAGACGGTTATGTTAGTCGTACCGCCGCTTATAAGGACCTTTTCCTGGGCCTTGAGGCCGTGGCCGGAGGTGGATGTTATGTTGATTGCCGGAGATCCGGTGATGCTGATGTAGTCGTCGCCGGTGATGGCGGATTTGCCGGTGGCGGTCACGGTGAGAGTGCCGTCTCCGCTGAAGACGAGCTGCCCTTCGCTGAAGAAGGCTGCCTTCATATCCTCGTCGCCGGTCTGGTCGTTATAGTCTCCGGAAGCGTTTACAGGGCCGTCGGAGAGGGAGTTTTCGCCGCTGATCACGACGGAAGTGTATTTATGGCTCTGATTGTTGATGGCGGCGCCGTCAGGATTGGCCAGCGTCAGACCGCAAAGGCGGATCTCCTGTTTGGCATCGCTGTAGAGTTTGAAAAAGCCGTCGGAACAGGTGCCGCTGAGTTCGTAGGTAAGGCAGGCGTCAGAGGTATTGTTCACCGTGACGTCACACCCGTCCACAGTCACGATGCCGGCCTCGTCGCCCGTCACTGTGACACCGTCTTCGGAATACACGATGCTTATGGCCCCGTCCGGAACGATAACTGTCTCACCGCCGCCTTCTTCTTCGGTCGCGGAGTCGTCCGTAACAGGATCGCTTGTTATGGTAATCTGATTCCCGCTGCAGGCCGATATCATCAGCACTGCGGCCAAATATTCACGCTTCATAGCCTAACTGTCATTTATCCAGCCGACTAATGTAATAAAAAATATGCCAAGATGGAGACCTTCCCCGACTTTTACGCGATGTACCGTCCGTCGCGGTGCCAGGAGCGCAGGCCGATGACGGCCATGACGGTGTAGACCAGATACAGAAGGGCCATCAGATACAGGCCCTGGGTGAGGCAGAGGATGGTGGAGATGAGGTCCGAAGCTATCCACACATACCAGTTCTGAAGGTAAGACTTTACCAGCCAGACGGTTCCGACCACGCCGCTCGCTCCGATGAAGGTGTCCAGCACGGGCGAGGAGTCTCCGGTAAGGGTCAGCACGTAATACAGCACGGCTGCGGCACCGGCGAACCCGGCCAGCGAAAGCAGGCCCGATCTCAGGGTCAGATGGCGAAGGCGTATGATCCCGGACTCAGCCATGGCGGCGTCCCGGCGCCAGGCGGCGATGCCTATGCACCCCATCACCAGATAATAGATGTTGAGGGCCATCGAGGCCCAGAGCTGCTGATGGCAGAACACGGCGATGGCCGCCGCGCAGCAGAGTATGTCCACCGGCCACATCCAGATGTTCTGCCTTACCTGCAGAAAGACATACACCAGTCCTGCGACCAAAGTCACGGTTTCGAGAATATTGAATATCATTAGGCAAATTTACCCTATTTGATTATCTTTGCAAACTTTTCAAAAGCGCTTCCTTATGTACAAGAACGAAAACTACCCGTCAAAAGTGCTTCAGAATGCAGTAGAAGCCATCAATTCACTGCCAGGGGTAGGTTACAGAAGCGCCTTGAGACTCTCTCTCCATCTCCTGAAGCAGGACCCGGAACAGATCAGACAGTTGGCCCGGGCCATTGAAAGGCTCTCGACGGACGTGACCTACTGTCAGCAGTGCAATATGATATCCGACACTCCCCTGTGCCCCATCTGCAGCGATGCCAGGCGTGACCGCACCCTCATCTGCGTGGTGGAAAGCGTGCGGGACGTGATGAGCATAGAGGCGACCGGCGAATACCACGGACTCTATCACGTGCTGGGCGGCATCATCTCCCCCATCAACGGAGTGGCGCCGAGCGACCTGAACATCAAGGGACTTCTGGAGAGGGTCAACGAGAACACTGAAGTCATTCTGGCCCTGAACGGAGACGTGGAAGGCGAGACCACCTCGTTCTACCTGTACAGGCAGCTGGAACCATACAAAGTCAAAGTCACGGCACTGGCCAGAGGGCTCGGCTTCGGGGACGACCTCGAATACGCCGACACGCTCACGCTTGGCCGAAGCATAATATCCCGCCAACCTTTCAAACCGTAAGTAATGAATTTAATCGAAACCATTCTTTTCGGTGTATCAGTATGTGCCGACTGTTTCGCGGTGTCCCTGTGCTCTTCAGTGAAGCTCAAGGACCCGAGTTTCGGAAAAACGCTGAAAATAGCGCTCTGCTTCGCAGTCATTCAGACTGCCTTCCTGCTGGCAGGATGGGCGTTCGGTGACGTATTGGCACTCTTCATCGAGAAGATAGCCAAGTGGATAGGTCTGGCGCTGCTCCTCTATGTGGGCGGGCAGATGCTCTGGTCCGCGTTTTTCTGCCGCGGCGAAAGCGAAGGGCAGAATCTGAACGGACTCAGGAACATCCTCATCGCCGGTATGGCGACCAGCATTGACGCCCTGGCCATAGGCAGCAGCCTCTCGCTGGCAGGGCAGAATTGGCACGAAACCGTACCGCAGGCCATCTCGGTGTTCGTCTGCACGGCGCTGAGCGTCATACTTGGCATCATAGGTGGAGGAAAAATTGCGCACAGGGCGGGTCACTGGGCAGAAGGCATTGGAGGCGTGATACTTATCGGTATCGGAATAAGTCTTGTTTTGTAGGCATTTAATTTCTAAATTTGCGCGAATATGATAAGGGTTTTTCATAGAAGCGGCTCAGAGATACTGCTTTCCAACACGAAGGAAGTCCTGGACAACCTCCGCAGGGAAGACGTTATCTGGATCGACCTTATCGAACCTACAGGGGAGGAAAAGAGGGCTGCGGAAGCCTTCTCGAATGCGCAGATTCAGAGCCGCGCGCAGGCCGAGGAGATTGAGAGCTCGTCACGTTTCCACGAGTCCGGCGGGATAATCTTTGCCAATACCAACTTCCTCTCCCCTACCTCCAGCGACATGAGCATGGATCCGGTATCGTTCATACTGGCACCGTACACGCTCACCACGCTGCGCGAAATCCCTATCCGAAGCTTCGACCAGCTTTCAAACAAGATTCAGGCGCGCCCGGAACTCTACAAAACGGGGTTCAGCGTGTTCGTGGAGATTATGGACAAGCGTGTGGACCTGGACGCCGACATCGTGGAGCTCGTAGAGCAGGAAACCTCGCAGTTCAGCAAGAGGATCAACCAGCAGGAGGACATCAACGAAGAGTTCCTCCTGGACATCAATCAGTTGCAGGAGAACGCGATGGTCATCCGCGAGAACGTGGTGGACAAGCAGAGGATTCTGGGGAACATTCTGAAGAGCGACCTGTTCCCGGATTCTCTCGACAAGAGATTTTCCATTATCCTTCAGGATATTACATCCCTTATCGCGCACATCAACTTCACTTTCGAGAGGCTTGAATACCTGCAGGACACCGTAGTGGGTATCATCAACCTGGAGCAGAACAGGATAATGAAGGTCTTCACCCTCATCTCCCTGCTCCTTATGCCTGCCACGCTGGTGGCCAGCTTCTACGGAATGAACGTCAAGCTGCCGTTCGAATCCTTCCCGCTCGCGTGGGTCGGAATACTTCTTCTGATGATTCTTATCGTGATAGGAGTCATCTTCTATTTCAAGAAGAAGAAGCTGATGTAATTATTTTACGATCAGCTCCCCTACCGAATATCCCCAGCAGCCGTCCGTGATGATCGGAATTTCGCGGTCGCGTGCATTCTCCTCGTAATCAATCTCATCCAGGAACGTGTGGCTGTGCCCGCCTATGATGATGTCCACATATTCGGTTTCCTCGACTATCTTCTTGTCGGCGAAATATCCCAGATGCGAAAGCAGAATGACCAGATCGCACTTTTCCTGCTTTTTCAGCAGCTCCGCATAACGGTTCGTGACCTCTGCGGCGTCATACTGCACGAGCGAAGATGAGATCTCATAGGCGACATTGGACGCCAGATCCGACACCAGACCGATTATACCGATCTTCCTGCCTGCCTTGTAGACAATCGTGTACGGAACCACAATGCCCTCGAGCGGAGTGCCTTCAAGTTTGAGATTGGCACAGACTACAGGGCATTTGATCTTCGCGAGCCTGTCGGCCAGGTCCTGCACGCCGTTGTCGAATTCGTGATTGCCAATGGTGATGCAGTCATATCCGAAAGCGTTCACTGCCTCAAGCTCCGGCGCACCGCCGAAACGGTTGTAATACGACGTTCCCTGGTTGAAATCGCCGGCGTGAAGCAGAAGGACGTTGTCCTCACCGCGCACGCAGCGGACGCTGTCCACGATGGCGCCGCGCTCTATGATGCCGCCGTGGCCGTAGTTGCGGGAGTCCCGGATCGGTTCCAGATGCGAATGGGTATCATTTACGTGAAGAACCACGAGTGCGGGAGAGCAGGCGCTCAGAGCGAGCAGTCCCAGAACTGAAATCAATGCTAAAGACTTTTTCATTTTTCAATCAGGATTCTGTTGTCCAAATGATACTCAAGCGGAAGACCTGCCGCGGTCAGCGCCTTAACTTTTTCGAGAATGCAGTCCCCGAGCAGCACGTCGGTTCTGATGAGCTCTATCGCGCCCTCGCCGAGCTGCATGCGGTCACCGCCCTTCAGAAGGAAATCTATGGTGGCCAGACCGTAGGTCCTGTCATCCTCAACTTCCTGCCCGTCAACCTTCAGGCTGACCAGCTTTCTGTCCCTGACAAGCATCTCCGCTCCGCCGAACACCTCCACGTGGCGCTCTGCGAAATTGGCGAAGATCTCACGCAGACGCTTTCCGCTGACCTCGACATAGACCAGATAGTTCCTGAACGGGAACATCGACACGATATCGTCCATCAGGACATCCCCCTGAGGGACCGCGCACCTGATGCCGCCGTAGTTCAGAATGCTGACATCCACCTTTCTGCCGGTGATCTTCTCCACCCCTTCGATCACGCAGTCCGCCGCGAAATTCGAAAGCTCGCTCTGCGGGCCGTGAGCCGCCATAGTCTTGGGCGCATAGGCGATAACCTGCTTCAGGTCAACCATTCCCGGCTGTCTGTCTATCAGGATCTCCGCCAATTGGGGAGTAGCCCCTCCGGAATAGATGCGCCCCGACGGAGCATAGTACACGCCGTCCTCGATGTAGCCGAGGGCCTGACGGGAATTGTCCGCCGTAGCGGGAGTCACCCCTGTCCGCGATGCGTCCGCCTCTATCCTGGACCACGTATAATGGGTCCCGCAGGAGCACAGACACAGCAGAAGGGCTGAGAAAAGAACCGATTGATGTCTCATTATTTTTGTTTTAACCACTTCCACAAATCCTTGAACGAAGTCTTCTTGCCGAACATCAGCACGCCGACCTTGTAGATCTTGGCCGATATCCACGCGCAGGCCGCCGTGGTAAGCACGAGCAGGACCAGAGACAGCGCTATCTGCCAGCCCGGCACCCCGAACGGAATGCGCGCAAGCATCACGATAGGCGAGGTGAACGGTATCATCGAACCCCATACGGCCAGGCTGCTGTCCGGGGCGTTGTAAGCGTAAAGCGCTATGAAATAAGCTATCATCAGCGGAATGGTGACAGGCATCTGAAGCTGGCTGGAATCGCCCTCGTTCTCCACCGCAGACCCGATGGCCGCGAACAGCGAAGCGTAAAGAAGATATCCCAGCACGAAGAACACGATGAAATATACCACCATACCGAGAATGTCCAGACCTGCGACGGCGCTGATCGCGTCGCCAAGTTCGCTGTCGCTCTGCGATATCACTGCGGTAAGGGCCTGCACCTGATCCGTGCCTTCAGGAAGGGTGGACATTATGGCCTGGGCGTCTGCACCCGCCATAACCTTAGGTGCGACTATACCGGCGGCGGCTGCCAGGAGCACACCGGACAGCACTATCCACAGGAAGAACTGCGTAAGGGCCACAAGCGCCACGCCTATGATCTTGCCGAACATCAGCTCGGTGGCCTTGACGCTGCTTATCAGCACCTCCACCACGCGGCTCGATTTTTCCTCGATCACAGCGCTCATCACCATACTTCCGAACATCGTGATGAACAGGAAGATAAAAATGCCAAGCACCATGGACAGAATGGAATTGATGCCGGACTCGCTGATCTTCTCCTCACCGCTGTCGGAAAGGGTGTAGGAGCGGATGGAGACATCGCTCTTGATGTCCTTGATGATATCTTCCAGCCCGTCTATCCCGTAAGAGGCTATCCTGTAATCTTCTATGGCATCGTCTATGTATCTGCTCATATTCTCCGTGACGCCCATTCCCACAGGTTTGAGGGAGGTGAACGAAGCGGTGACGGATTTATTGGCATCTATCGGAGAGATGCTGAGCACACCGTCCAGGCCAAGTTCCTTGAGCGAACGCTTGATGGTGTCCAGCGGCTCGGAAGACATGTCCTGGTAGCTGATCTCCGAACTGCTCTTGAGGTAAGGCATCACTATGCCCGACTCGTCCACCACGGCTATCACCTTGGACTTGTCTTTGGTATTGGCCATCACGAGCCCCAGCACCACACCGCACAGGCCGATAAGGATAGGCACGAGCAGAGTCGTGAGAAGGAAACTCTTTTTCCTGACGCGTGTGGAATATTCACGACCAATTATTACTCCTATCGTATGCAGATTCATAACTGTTCCTCCCCTTTGACGAGTTTAATGAAAATGTCGTTCATTCGCGGCATCAGCTCCCTGTAGGAGACGATCTGCACGCCTTTCTTAAGATAATTTTCCAGAGTGAGAGCACCGTCGGTTTCGCGCGGAAGAATGTCCGTATGGACGCTCAGACCGTCGTTGTAGACCAGTTCGATCTGGTCATTGCCGTACTTGTGGCGTATCTCGTCCACACCCCCCGTTATCACCAGGTGAGAGTGGTTGATGAGAGCGATGTTGTCGCAGAGTTCCTCCACGCTTTCCATATTGTGGGTGGAGAGGATGATGGTGGCGCCTTCGTCCCGCAGACGCAGAATCTCCTTGCGGATGACGTCGGCGTTCACCGGGTCGAATCCGGAGAACGGCTCGTCGAGGATGAGCAGCTTCGGCCTGTGGCAGACGGTGGTGATGAACTGAACCTTCTGGGCCATACCCTTCGAGAGTTCCTCCACTTTCTTGTTCCACCAGTCCTCTATGCCAAATCTTTTGAACCAGTCTATGAGCGCCGCCTGGGCGTCCGCCTTGCTCATACCTTTGAGCTGAGCCAGATACATAGCCTGTTCGCCGACTTTCATCTTCCTGTAAAGACCGCGTTCCTCGGGCATATAGCCGATCTTCTCGACATCGCGCTGCGTGATGGGCTTCCCCTGGAACAGGACCTGTCCGGAGGTCGGGATGGTTATGCGGTTGATAATGCGGATCAGAGTGGTCTTACCAGCTCCGTTGGGTCCGAGCAAGCCGAAAATCTTGCCTTCAGGTATCTCCAGACTGACATTGTCCAGAGCCACCTTCTCGCCGAAATTCTTGCTTACATTCTTGATCTCGATAATGGAGGACATAACACTACTTTTATAAATCCTTCAAATATACTATTTTCTTTCGAGGATTTCGCAGTCGGCCGGACTCTTTATGTTCCCGTCCAGAGTAACCGAGCCGATATGGTCCGCCACGATGCGCCCCGATGTCGGGTTCTTGATGTTCGTAATGGACCCTCTTATGTCGGCATCCACGGTGGAGTATTCGAACGCCCTGTCGCAGTCCGGCCCGAAGGTGCAGTTCTTCAGCACCAGGTTCTCGGCATAGCAGAGCGGCTGTTCCCCGGTTATATGGCAGTTTATCAGAGTCAGATTGCGCGAATGCCAGCCCAGATACTCCCCGTCAAGTTCAGAGTCATAGACGGTTACGTCATCCACCTCCCAGAAGGCGTCCTTGGTGGTGATGCGGGCGTTGTGCAGTTCCACGTTCCGTGCATACTGGAACACGTACTTGCTGTCGCTCTCCAGACCGTCTACCCGGATGTCCCGGCTGAACATAAACGGATATGTGCCTCCGTGCAGTTCCAGAGCCTTCGCTTCGATGCCGCTGCACCGCCAGAAGATTTCGTCCGCGTCATTGATCCGCACTTTCTCCAGATACAGGTCCGTCATCTCGCGGAACATCTTCGGGGCGTCTATCACGGTATTCAGCATCTTCAGATGATCCGAATACCACAGCGCCGAACGGCCACCCACATCGAAATAACAGTCCTCTATCGTGAACCCGTGCACATGCCAGAACGGATAATTCCCTTCGAACCGGCACCTGACGGCCTCTATATTGGCACACTCCTTTATGGCGGACTCCCCGGCACGGATAATGACATCCTCCAGCCTGAGATCCCTGGACCCAAACAAAGGTCTTTCTCCGCCAAATTCCTTACCTTTAATCACTTTCATACACACGTTTCGCAAGCTGTTACATTTTCATAGCATCAGCTTGTGCTATACTTGCGAAACTTTTTCTCACGCACACGCTACGCTTGTTTTACTTCCAACCCCCAGTCACTACGTGACAGCCCCTAGGGGCTCTGGGGACCGTTTTCCCCAGACCGCTTGAGTCGCTTCGCTCCGGAACAATGACTGTTTTGTAAACAAAACCTAATTTTCATATCGTTTAAGCCACTTTTCTCTGAATAACCGTATTAAAAATATCACTCCGCGGAAGCACAGTTCCACGCACATCGCTATCCACACGCCCTTCAGCCCCAGTACCGGCGCCAGAACTGCTGCCAGCGTCAGCCGCACTCCCCACATGCTCGCCAGATTCATAAGGCACGGGGCCAATGTGTCCGCAGCCCCCACGAAGACATTATAAGCCACTATGCTCGCTGCGAACATCGGCTCTGCGAACGCCTCTATCCTCAGCACGCTCACTCCGAGCGAACGAATCTCCTCGACAGGAGTCATCAGCCCTATGATCTGCGGAGCAAAGATATACATAATTACACCCATAACCGTCATCACCAGCATACCCGTCCCCACCGTGATATGAGCGAATTTGCGTGCCAACGGAGGCCGCTTCGCGCCCAGGCTCTGCCCCACCAGCGTTGTGGCTGCATCGGCCACGCCGTACCCCGGCATATAGCACAGGCTCTCGGCCGTCACCGCGAGGGAATTGGCAGCTATGGCGACCACCCCCAGAGGAGCGACTATGACCGTGGAGATGATCTGCGCCCCGCACAGAAGCAGATGCTCGAGGCCCATCGGCAGGCCGATCTGGATCGAGCGCTTTATGACCGGCTCCGTAGGGACAAAACTGCCCCGCTCACCGACCAGCCGCAGCGTTTTCGAAGAGCGGACCAGGTAGAGCAGCAGCACCAGCGCCACCACACAGATCGCCGCTCCGGTTCCGAGTGCTGCACCCCGCACGCCAAGCCCGGCTCCCGGAAGGGTGCACTGAACGCCGAACAGCGTGATTGGCCTGGAAGGAAAGATCAGCAAGAAATTGAACACCACATCCAGCAGGCACATCAGCATACCCATAGCGCTGGGCACGCGCATATTGCCGCTGTAGCGCAGCATGCTGCTGGACAGAAAGTACATCTGCATCACCGGCAGGAACAGCGAATAGATTCTGAAATAATCGCTTGCGCCTTTCTGTATAGACGCGTCGCCGCCCAGCCAGACGGGAAGACGCCCGCTTATCAGGACGCCCATCAGCGAAAGCGCCACACTGAAAATCAGCGTGAACGAGAAGGCCTGGCGAAGAACGTCGCGAGCGGATCTGAATTCATTGGCCCCGATATAATGAGCCACCTGCACGGAGAAACCGGCCACCACGGCCGAACACAGTCCGGAAAAGAGCCAGGTGGTCGTGGACACCAGACCGATCGAGGCGGAAGGTTCAGCGCCCAGGCTTCCCACCATCGCGGCGTCGATGTACTGCATCACGATGGATGACATCTGCGCGATTATGGCCGGGAATGCCAGCCGGGCCGTAAGGGAGAGCCTCTGCGACAGGGATATCGGTTCCCCGTCCCGGATAAGCGACAGCAGCCTTTCGCTCTGGAAAGTTCTAGACATTGAGCACGTAACGGGCGAATCGCTCGAGGCCCTCTTTCAGAAGAGCCCTCGGGCAGGCCAGGTTCCATCTCATAAAGCCTTCACCGTCAGCCCCATACATACTGCCGGGATTAAGACGCAGGCGCGCCTCCTTCTGGAGAGCGTCATATAGTTCCCGGGATGACATTCCGCTCCGTGTGCAGTCCATCCACTCCAGATATGTGCCCTGGAGCAGCTGGATGGGATACTTCGGCAGGTACCTCCAGGTGAAATCCAGCATATACAGATAATTCCGGTAAATATACTGGATCAGTTCATCCAGCCAGTCCTCGCCTTCGTTGTATGCGGCGATGAGCGCGATCACCCCGAACGGGTTCACATCACACACCTCATTGGCATTTATCGCCCTGTTTATAAAGAACTTGGTCTGCTCGTCCGGACAGATTACGTTCGCTATCTGAAGACCTGCAATGTTGAAGGCTTTGGACGGAGAGACCAGGCTTACGCAGGTCGGATCCACCAGCGCATAAGGGGTGTATTCGGAACCCGGCATTACCAGCTCGCAGTGAATCTCGTCCGAGATCACGCGCACGCCGTAACGCTTGCAGATGGCGTCGAGCCTGGTCAGCTCTTCCCTGAGCCACACGCGGCCCACGGGATTGTGAGGGTTGCAGAGCACCATCAGACGCACCTGAGGATCAGCGAGTTTGCGCTCCAGGTCGTCGAAATCCATCCAGCACATCTCCCCGTCACGGTGGAGTGACGATTCCACGATCTCGCAGCCGTTGTTCCTGACCGACGAGAAGAAGCAGTTATAGACCGGGGTCTGGAAAAGCACCTTCTCGCCCGGCCGGGCCAGAGCCTTGATCACAGCCGACAGCGCCGGCACCACACCTGTCGTGTAGATCACCTGCTCCCTGTCTATATGCCAATTGTGCCGTCTGCTGAACCAGGAGTCTATCGCCGCATAATACTCGCCCGGCACTTCGGTATAGCCGAACACGCCGTGCTCCATACGCTTTTTCAGCGCATCCACAATGACCGGAGCCGTCTCAAAGTCCATATCCGCCACCCACATCGGCAGCACGCCCTCCGGAGTCGAATCCCACTTCACGCAGTTCGTCCCCCGCCTGTCAATTATCCTGTCAAAATCGTATTTCATATGTTCTGTTTTTATCGGCCAATTTCTTCAAAAACTCCGGTTTATCGACCATTTTTCGCCGACAGACTCCATTTATCGACCAATTCCGGTTCAAGATGACTGCTGCGCAATTCAGTCATACGGCAAATTTAGTCACTTTGTGCGAAAATCAAATAATCATCTACTTTCGGGAAATTTCTTCCTCGTAGACGACATCGAAAATCTTTCTGAGCGCGGCGGGATTCCTGATGATGCCACGAAGTTCCCCCAGACGCACGGCATTGCGCGATTCCGGAATCCACAGTTTCAGATACCCGCCCTCGGCATACTTTTCTTTCAGGTGTCCGACCGTTCTCTGCCATTGGCCCTCCCTGTCGAGCTCCGGATAATTCTTCAACCCGAACTGTACGGTCCTTCGGATAACCACCTCCGGAACAATCTGCCGGTCTGCCTCAGCGATTATCCTCCCGTAAACCGTCCGGGGTTCGCTTTTCGAAGAAGCCCTGTGGTCCTCGGCCGCCTGCGCGATGACCTCAATCTGCTCCGGACTGAACCACCTGTGCAGATCTTCCATCTCTCGGATCATCCTGCCGGATTCCAGATGGTGCGTCGCCCTGTCCACCTGCAGGCCAATGTCGTGACAGGCCGCAGCCACCGCTATCATATCCGGATTGACATCATAATTCCGGGCCAATTCAAGAGCCGTGCGGATAACATACTCCGCGTGATCCCGCCGATGCCCCCTGTCGAAATTGTCGTATCCGGGAAGAACCGCCGCCCGTATCCAGCCCTCTATTTCAGGATTGATGTTCATAATATTATCCAAATTATTCAAGCCATCATATCTCCTCAAGCGACAGACACCCAGGGATAACCTCCTGGCCTCCAAATGCACTTCTGCTGAGTTCAGCCGCCTTCTGCTCCATTAAAGCGGCAGAATATTTCTTCCTGTTCCGTTTAACCTCATACGCATACGCCTTGCCGTCAAGGGAAACGGCAACTATATCTATCTCATTCTCCGGAACCGGATCAAGATTTCCCCGCTTCGGATGCCACCAGGAACCTATTTCAAGGTACTTCTGTGACTCCATCATCTTCTGACGGAACCATCTCTCCAATATTCTGCCGGAATATGTCGTATACTCATTCTTGATAATTGCGGCGAGAGCAGAATAATTCTTAATCTCTATCAGGGAACGATACCGGTCGAAATACCTGAACCAAAAACGCAGGAAAACATCGTTTATCTCATAACGCACGGTTTTCGAGGTCCCGGAAGACCGTATCGGTCGTTTTTTACTTATCAGTCCGTAGTCCTCCTCAAGTATCTTCATCTGTCCCCCGAGGCTCTTCTCCCCAAGCATTCCCTCTATCTGAGGCAAGCACACCTCGCCTGAAGCGATAAGGCCAAGTATCGAAAAATAAGAGCCATAGTTCTTCCCGAACTCCTGTATCAGCATATTCCTGCCCTCCTCGAAGAACTGCGAGTCAGGCCTTGTCATATAGTCGACCATGCTCTCCATATCCGTACACCCGTTATCCATAAGAAGCTCTACATATTTCGGCACCCCGCCGGTAAAGCAATAGAGCGCGAGCAGATCATCATTGTCATAGTCAGGCTTATGATCCAAGATGATCTCCTTCATAACATCTGTGCGGAACGGCTCCAGCGTAATGCTCAGGTCGGCACGCCCGAACAAAGGCTGCTTCTCATCCCTGAAAATTTTCTCCATTAACGTAAACACCGAGCCGCTGACCACAAGATTAACCTTAGAATCCCGTCTCTGACGATCCCACACATCCTGAATGTCCGAATAAATCGTCGGATCAACATATAGAAAATCCTGAAACTCATCGATAAACAGGTTGAACTGACGATGCCGCCCGATATTCAGCAGAAGTGCAAATATATCCTTGAAATGAAATATTCCCTGAGGGACAAACTCCCCCAACGACTTTCTGACGACCTCCGAATACTCCGTGCAAAGATCAGCCTCCGCCTTCTTTGAGACAAAAAGATAAACAGTATCTGTGCCCTCCATAGAGAGACTGCCAAGAGTCGTCTTTCCGATCCGGCGGCGGCCCTTAAGCACGGTCATCTTGGAAAACTCACTGAAGGAACGCTTCTGAATATCTTTAAGCAGTCCCAGTTCGTATGTTCTGTCGTAATACTTCATATTTTACAGCCTTTATAAAGATGATTCCATAAAAGTTTATAACCATAAACTTTATCGCCATAAACTTTTACAAATATAGCACAAAATCACGAAACCGAGATTTTTTAACGGCACAAATTGCACGAAACCGAGATTTTTCGGGATTCAGATA
>CAVBDE010000021.1:0-23460 GCA_963594055.1 Anaerovoracaceae bacterium | reverse complement strand
AAAAGATGCCGGCACGTAAGGTCGGCATCTATGCAAAACGAAATATAATAAAATTATTTGCAGCAGTCAGCCTTCTGCTCGGCAGCCTGCTTCTTGCAGCACTGACCCTCAGCCTTCTTACAGCATTCGCCATCGGCCTTCTTGCAGCAGGCCTTCTGCTCTCCGCAAGCGGCATTGGCATTCTCACAAGCCTTCTCCTCCTCGCAGCAGGAAGCTTTTTCTTCAGGGCAGGCGTTATGTTTGATGCATTCAGAGCATTCTGTCTGCTCGGAAGCCTTGTTGGCATTCTTCTTAGGAGTGTTGTTGCACGATGCGGCGGCTACGAGTACGCAGGCTGCGGCGATGATAAGTGAAATCTTCTTCATACTTCTTAAATTTTGAATTCACGCAAATATACGAAATCGCCCGTCACGAACAAATCACTAATGTTAGTGAACCACCATAACAACTTTTCGCGAAAAATATGTAAATTCGTAAGATACTAACGAGAAACATATGCTGCGAAAAATCCGTTCAGTGTGCGCACTGATCTTCTTCATCCTGATTACAGTCCTGTTTCTGGACTTCACCGGAGCGCTCCACGCCTATCTGGGCTGGATGGCCAAGGTGCAGTTCCTGCCTGCGGTGCTGTCCGTCAATGTGGCCGTAATCCTGGGAATCCTGCTGATCACCCTGCTTCTGGGCCGCATCTACTGCTCCGTAATATGCCCTCTGGGCGTATTCCAGGACGGAGTGTCGCACCTGGCCGGAAAGAAAAAGAAGAACAGATTCCGCTTCCACCGGGAGCGCAAGGTACTCAGATACACCGTTCTGGGCATCCTGATTCTCTCCATAATATTCGGCCTGGGCTCCCTCACCGCCCTGCTGGCACCGTACAGCGCCTACGGCAGAATAGTCCAGAACCTGTTCTCCCCTGTCTGGCAGGGCATCAACAATCTGCTCGCACTCATCGCGGAAAGGACCGATTCTTACGCATTCTATACGAAGGAAGTATGGGTTCGCAGCCTTCCTACATTCATAATCGCTACCGTCACCCTCATCGCGGTGGTGGTGCTCTCGTGGAAAGGCGGCCGCGAATACTGCAATTCATTCTGCCCTGTGGGCACATTCCTGTCCCTTTTCGCCCGCCACTCCTGGTTCAGAATCCACATAGACGAAGACGCATGCGTGAACTGCGGACTCTGCAGCAAGAACTGCAAATCTTCATGCATAGACCTCGAACACCACATCATAGACTATTCCAGGTGCGTAGTCTGCGGAGACTGCATAGGCAAATGCCGCAAGGGAGCCATCAGCTACTCGCACCGGCCGATTAAAATAACCGCGACCAAAAACACCGCAGCCGCCAAAGCCTCCACCAAGCCCGCCGACGGAAAACAGACCGCTGCGAACAACGGGCGCCGCGCGTTTCTGATAGGCACCGCCCTGGCTACGGGCCAATTGGCATTCAGCCAGGAGAAGAAGAAAGTGGACGGAGGACTGGCGGTCATCGAGAAGAAGAAAGCGCCGCACCGCACCACGCCGATCACCCCTGCGGGGTCGCTCTCGGCTCGCAATATGGCCACGCACTGCACCGGATGCCAACTCTGCGTATCAGCCTGTCCGAATGACGTCCTGCGTCCTTCGACCGACCTTGACCACCTGATGCAGCCTACCGTTTCCTACGAGAAGGGCTACTGCCGTCCGGAATGCAACAGGTGCAGCCAGGTATGCCCTGCCGGAGCCATCAGGCCTATCAGCCTGGAGGACAAATCCTCCACCCAGGTGGGACACGCCGTATGGATAAGGGAAAACTGCGTCCCGATCACTGACGGGGTAAGCTGCGGGAACTGCGCCAGACATTGCCCGGCAGGTGCCATCTCGATGATAAAGCTCAATCCTGACGACCCGCAGAGCCTTCGCATTCCGTCGGTCAACCCGGCACGGTGCATAGGCTGCGGAGCCTGCGAAAACCTTTGCCCGTCAAGGCCTTACAGCGCGATATACATAGAAGGGCACGAAGTTCACAAAACGATTTAGAAGCCATGGCAGAAAAGATAAACAGACGAGATTTCCTTAAATGTCTGGGAGCAGGCTCCATAGCCGCTGCCGGACTTTCCACCGCCGGATGCCGCACGAACGGCAGCGCAGACGGACAGGGCGAGATGACCTACCGCGTCAACCCGAACAACGGGGACAAGGTGTCCCTTCTGGGATACGGAATGATGCGCCTTCCGATGACAGGCGAAGGGAACGACGCCGTAATAGACCAGGAGATGGTAAACAGGCAGATAGACTACGCCCTCGAGCACGGCGTCAACTACTTCGACACGTCACCGGCGTACTGCAGAGGTCTCTCGGAAAAAGCCACCGGAATCGCCCTGGCCAGGCACGACCGCAGTTCATATTACATAGCCACCAAACTGTCAAACTTCTCGCCTGAAACCTGGACTTTCGAGGCCGGAAAGGAAATGTTCGAGAATTCCCTTCGCGAACTTCAGACAGACTATGTGGATTACCTCCTGCTTCACGCCATAGGAATCGGCGGCGGGATGAAAGAATTCTACGCCAGATACATAGACAACGGCCTGCTGGACTGGCTGGTGGAGCAGAAAAGGCAGGGCCGTATCAGGAATCTGGGATTCTCCTACCACGGAGACATCGCGGTGTATGACCTGGCCCTCAAATGGCACGACGAAGGACTATACCACTGGGATTTCGTGCAGATAGAGCTCAATTATCTGGACTGGGAATACGCCAGCGAGATCAACCCGCGCAACACCAACGCCGAATACCTCTACGAAGAGTTGCACAGAAGAGGTATTCCAGCCGTAATTATGGAGCCTCTTCTGGGCGGACGTCTGGCCAATGTCACGGGCAACATCGCCGTCAAGTTCAAGCAGCGCGAACCCGAAAAGAGCATCGCCAGCTGGGCATTCCGCTTCGCAGGCACTCCGGAAGGGGTTCTGTGCGTTCTGAGCGGAATGACCTATATGGAGCATCTGGTCGAGAACACGGCCACCTACTCCCCTCTCAAGCCCATCAGCGCGGAAGAACACGAATTCCTTATGGGCATAGCTTCGGACATAATGCATCTGAAGACCATACCGTGCACCGGGTGCAACTACTGCATGCCTTGTCCTTACGGCCTGAACATCCCCGCCATCTTCTCGCATTATAACAAATGCATCAACGAAGGCAACTTCCCGAACCACGGGAAGGAGGATACGGACTACGCGCGCGCACGCCGGGCGTTCCTGATAGGATATGACCGGAGCGTTCCGAAACTGCGCCAGGCATCCCACTGCATAGGCTGCCACCAGTGCGAGGTGCACTGCCCTCAAGGCATTCACATCGCTCACGAAATGAGAACGATAGACCGCTTCACAGAAACACTCAAACAGAATCCTTAATGATCACCTTAGCCCTTTTGCTTCAAATACTTATAGTGGGATACACCCCTGGTCCGGCGAACATTTTCGCTCTGACCACCGGCATACGCTATGGACGGAGAAAAGGGTTCAGGATCTGGCTTGGCCTGCTGACAGGAGCCGTCATCGCGGTGCTGCTGATGGCTCTGCTCACACACCTCATAGGCGAGGCGCTCGGCTCTTACGTCAGATACCTCAAGTATCTGGGCGCACTCTACCTGGTGTACCTGTCATACAAAATCTACGAGACCCACGACACCAAAGGAACGCAAAAAGGCGAATGCACATTCCTCAGCGGGATGCTGATGCAACTGACCAATGCCAAGATACTCCTGTTCGAAATCAGCGTCTTCAGCACCTTCGTGCTGCCCTACTCGAACAGCTACGCCGATATGCTGCCGGTGGCGGCGCTTCTGCTTGTGGCCGGACCGGGAGCCAATTTCCTGTGGATGATGGCCGGAAGTTTTCTCTCACACCTCTACGACGCGCACTACAAGTCCATCAACATTGGCTCGGCCATAGCGCTGCTGCTGTGCGCCGTCTATATCGCGTTCATCGCCTAAAAGGAAAGCCTGTACCCCAGGCAGAACATCATATACTCGGTGGTATGGAAATGCTTGTACTCAGGCATAAGGATAAGAGTCTGCCCTCCTGTCACCTTGACGTTCAGTCCCGCGGCCAGGCACACCATATTCAGATTGACCGCACCGTAATTTTCAGTGGGCAGGTCATTGAGACTGTGGCGAATCTCCACATAAGTGAACAGAGCCACCCTGTCCCAGCCTTTGTATCTTAAGGTCAGACGGGATCTTATCTGTACCAGATTCTTCACATCCGCCGAATCGTCTATGTGATATGGCTTGTGCGTAAGCTGCAGCCTTTCATAGAGCGACAGGCTCCAGTTGTCCATCGGACAGGTGCCTGTGGCATTGAGCGAAAGCCTGAGGCGCGGAAGATGATCGCCCGACGCGCTGTATTTTTCAAAATAGATATACTCGGTTCCTGCCTTGAAATACTTGTTGAACCTGTAATCCGCCCCAAGCGCAAAATAATGAATGTCCACCGAGCGCAGGTCATCCTTCATATAGAGGATATACTTACCTGTAAGATTCACGTTGCCGCCTGCATTCCAGTTCACGAACAGGCCCGCGCAGTCCCTCCACGGAAGGTCCCTGGCCGAAAGGGACAAGCCGCCTCCCGCCAGAAGCAGCGCCAGAAAAATCAGAAAGTATCTTTTGATTTTCATCCAGATCAATTTGTGGATTGCGAAGTTACAATTTTTTGTTTATCCGCAAAGAATAAATTTGTACATTTGCGGCATGAAAAATGAGTCAGTAATAACATTTCTCGCCGGAGCGGCCATCGGGGCCGTGCTCGGCGTCCTGTTCGCTCCTGCCAAGGGGGACGAGACCAGAGAGAAAGTCCGTGAAACCTCCCAGGACTCCATGGAAGCGCTGAAAAACGCCATCGTGGACAAACTGGACAAGATGGAGAAGATTCTGGACACAAAGGAAGAAAATTATGAATAGTCACAATCCATTCACCCGCCCGGCGGAGGAATTCGTCGGTGAAGTGACCGAATACATCGATCTGAAAACCGACGACCTGAAGCTCAGAACGGCCAAAGGCCTGTCGATTACGCTTCAGAAACTTCTGGTAGCCATCCTGTTCCTTACGCTGGGAAGCATTATGCTGATGGCCATGGCCTTCGGCGGAGTGCTGCTCCTGGGCGATGTCATCGGCAGCTATGCGGCCGGAGCATTCATCGTGGCGGGAGTGTTCGCACTGGCTATCCTCATCGTGTTCCTGCTGCGCAGGAAACTGTTCGTTAACAGCTTCGTACAGATGTTCATAAAACTGTTCTTTGAAGAAAAGGGAGAATAAGCCATGAAATACTCTGACATAAAGGACATAGCCGCCATTGATGCAGCCAGAAGGGATCTGGCCGTAAAGATAGACGCGCAGAAGACGAGGCTCTCCACCTGCTGGGAGGAAACCAGGGAGTCGTACACTCCGCTGAATCTCACGGCCACGGCCATCAAAAACATATCCGGGATCATCCCGTTCGACAAAGCCGTGCTCTACGCAGTACGTGCACTTAAAACCAGACTTACAGACAAATGCGAGAAGAAGGAGCCGGAACAGCCGGCAGCA
This sequence comes from Anaerovoracaceae bacterium, assembly GCA_963594055.1. Lineage (GTDB taxonomy): Bacteria > Bacteroidota > Bacteroidia > Bacteroidales > UBA932 > Cryptobacteroides. The sequence goes on along the minus strand of CAVBDE010000021.1, from coordinate 17,896 downwards.
GAGCAAACGGAGGAAGAGGCAGCAGAGAACTTATAGGTCATCTGTCCTGTTTCATCGCATATTCCATATTCGGCATCAACATAGTTACCTGCAAGGATCTGACCGGCAGCCACATTCTTTCATCCATCTCCCTTTTCAGCCTCAGGGCCATGGGAGCGGGTGCACTGTTCTGGCTCATTTCCATATTCACCCCTAAGGAAAAAGTAGAGAAGAAGGACTTTCCGAAGATAGCCCTGGCATCTCTGCTGGGATTCTTCGCGCCGCAGTTCACATTCCTCACGGCGCTCCCGCAGATAACGCCTATGACCAGCTCCATTCTGAGCTCGCTCACCCCTATCTACACGATGTTCATCGCCGCTATCGCGATCAAGGAGCCGATCACCCCGAAGAAGTTCGCGGGCGTGATGCTCAGCTTCACAGGCATAGTGTTCCTCATCCTGGACAGCAGCACAGGCGGGTCCGGAGCCTCCAGCAATTCCCTTCAGGGCATCCTTCTGATGGTGGCCAACGGCATATTCTTCGCCCTGTACCTGGGCATATTCCGCCCGCTCATCCAGAAATACGCCGTGGTGACGTTCATGAAATGGATTTTCCTCTTCGCCGCAGTGATGACCATCCCGTTCTCAGCAGGCGAGCTGTCGCACTTCGACTGGACCCTGCTCCACGGCAGCCTGGGCTGGGAACTGGCGTTCCTGGTCATCTGCGCCACGTTCATCTCATACTTCCTTATCCCTCTGGGCCAGAAGTACATACGTCCTACCCTGGTCAGCATGTACAACTATTGCCAGCCTATAGTCGCCACCACGATCAGCATCATCATAGGGATGGATACCCTCAGCGCACAAAAAATACTCACCGCACTGGCCGTACTTGCCGGCGTAGTTATGGTGAGTACAAGTAAAAAGAAAGCCTGACGGACCGTCTAACGGTCAAATTCCACTACCAGAGCGCTGTCCCCTGCCACAATCGTATCGTCCGACACGCTGCAGCTCTCCCCTGTAAGGACATTCACACCCGCCGTGAGACCTTCCGTAATCTCCGAATAATAGGACCACGGCACCCTTTTCGCCTCGGGGCCGTTGTTTATGAACACGAACACGGCCTTCGAATCGTTATAGCGGAAGAACGCATAGGTGTTGTCCCTGGTGATGAAGTGCAGGGTGCGTCCCGTATGGATGACCTCCTCGCCCTTGCGCCAGTTGAACAGGCGCTTCGCATATTCGAACATCTCCTCCGCCTGTCCGATCTTCACCGGCTGTCCGTCGGTATTGACCGTCTGAGCTCTGCGGCCCTCTGCGGTAAACAGATTCTGGCTGTCACCCTGCCAGCCGCCCGGAAAATCAACCCTGAGCCCGCCGTGACCCTGTCTGCGGTCGGCGGACACCATCATCTGCTCGTCTCCGGCAAATATCTGCGGGATGCCGCGCATCGTGGCCATCAGCGTGAGGGCCAATCTGGCCTTGGCCGGGTTCTTTCCCACCACGTCACCTATCCTGTCGGTGTCGTGATTCCCCGGGAATATCAGCACATTGTCAATGTTGGCATACAGATAATCGTGCGAGAGCACATCATAGATGCGGGTCATTCCGCGCCCCCAGCCGGCATCCTCGTTAAGTGCCGCGCGCAGAGCGTCGTGAAGAGGGAAATCCATCACCGAAGGCAGATTCGAATTGAACCCGTCGGCGTTGAGCGCGTCCTTCTGCCAATAGGCAAGCTGCGGAATGGAAGAAGTCCAGCACTCGCCCACTATGTTGAGATTAGGATATTCCGCGGTCACAGCCTTGCACCAGCGTGACATCGGCTCCTTCTCGTTATAAGGATAGGTATCCACCCTGAATCCGTCCAGACCGGCACGTTCCGTCCACCATACCGCCCACTGTATGAAGTAGTTGAGCACGTATTCGTTGTTCAGGTTCATATCAGGCATCGAAGGCACGAACCAGCCGCTCTCCTGAATCTCCAGGTCCCTGCGCGAAGCGTTGGTGTCCATATTGGTGGAAAAGCATACATTGGTGCCGGTGTAATGCGGGAACTGGTGAATCCAGTCATTGAAAGGCAGATCCTTCATCCACCAGTGCGAGGTGCCGCAATGGTTGGTCACCACGTCCATAATGACCTTGAGGCCCTTCGAATGGGCCTTCTGCACATATTCGAAATACAGGTCGTTGCTTCCGAAGCGCGGATCTATGTGATAATAATCCGAGCAGGCATAGCCGTGATACGACTCGCGGCGGGCATTGTCCTCCAGAAGAGGGGTGCACCAGATGGCGGTGGCGCCAAGCTCGGCGATATAGTCCAGATGGTCCATAAGGCCCTGGATGTCGCCTCCGTGACGACCGAAAAACGCCTTCCTGTCAGCCTTTTCGGCTGTGCTGTCGGTCGAGTCATTCGACGGATCTCCGTTCGCAAAACGGTCAGGCATAATAAGATAGATCATATCCGCACTCGAAAAGCTTCCGCGCTGCGCAGAGCCTTTCTCTCGGGCGTCTATCCTGTAGGCATATTTGAAGCAGTCCTTCCCGTCCTTCGAGAAGACCAGATAATACTCCCCTGCCTTAGCCCTGTCGGACACGGCCACATCCACGAAGAGATAATTCGGGCTGTCCCCCTTCGTCACCTTCGTAGCCTTCACGCCGGTTCCACCTTCGAGACGCACGTCATAAGACGAAATATTCCCGCCTCCCACCAGCAGCTGCAGCGGGGTCTTCATCCCCACCCACCAGGAAAGCGGCTCCACGCGAACCACCTGAGAAGAATCAGCGTCCGAAACATTTTCCGGAGCGAAACCGCCGCCCGAGCATCCTGCCAGGACCGCGGCGAGCACTGTTAAACCTATAAACTTTTTCATATCCATGCCAATTATTCAATATTCCAATTCCACGGAGCGCAGAGCTGCGCCGTAACGGTAACGCTGTCATTTCCCGCCGTGCGACGGAAAACCAGCACGCCGTCCTGCGCAGACACCACCTCGAAGCTGCCGCCCTTCTCGCCGGACCGCAGTGCCGGATGGTGGTGCCTGAGTTCTATAAGCCTGTGATAGAACTCCGTATGGGCGTTTTCCTCCCAGCACGGAACCGGATCCTTCTCGAAGAACTGGAAACGGTGGTTCCATCCCATCTCCTGACCCGTATAGATCAGCGGCTGACCTCCCGGAAGAGTGAAAGTGAGCACCGCCATAACCTCTGCGGCGTCCCCCATCCTCTCGAACTCTGTCCCGGCCCACGAATTCTCGTCGTGGTTCGAAGTGAACATCAGACGGAAAGCCTCCTGCGGATACTGTTCCGCATCCTCTTTTATGTATTCCAAAAGGTCCTGAATGCCTTTGCTGCCCTGCGCTATGTCGTTCAGCAGATGATGCAGCCTCCACGCATAGGATGCGTCAAAGCCCGACTCGTGGAGCCGCGAATCCTCCCCCTCGGCCAGCATATACATCTGAGGATAATCCTCGCGCAACTCCGCAATGGTCTTCCGCCAGAACTCGAACGGCACCTCACAGGCCATATCGCAGCGGAACCCGTCTATCCCCTTCTTCATCCAGAAGCGCATCGCCTCCTTCTGGGCCTCCCAGACTGCAGGATTGTCATAATTGAGCGCCGCGATGTCGGTCCAGTCGTACTGCACGATGGTCCGGCCGAGCGAATCACGCTCGTACCAGTCCGCGGGCTCGCCGTTTATCCACACAGCATCCGGCGAGGTATGGTTGGCCACCCAGTCCAGAATCACGCGGAAGCCCCGGCCCTTCGCGGCCTTCAGGAAATGCTCGAAGTCCGCCATGGTGCCGAATTCCGGATTCACGGCGCAATAGTCCCTGACGGCGTAATACGAGCCGAGCGTACCCTTGCGCTGGAGCTCCCCTATCGGATAGATAGGCATCAGCCAGATCACGTCCACCCCGAGCTTTTTCAGACGGGCCAACTGGCCTTCGGCTGCGGCAAATGTCCCTTCGGGGGTGTATTGGCGCACATTCATCTCATAGACCACGCTGTCGTAGGTCCAGGCGGCGTGCGGCCCCTTGCCGGTGCAGGCGGCCAGACTCAGAAAAGCGGCGGCGAGCACCGCGATATGTACAGGATTTCTCATTTGCAGTATTTGTTGATGGTTTCAGCCCTGACCTTGAAGAAGTTGTTGTTCTCGTCGAGCAGGCGGTATTCGGAGTGGTTGCCGAACGAAGCCGGCCTGTCATCTATGCTCATATCCTCTCCGGTATCGTTTGACACATAATTCCTTATCTGATCGTGCCAACCGCGGATACGCTTCATCGAAGTCTGATAGTAGAACTCACCGGTGGAAGGATCCACCAGGGACAGAAGCGCATCCTTGTAGATCTTGCGGAACTCCTCGTGTTTAAGTAGCTTGTAGATGAGAGGATTGCCGTTGTCGCCCCAGTTCAGAGGGTCCTGCTTTCCCGAATCCATCCCCAGGCTGGAAGTGCCCAGGGTATTGTCGTAATCGTAAGGGATGAAGAAGAACTGGTACTCGTAGGTATCCTTTGAATTGAAATAGATATAGTAGTTGTTCTTGTTCTTCCAGTAGTCGTCCCACATTCCCACGGCCACATTGACCGCGTAGGTTTTCAGGAGAAGTTCCACGTCGCACACCTGCTTTATCCAGGTACAGAAGCTCTCGTCGCCCTTACCGGCCACCTTCCTGATGAAATCCTGAAGCTGCGCCTTGGCCAGCCGGTAATCCTCGTTCTGGGTCTTCAACTCATAGGTCCTGTCCGACCCGTCCTCTCCGAACAGGCCGTCGTCAGCCGAAGAAAGCGAAGCCCCGTAAACGCATTTCCACAGGAATCCGTTCTTCTCCCCGAACTTGTCGGCGCGCGCATTGGCATAACGCCCGTCAATGGTCTCGTTCATCCCGTACACGCCCAGATAGGTCTCCTTCGAATCGCCCTCCACCTTCATCCACAGCCGGCAATAGCCGTTGTACGGCGCTGTCCAGATGCCCGCCCTGTGGAACAGATCGAAGCAGTACACCTCGCGCACATAGGCCGGATCGTCCTTGAACCACTTGAGATACAGCTTCTTGACGCCGTGCAGCTCGTGGTCTGTGTCCTTGTTGTACTTGGTGAAGTTCAGCTGATAATGACAGTGATGCCAATCTGCCCCGTCACCCGCGTGGCTCTGACCGCCGTTTCCCTCCGGACGGCGGCGCGAAGTGTTCCCCCTGAGACGAAGGCCAATGTCGGAGATCGAGATCTCGTCTCCGTTGCCGACATACTTCACGTCGGCGTGGATGCTCTCCGCGGTGTTCGAATTCCTGTCGTACTCGCCCAGAAGCCTGTTCCATTCGCTCAGACTCACGCTCACGTGGAATTCCGGAACGTCCTTCCCGCTGAATATGTATGCCAATCCTTCCTCGGCGGTGTATCCGCCGTCACCCTGATCGCCGGAATCACCCGAATCATCCGGATCGTCCTTGTCTCCGGAATCGTCCGGATTCTCAGTCTCGGGATCTACAACGATCCCCGGCTTTACTTCTTTGGTACAGCCGAGGACCGTTGCAAATATTACAAGAAACAACAGTATCTTTTTCATCAAAAATTAATTAGCAATTTGAATTCTCCCGCCGGGATGCTGAAGGTGTATTTTCCGTCAGACCCCACGGTGTCCTCATCACCGGTAAAGTAATCCTTCCAGGTACCGCCTGACGGAAAAGTCACATCCACATTCTGATCCGCGATATGGAAATTTCCCACCAGATAGAAGGCCCTGCCCGTGCCGTCGTCTATCGTTATGTGCCTGTACCAGTAGCCCGAACCCATCTGAGCGGTATAGGTGGCAGTGCTTTTGAAAAATTCAGGATGAGAGAAGCGGAACTCCAGAAGATCGGAATATGTGTCGTACAGAGCCTTGCGCTCAGGCACTTCATAATAATCCCAGTGCAAAGGCTTGGCCCCCGTACGGTCGTTGTATTCGATGGAGATGTCATACCCGAGTTCCTCGAACTGCCAGATCATCTTCGGGCCCGGAATCAGAAGCGAGAACGCCGCGTTCAACTCTTCGCGGGTCATCCTCGCGGCGAGGTTCCCGGTGATGCCGTTACCCCAGGTAAGCGCCTTGTATGCAGTGCGTTCCTCGTCGTGACTCTCCTGGAATCCCACCAGGGACCCGAAAGGCATCGAGCTGCCGGTCCACATAGAAGAGAAGTCGTCACCGTCCGAAAGCCAGCCCATAGCGGTCTGACAGTAGGCCTGGTTCAGATTCCTCCACAGCTTTATGCCGCTCTGCGCCAGCTCGTTCTCCTCACTTGTCACGCAGAAATGCTCAAATACCACCACAGCGTCGGACTTCTTCGCGAACACGGCGGATGCGTAATCCTTCAGGATGGCTATGCGCGAAGCGTCATAATTGGCAGAAGTGCTCTCAGAGCTGGACTTCTGGGTGAAGCCCTTGGTAAGATCGAAACGGAACCCGTCTATGTGATACTCATCCAGCAGGTACACAAGGCTCCTCTTGATATATTCGCGCACCTCGGCGTTCTCGTGATTCCAGTCGTGGAAAACGGAATACGGATGAGGGGCGTCCACATTGAACCACGGATTGTTGACCGCGGTTTTGTTGGCGGAAGAATTCCAGTACATCCTGGCCATAGGATGCGCTCCTGTCACGTGATTGTACACCACATCGAACAGAACCGCGATTCCGCGGCTGTGGCACTCGTCTATGAACTCCTTGTACCTGTCCCTGGTGCCGTAAGCCTTGTCCAGCGAGAAATAACCGCAAGGGCTGTAACCCCAGCTGTCATTCCCGTCGAACTCCTGCACCGGAAGAAGCTCTATGGCGTTCACGCCCAAGCTCTGGATGTAGTCAAGATGGCTCTCGGCTCCCGCCAGGTCCTTCGTGGAAGAAAAGTCACGAAGATGCAGCTCATAGATGACCAGATCGTCCCTGTCCTTCACATTATAATCAGGCACCTTCCACGCATACTCAGGCCGGGCCGTCTGGAAGGCTGACACCAGTCCGCTCGCTCCTGACGGATATGAAGGCAGGTCAGGATAAGTCGAAGATGATATCCACCTGTCGTCGCTGCTGTATGTTATCTCGGTATAAGGATCGGCCAGACGCACGATGTTGCCCTCAGAATCGATGAGGTGATACTGGAATCGGTATTCCTTTCCCGCCTGCAGGCCGGAAAGCTTTATCCACCAGCAGCCGGCGGCCTCGTCGCGCTTCATCTCATAAGAATGAGAAAGGGCCCAGTCATTGAAATCGCCCACCGCCAGGCAGTGTGCGTAACGGCCGCCTTCCTTGTCCCTTTCGAGAAGAACCAGTCCCACCTCGGTGTCGGAAAGATAGTTTATACCTTTTTCCCATCCTGCCGGCACGGACTCAGTCACCACTTCGGAAGGCTTGAACTCGCGCTCGCTGTCCTCGACCTGACAGAACAGATCCACGGTCTGTTTCGTCCCGTCGGCATTGCGCACCACCACGCCTATCTTCGTTATGGCCTCGTCATCGTCCGCTCCGAACCATTCGCGTATCGAAGGCTCGAGCGACAGTGCCCAGATGTCCGTAACGTCGGTTTTCTGCCAGCGGCATTTGTCTATGTTCACGTCCCAGTCCGCCTGCACGTGCTCCCACTGCAGATTGACCACGCCTATATGTGCATACAGATCTCCCGTATAACCCGAGAACGGATACTCACCGCCCGCCCTGTAATAAAGGGTGCAGGACACGTCCGACGAAGGATTTTCCGGAATGACCGAGAGGCCGTATGCCAATTTGTCCAGCTGCTCGGACCCGCCGCCGCTGGGATCTTCCTTTTTGTCCCCGTCGGGGTTGACCACGGTGTTCCTGTCGTTCTTGCCGCAGGAACATACCAGCGCCGCGGAAAGAAGGAAAAGATATATGAGATTGCGGTTTTTCATCTAAGTTTCATTTAAATGGGAGTCAGCGGCCCGATCAAAGGCCGCTGACCAGAAATTATTTAATGGTACCTGTACCTGCGTTGAAGTCGAGGGTAACGGTCTTGCCTGCTACCACACCGTCAGTGTTGGCGCTGTCTCCGCCTGCTCCACGGTAAGCGATGTTGCCGTCGTTGTCAAGCGTGAACTCGCGGTGCCACCAGTTGGCAACCTCAGGATCGAATGCAGACTTCACGAATGAACGGAGGTGTGTTCCGTCAGCCTTGAGAACGTAGCTTACGGTTCCGTCTTCGTTGAGGGTGTACTTGGCATCGTCGACTGCACCCCAGTTAGGGTTGCTGAAAGGCTCTGCGCATCCGTAAACCTCAGCGCTGTGAACGTTGATGATGTTCTCCTTATAGTTGACCTCGATCATGTAAAGACCAGGAGCCGCCACGTAGCAGTTGCTGCCATCGTTGGTGAATCCTTCGTCATTGCCGAGGCTGTAGAAATCCTTGCCCCATTCTGTGCTGATCTGAGAGAACTTGAAGCTCTTGGTAACGTCTGAGATGTAACGTACAGCCCAGAATACGCCCGGCTCTGAATGTGCAGGGATCATGGCCACCTGGTTTCCAGGGAGATTCCATCCTGCGATGGCGTCACCGATAAGGTAGCACTCCTCAGGAAGAGTGGACTCCTGGGTAAGCTCGGAATCGTAAGAGAATGAATCAGCCACTGCACCTGCCTTCGGGGTGTAGGTAAGAGTGATCTTGTAGAGACCGCCCTTGTCGCCAATGACGATGTTTCCGCCGGTGTTGGAAAGTTTGCCGTCGGTAAGACCGAGACCTACCTCAGCCTTTACTATGCCGTCCTCGTCGAGGTTGATCTTCCAACCGTTGCAGGAAGCGAACTTGTATTCGCCCTTGGCAGAGAATTCGAGGTTCTCCCAGGTGTAAACGATGGTTCCGTCCTCATTCTTGACAGCGGTTCCAGCGGTGAATCCCCAGCCGTTGCATCCTCCGCGAACGCCGAAGTCAGCCTTCTGGATGATGATCTGAGCGCCCTGAGCGAGGTCTCCGTTCTGATTGTTGTCCAGAACGATGTGATAAAGTCCGCTCTCTGCCACCTTGAGTGCAGGTGCGTCCTCACCGATTTTAAGCTTGCCCTGGAGAATCATCATATCAGGGTTGTTGTCGAAGTTCTTACCGGGATTCTCCTCTGTTCCGAGGCCGTAGTTAACTTCTGCGAGATCGGCGCCGTAGTAAGTCTTCACGCCGGCCTGGTTCTCGATAAGAGAGAACTCCTTGCCGCCCTCGAGGTAAATGTATTTCTCATACATACCGGCGCGTACAGTCTTGTCCACTTCGTTTGAGCCGGCTGCCATAGAGTTGATGGACAGCACCTTGTCAGGTGTTCCTGTAGCCTCGCCGTAAACATAGAATCCGTCCAGCACGAGGTCGTCGAAATCGATCTTGCCGTTGTTCTTCTCCGAGCATGCTGAAAGGCTTGCCAGAAGAGCAACCGATGAAATCAGGTAAAAAAACTTTTTCATAAAAACAATGTGTGTTGATAATTAGATTATTTGGTTAATGTGTTGTATTCTAAAGATTTTCGTATCCCGGAGTCTGTGTCCAGATCTTCTCGCCGGTAGTCTCGTCCACGAGCGATTTCTCCAGAACCGAATAAGGGATAGGGAACCACTTGCGCACTTCCGCCTTGGCCTTGGCGTCGGTGACGTACTGGATGCTGTTGTACTTGCCGAAGCGGATAAGGTCGCGGCGGCGGGTCATCTCCCAGCTGAACTCACGTCCGCGCTCTGCGAGCACGTCGTCAAGCGTCCACGAGTTCACGTCTCCGTAGGCGTCCGTGTAGGCCTGCAGAGGATCGGCGTCATAGGCGAAGCTTCTGCGCATCAAGGTTTTGAAGTCTTCGAGCGAAGTGACATCGCCCACTGCTCCCGCACCGCCCCTGAGTATGGCCTCTATCTTCATCCAGAGAATGTCGGCGTATCTCATAATAGGCATATCGTTCTCGCCGTACTTGTAGGTGCCGGTCTTGTCAAGTTCCCACTTGTTAAGGCGCGCGCCGTCGAAGTTGCTGGCGTCGAACAGGCTGGTTATGCCCACATGCAGAATGGTAGGAGTGCCCTTTGGGTATTCGTCGGTGACCACCTTGGTGTCCAAGTAATAATCGGTGGTGGATCCGGCCTTGTAGACAGGGCCCACGAACCATCCCCAGGTCTTCTCATTGGCGGTTCCGTTAAGCTCGGTGCCGGGGCCGCGAAGGTCGGAGTTGTAGTAGCCCTTCATATTGGCATTGTCCAGCATCTGCTCGTTGGTGAGCGTCGGGGCTCCCTTGGCCTTGAAGATGTCAAGGAACTCAGGACGCGCGCAGAATCCGTTCCAGGTGTCGAGGATGGTTCCGTAGTAGTGCTGAATGCCGTAATGATGCGTGTTGTACGGGATGCGGAACTTGTTCTTCACCTTTCCCGAGTCGTGCTCGTCGTCGGTGAGGCCGTTTTCCACGATGGAGAAGATGGCTTCCTTGCTGTCCTCGTTGAAGAGAGCGAAATTATGGAAATAGTCGCTGTCTATGGTGTATGAGCCCGAGTTGATCACATTGTCGCAGCAGCGCACGCAGTTGTCGTAGAACGAACCTGAGAACTGTGAAGGCTTCTCCACGTTCTTGAACACGTTGTCCAGGGTGCATCCGTAGCTCTCGGCGTTAAGATAGAGGCGTGCCAGAAGAGCGTATGCAAATCCTTGGGTGGTGCGGCCGTAATTGGCCGAACGGTTCGCGTCGTTGACCACCGCCATGTTCGGAGCGTTCTTCTCGAGGGTGGCCACCAGGTGCGACCACACGTCCTCAGGGTCGAGGAGAGGGCCGGTAACTTCCTCATACACTTCAGTATAAGGGATGCGGCCGAAGCACTCGAACATCAGGTAGAAGTAGTATGAACGCATCACCTCCACTTCGCCTACATACTGGTTGTACACCTCATCGGACATCGAACTCCTGTAGTCGTTGAGGTTCTTGATGATCTGGTTGCACTGCACGGCGCCCGATACGGTCACGTTCCACACTTCCTTGAGGGCGTCTCCCCTGTGGTCCCAGGTATGGTTGTTCTGCTTGAGCCAATATCCGCCGTCATTCCAGTCGGAGCCGCCGTTTCGCGGAACGCAGAGGCCCTCGTCGGCAGTGATGGTGACAAGTCCCCAGTAGCCCCAGTGGTCATGGGTATATTTGACGTCGGCATAGATCTGGCCCACCATCATGATGACATTCTCTTCGCTTGTCATCATATCCTCTATGGTAGGGTTCCCGTAATTCACTTCCTCAAGCATATTGTCGCAGGAAGCAGCGGAAAGGGCCAGCGCCGCAATTGCAGCCGTATATATAATTTTTTTCATGGTCTGAACTATTTGAATGAAATGTTGACACCCAGCAGGAACGTGGCTACGGTAGGATAGAAATCACAGTAGTCGATTCCCGAACTCCACACGCTGGTGGTGTTGACCTCCGGATCCTGTCCGCTGTATGCGGTAAGGGTAGCCAGGTTCTGTCCCGTTACATATACACGAAGATTGTCGATGAGACTGTCTTCCCTGAACTTGAAATTGTAGCCAATGGTGATGTTGTCCACCTTCAGGTAAGATCCGTCCTCCAGATAGTAGTCGGAGAACTGCTCCTTGTTCGTGAGCACCACGCCGTCCGTTCCGGTCACGTCCTTCATGAAGATGTTGTTCGTGGCGGACTTGGTAGGACCGTAAGCCCAGCGGGTAAGGTTGAATATCTTGTTGCCCACCACGCCGCGGAGGAAGATCGAGCAGTCCAGGTTCCTGTACCTTACGGTGTTGTTCCATCCGAAGGTGAACCACGGCTGCGCGTTGCCGAGCTCCTGACGGTATCCTTCAGCCGCGCCTGCTCCGTCCACGACGCCGCCCGCAGGAGTTGAGTAATACCAGGTGCCGTTGTTGATGGCCAGGAACTTGTAGCCGTAGAAAGTACCTACGGACTGTCCCTCGCGCAGAATCTGGGTATTGGTGTTCATTATGCCGGTCTCGCTCACAGTACCGGTGGTGGTCTCCTTGTAGTTGAATCCCTTCGACGGGTCTGAAAGCCTGGTGATCACGTTGTGGTTGAACGACAGGGTCGGGGTGGTAACCCAGGTCCAGTCCTTCGTCTTCACAGGCACGCCGCTGAGGGTGAGCTCCACACCGTAGCTGTCCATCTGTCCGGCATTGGCCAGAAGGGTGGAATACTGGTAAGGAGGGGTAGGCACCTCGTAGTCCCAGAGAAGGTCGCGGGTCTGGCGGTAGTAGGTGTCCAGGGTTCCGTAGATGCGGTTGTCCAGGAATGCGAAGTCCACACCGAGGTTGTACTCGTACTTCTTCTCCCAGCGAAGATCCGCGTTAACGTTCTGTCCCACACCGTAGGTATAGACGTATTTGCCGTTGTACCAGAAAGTTCCGCCGTTGGTAAGCATAGCTACGGACTTCAGGTCGGATGCCAGGTTGTTACCCGTGACACCGAATCCCAGACGGACCTTCAGGTCGTTGACCCACTGAGCGTTCTGCATAAAGTCTTCTTCCACCACTCTCCAGCCGAGGCTCACTGCAGGGAACCATCCCCACTTGTTGTTCGCGCCGAACCTTGAAGAGCCTTCCCTGCGGATGGAAGCGGATACCAGGTACCGCTCATCGTAGTTGTAATTGGCTCTGGCAAAGAACGCTGCGAGAGTGTTCGAGTTACGTGAAGAAGATGCCTTGAGATAGGTTTTCGTGGCATCGCCGTTCCCGATCTGATAGTATTTCATGCTCTCCGTAGGGAATCCCTTGTTCTCTATCGACGAATCGTCGTACAGGAAGTTCTGGTAAGAGAAGCCTGCCACGGCCGAGATGTTGTGCAGTCCGAAACTGTGGACATAGTCGGCAGTCACCTCGAACAGCTTGTTGAAATTGCCGCTGTTGCCTCTTCCGGCCTTTCCGGAGCCGTCCACATCGGTGTTTATCTGTTTGTTGGACCAGTAATTGGCATTGTCGCCCTCCTCGATAGCCCCGAAAGCGTTGATCTTGAGACCTTCGACCGGAAGGATGTTGAGAGTGGCCTTGACGGACCCTCTGAAATAGTTGCCGGTCTGGTAGGACTCCTTCTGGTTCATATTCTCCACAGGGTTGGAAAGACCGGTGCCCTGAGGGTTATAGTATCCTGAAGTGGTGGTTGCATCATAAATCGGCATCGTCGGGTTCAGGATGGCGGCCTGCTTGAAGTCACCGCAGAAGTAGTCGTTGCGGTAATGCATATAGGACAGGTCGTAGTTCAGCTCGAGCCATCCGCGCAGAGCCTTCTGTGATGCGGCCAGCTTGGCAATCATCTCGTTGCGCTCGTTGTTGCGCGCTATACCCTGCGCATCCTTGTAATTGATGGAGGCGCGGTAGTTGAAATTGCTCGATGAACCGGTGATGGCCACGTTGTGGTTGTGCGTGAAAGCTGCCTTTCTGGTGATCTCAGCCATCCAGTCGGTCTGGTAAGGATCGCCGTTCTCGTCCCTGTAGATGAGCGGCTCGATGACGCCTCCGGACAGTTCGCCGAGATTGAGGAATTCCTCAGGAGTGGCCATCCCCATGTCGCCGTTGCGCACGGACACCGAACCGTAGCCTGAATACTCTACCCTGGTCACGGCCTTGTCGGTGAAGTTCTCCCCTCTCTTGGTGGTGATGATGATCACACCGTTCGTTCCTCTGGTACCGTAGATGGCGGCGGCCGATCCGTCCTTGAGCACGTCCATGGAGGCAATCTCGTCAGGCGAGATGTTGTCTATGCTGCTGACAGGCACACCGTCCACGATATAGAGAGGCGAAGTGCCGGCACCCTTGTCCAGAGTCGAGAATCCGCGGATCTGAACGTTGAATCCGGTACTGGTAGGATCGCTCGTGCTGCGGCTGATGTTAAGACCTGCCACCTTGCCCTGAAGAAGTCCTATAGGGCTGGTCTTGATGCCGGCGTTGAAATCCTCGGCCTTCACCGAAGACACGGAACCCGTGACTTCCTTCTTCTTCTGGGAGCCGTAGCCTATGGCCACAGCCTCCTCGAGGAACACAGTATCGTCCTTGAGAATCACTGTAGCAGGCACTTCCGAAGCCTTGAAAGTAACGGTGGCATAACCGATGCAGCTGAATTCCAGAACCGCATCGCGTGAAGACACCTTGATGACATAGTCACCGTCCATACCGGTAGGGACTCCGTTCGAAGTTCCCTTCTCTACCACGGCGGCTCCGATGACAGGGCCAATCTCGTCAGCGACCACGCCCCTCACCTCGAACTTCTCCTGTGCGGAAAGCGGCAAGGATGCCAATGCCGACAGAACGGCCAGTAATATGACTGATCTTTTCATATCGTTAAATTATTGTTGTTCCGGTTTATCCTTGATGAACGCCACGCTGACGGCTCCGCACAGCATGAATGCGCTTGCCAGTGCCAGCATGGCCACGGCATTGCTGCCGAAGACGTACTTCACGATCACGCCACCGACCAGACCCATGAAGATCTGCGGAATGACTATCGTGAAATTGAATATTCCCATATACACTCCCGCACGGGTGGCGTCTATCGCACGCGACAGGATGGAATAAGGCATAGCCAGAATTCCCGCCCACGCGATACCGATGCAGACCATAGGGAGCATCATAAGATACTGGTTGTGAATGAGTGAAAGGCCCAGGAAGCCGAGTGCGCCGAAGGCCAGGCAGACGGCATAGACCGGACGGTTCCCGTAGCGGTTGGCAATCTGGGTCATAAACAGGGCCACAATGCAGGCAGGAACGGGATATACCGCGTTCAGCACGCCCACCCAGGTGGCGGTGGCTCCCTCGGAAAGCACCATTCCGGCGTTGTCCGTAACCACGCCAGTGATCGCAGGCTTGAGGTAATTCCACATCAGGAACAGGGCCGCCCACGAGAAGAACTGCGTGACGCCGAGCTGCAGCATCACCTTCGGAGTCCCCTTCAGAAGCTGAAGGAACCCAGTCTTCGGCTGAGCCTCCGCCGAGCTGTTCTCCACTCCGTTATACTGCGCGAACTCCTTCGGAGGATATTCCTTCACCTTGAACGAGGTCACCAGCACGGAAAGCAGAAGAATCGCTCCACCTATATAATAGGAGTATGCAATGTGGTCTGACACGTGTCCCTCGACCGGCTCGTCACTTACTCCGCACCAGGTCATAATGAGAGGCAGAAGCGCACCCACCACGGCGCCGAGGTTGATCAGAAGCGTCTGAACGACAAATCCTTCCGTCTTCTGGCTGTCGTCGAGCATATCGGTGACCAGCGCCCTGAACGGCTGCATGGTGATATTGAACGACAGGTCCATAAAGAAGAATATCAGCGCGCCCATCAGGAGCGGCGCGAAAGCCAGCAGCTTCGGGCAGTTCGGCATAAGGACGAGGGCCAATGTCGAAATGACCGCACCTCCCAGAATGTACGGGATACGCCTTCCGAGCCTGGTCCAGGTCTTGTCCGAGAACATGCCCACGATAGGCTGCACGATAAGGCCCGCAATAGGGGCGGCCAGCCAGAAATAACTGAGCGAACTCAGGTCAGCCCCGAAGGACTGGAGAATGGTGGAGGTATTGGAATTCTGGAGCGAATATCCTATCTGGACGCCCATGAAGCCGAAGCTGAGATTCCAAATCTGCCAAAAGGAAAGCTTTGGTTTGTTTGATTTCATCAAATGGTTATCTAATGCGGCGGTGTTCTTGGAGCCGCCTTTCAGTGTTATGTGTCAAGCGAATATAGGAATTTATCGGACACACGCGTACTTTCCGCTGACGAACGGCGGATAAAACCGGACGAACGGTGATTTTTGGGCGACGAGCGGAATAACTATTCACGGAATTTTCCTAAATTGCAGTCTGTTAAGCCGCACTGTGAAGAAAGACACTAAAATCAACAGCCTGATCATATTGGGCTTCGCTCTGGCACACGCCGTAGCCGCCCTCGTTCTCGGACTTTTCGATCTGGGAGACGAGCCGCTGCTGACGTTCCTCACGATGGCGCTGATAGCCATCCTGTGCATCAGGAAGAACCTGAAGATTGAGATCACCGCCGCCTTCGTCATACTGGCCAATATAATCGGCTTTTTCATAGGCACCAAGCTCGGCGAGACATTCAGGGTCCTCATCGGAGATCCGGTCGCCGCGAGCGTGACGGCCACCTTCATCACCACCGTCCTTCTGGGTTACGGCACTTCGCTGCTCACCGGAGCATTGGCCCGGGGAAGAGGCAGGGCCATCGAGGAGAACAACCCGAAGCCGCAGGTGATGATGCTGGTGATCGCGTTCCTGACGATATTCCTGCTGCGAATGCTCATCTTCGCATTCGCATCCACGGGCATCTCGCAGTGGACCACCTTCGAAGTGTTCTCTATGATTCTGTCCAATTCCGCCGTGATGATAACCCTCATCTGCCTGGACATCATCTTCATACGCTTCAGCGCGCAGCTCCGCAGGGAATTCGGCGTGGGCGTATGGTGGTTCATCTTCGCGCTGTTCATCCTCATCTGCTCGCAGATAAGCGCCTACATAGTAGGACTTAACCCACGGAACCACATCGTGCCGGACGTGTCGCTGGAGTTCTTCCAGCTCAGCATCCTCTGCATCATCGTGGACATCGCCCTGTACAGCATCATCTATCTGGTGAACTACTCTCTGGAGACGCAGCAGGCCATAGGCCGGGAGAAGGAAAAGCGGCACTACGCGCAGTTCCGCTACGAAAAGCTCAAGCAGCAGGTGAATCCGCATTTCCTGTTCAATTCGCTCAATGTGCTGGACGGCCTGGTGGTCGAGGGGATGAACGAAGAGGCGAGCGAGTACATACACAAATTGGCAGGCCTGTACAGATATATGCTTCAGAGCGAGGACAAAAGGCTCGTGTCGCTGGAGGAGGAGATGGATTTCGTGAACGCCTATATCGACCTGATGCACACGCGCTTCCCGGAGGGGTTCGAGGTGAGCCGCGACATACGCGCGCAGGATCTGGAGAAGACCGTGCCGCCGTGCAGCGTGCAGATGCTCGTGGAGAACGCATTCAAGCATAACGCCGTATCGAAGGCCAATCCCCTGAAGCTCAGCATCATCTCCGACGGGCACGTGCTGGAAGTGCGCAACAACCTGGTTCCGCGCCAGTCCGCATCCCCATCCACCGGGCTGGGACAGAACTATATAAAACAGCAATACATAGACCTTAAAGGCGGGGATGTCGTGATCGGGAACACAAAGACCGATTACTTCGTCCGCCTGCCGCTTATAAAACGATGAGAGCACTTATAGTAGAAGACGAGATAATGGCGCAGAAAGCGCTGTGCCGCACATTGGAGAACCGCTTCCCGCAGATGCAGGTAGTGGCCTGCACGGGTTCGGTCGCCCAGACCGTGGACTGGCTCCGGGAGCACGAAGACAACGCGCCGGACGTGATATTCATGGACGTGGAACTGTCCGACGGGAACTGTTTCGAGATTTTCCGCCGGGTGAAGGTCACTTCGAAAGTGATAATGACCACAGCCTATGACAGTTACGCCATCAAGGCCTTCGAGGCCGGCTCGGTGGACTACCTTCTGAAGCCCATCAACCCCGCCGACCTGGACCGTGCCGTGAACAGGGTGATGCAGGCCGGATACAGGCAGAACCTGGACGCCATCACGCCCGCAGGCGAGCCCGCCGCACTCAGGGAGCGATTCATAGTGAGGATGAACGACCGCATCGTGCCTGTCAAGGTGGAGGACATAGCCTTCTTCTACTCGGAAGAAAAGAACAATTTCCTGCGGACCATGGACGGCAAGACCTTCGTCACCGACTCTTCGCTGGACATAATTGCCAATGAACTGCCGCCCAAGACCTTCTTTCGGATCTCGCGCGGCTGCATCATATCCGTGAAAGCCATCCAGAGCATCGTGAAGCAGGTCAACGGCTGCCTTCTGGTCATTTCCGACCCGCCGGCCGACTTCAAGATGACCGTCTCCCGCTCCCGCGTGGACGACTTCATGCAGTGGAT
>CAVBDE010000020.1:0-23730 GCA_963594055.1 Anaerovoracaceae bacterium | reverse complement strand
TCAAAGCCTGCCTCATCACGGCAGACAATGTCTGGACCAACTGGTAATCAGATCTCTATCACCTTGTCGGCCAATTCGGCCACGGCCATCCTGTGCGTTATGCAGATGACGGTCTTGGTCTTGTAATACCGCTCGTGCAGACGCTCGAGCACGGTCATCTCCGTGGCAGGGTCAAGCGCCGAAGTGGATTCATCCAGAATGAGGATTCCGCCCTCCTTCAGAAGAGCGCGAGCTATGGCGATGCGCTGGCATTGGCCTTCACTCAGACCGCGGCCCACCTCACTGCAGACCGTATCCATTCCGAGCGGAAGGTCGAACACGAAATCCGCCGCGGCGGTGTGCAGCACATCGGCGAGCTGCTCCTCCGTGGCGTGGGGATTGGCCAGAAGAAGATTGTCGCGGATGGTGCCGCTAAGAAGCGAGTTGCCCTGAGGCACGTACATGAAATTGGCACGGGTATCCACTCCCACCTCCACGGACTCTGTGCCGTTCGATATCGTCACACTGCCCTGCGAAGGTTTCAGTATGCCAAGCATAATGCCGGCGAGGGTGCTTTTTCCCTGGCCTGTAGGCCCGCAGATGGCAGTCAGCTCACATGCTGCGAACCTGCAGGAGAAATCCTTGAATATGTCGGTCCTGCCGTCATACGAAAACGACAGGTTCTTGATGGTCAGCGAAAGATTGCCGGAAAGGACCTTTTCTCCCCTGTGGGTCTCGGAAGACATCTCGTCTATGTCCAGCAGCCTTTCCTGCGAAGAAAGCGCCTTGATGAACGACGGGATGTACGACGCCAGATCGGCCACCGGCCTCTGGACCTGACCCACCATCTGAAGGAAGGCCACCATAAGACCGTAAGTCACCGTCCCGTCCCTCAGACCGTAGACGCCCCACAGGAACGCCGTGAGATAACCGGCCGAGAAACCTATGTTCATAAAGGTTCTGGACACGGCGGAATAATTCAGACGGGTCTTGGTCTTCGACAGTTCCGTAGCCTGGAGATTGTCCAGTTTGGCCTCCACAATATCCTCAGCACCAAGCGTTTTCACGAGAATCCTGCTCTGCAGATGCTCCTGCAGATGTCCCTGTATCTTCCCGTCGATCGCCCTTATCTGGGATGAAAGGTCGCGAAGTTTCCTGAAATACAGCCTGGCCGCGATCACCGCCACAGGCATGATCCAGATAAGTATCCAGGCCAATGACGAAGAAAATGCGAACAGCATCACGCACGCGCAGATGAGCTGCGCCACCGTAACCGCCGCCTTCGGAAGCGTCACGCACAGGAATTCGCTCACCACGCGGATATCCTCCTCGAGCCTGTTCACCACATCAGCGCTGTGGAACCTGTCCTTGCCCGTCCAAGCGCTGCGCAGCGCCTTCTCGAAGGCGTCCTTGCGTATGCCGAGCTTGGCCTTCACGCTGATCTCCCCCTCCACGCGTTTGGACGCTATGCGGAACACTATCTGCATCGCCATTATGGAGACCATCACGGCCACGGCGCTGCCCAGAGGCGCCGCCAACACCCCTGTCGCTATGTCCACCACCTTCTTGCTGTACCATACGAAGGCCAATGAGCACGCGGCTTCCCCAAGATACAGCACGCTGCACCCCAGCACCCGGGGCAGAATAGGTCTGAGCAGCCCCCAGAGCCCTTTAACGCAGGGACGGAAATCCTTCATTATCTGACTACGCCTATCTCCATCCACTTGTCGAGCAGTTTCTGCGCATCGGCAAGGGCTGTCTGATGATCTATCTCATACTCCCCTTCCAGAAGTCCGGCCAGGGTATCGACGTCAAAGTCCTTGCCCGCCACAGACTTCCACAGGAAGGTCGCGCTCTCGTTAAGCGAAAGCATCTTGTTGAAATTCACCAGATCGGCTCCTTCCGGAACCACCACTGCCACTCCGCAGATCTCTCTGAGCTTAAATCCTTCTACAAGTCTCATTACTTAATTCTTCTTATTATCGCCAGAACCACCCTCCGCACGATGTACGGAAGACTGTTCCATCTTTTTATTTTCCATCTGTATGACGGCGCGGTGACATCCACCGGGCGGCTGCCGCGCTTGAGCACCTGCGTCACCTTGCCTTTAACATCCTCCACCCGGCAATGCTCCCTTCCCATGAGATTCCCGTCGCCTTTGAGCGTAACGCGGTCGCCGTCAATGCTTTCCACTCTGTGTAGTACATAATTTCCGCCGGGAAGATGAGCCAGAACCGCATCGCCGGGAGCGAAGTCGCCGCGATGCACGTTGACGCTGTCCCTGTCCCCCACTATGAAAGGCAGCATGCTGCAGCCCTTCACCTGAAATGTCACGGACTTGCCCTCGTCGAGAAGTCCGGTTATATGACTGAACAGTATGTCGTTGGGAACTATAAGACTCATCGCGTCACAGCCTCCCTGCACACGCGTGCCGCCTCGGCGTCAGGCCTGCATTCCAAAGTGAAACATCTGACCGCCCCGATGACCTTTCCTATGGTATCGCTCAGGGCATCTCCCATACCCGGGTCAAACTTGATGCCCGAAGACGACGAATACACGAGCGCATAGGAATGTACCACGTCCATAGGGTACGCCCGGTTCTGCTCAGCGCGCTTTATCCGCACCATAGCGCCCACCGGCCAGTCCTCGTTCCTGTAGCACGGAGTCTTTCCGCTCCACGGCGAGCCGTACACCCGCACGCTGCCGTCTTCCAGCACGCGCACTATGGGATTGTCGTCGTTCAGAAGATGGCTTCCCGGTATGTTCTCCAGCCACATTCGGCTCTGAGTACTCTTTCCGGTGCCGCTCCTGGCCAGGAACAGGCAAGCCCTTCCATCATTCACGATGACGGAAGCGTGCATCTCCAGCGTTCCCATACAGGCGGTACGGAAGGCATACTGAAGCATAAGGGCATTGTTGAGCGCGAACAGGGCCTCCCTGCGGTCGGCTATCACCAGCTTCGAAGAGGAGAAATCCGCACTCATCCACAGCTTCATGGACACGGGGCGCTCCGAATTCGGAGAAGATTCCAAATACCAGTCCGCGCCCTGCTTCCAAATCACGATCTTCGTCTCACCGGGCTCGGTGGGCTGGTCATAGAACATCGTCCTCTCCCCTTCGGGCAGACTGTCCGCCAGGTCCAGTTCAAAAACCGGTTCACCTCCGTTCTCCACAAAAAAAGGGTCGTACTGCCTCATAGCCGCCCACAACGGGCAATCCTGGGGGAGTACGACTCTGAATATATGTCCTGCTACCAAGAAATCTTTCTTCATAGCCCAAATATAGCAATTATTTTACCCGCATCGCACGCAAAGCGTTCAAAATCGCAATTACGGTCACTCCGACATCCGCGAAAACGGCCTCCCACATGTTCGCCAGACCAAGCGCACCGAGCAGCAGGAAGAGCAGCTTTATCCCGATAGCGAAGATAATGTTCTGCATAACTATACTGTGAGTCTTGCGCGCAATCCTGATTCCGCAGGCTATCTTCGAAGGATCGTCATCCATCAGCACGATGTCCGCCGCCTCTATGGCCGCATCGCTTCCGACTCCGCCCATCGCTATGCCCAGATCCGCCAATTTAAGCACCGGGGCATCGTTGATGCCGTCTCCCGCGAATGCCAGCACACCGTCCGGATCGGACGCCTTGAGAGCGCGTACCCGCTCCACCTTGTCTGCAGGAAGCAGTCCCGCGTGCACCTCATCCAGGCCAATCTTCTCCGCGACTTCCTTCGCCACATCGGCACGGTCGCCGGTAAGCATCACTGTCCTGCCCACGCCGAGCCTGTGAAGGTCTTCGATCGCGGCGCGGGAATTCGGTTTCACGGTATCGGACACCACTATATGGCCTTTGTATTCACCGTCCACGCTCACATACACCACCGTGCCGGTCTTTGTCACCGCTGCCGGGGTTATGTTCAGACGGCGCATCAGTTTCTCATTGCCTGCATAAACCTCGCGGCCAGCGACATTGGCGCATATCCCCTCTCCGGCAAAATCCTTCACATCGCTCACGACGGATTTGTCAAGTTCGGCCCCGCAGGCATCCCTGAGGGACACTGCCACCGGATGGTTCGAATATATCTCGGCAAGCGCCGCGCATTTCAGGAGAGCCTCGTCATCCCCGTCCACGGCATTGATCTCACTTACTGAAAACTTGCCCCGGGTAAGGGTTCCGGTCTTGTCGAAGACCATGGTGTTCACCTTGGCAAGCAGCTCCAGATAGTTCGAACCCTTGACCAGAATACCCTTTCCGGAAGCCCCGCCTATGCCCGCGAAAAAGGTAAGAGGGATGGAGATGACCAGCGCGCAAGGGCAGGAGATAACCAGGAAGATGAGCGCCCTGTGCAGCCATTCAATCCAATTTCCCGTGAAAATGGAGGGCACTATGGCCAGCAGCACGGCGGATGCCACGACCACCGGAGTATAGATTCTGGCGAAACGGGTGATGAATTTCTCGCTCTGAGCCTTGCCGGTCTGGGCATTTTCCACGAGATCCAGGATCCTGGACACGGTGGATTCGCCGAACGTGCCGGTAGTTCTGATTTTAAGCAGGCCAGTCATGTTAAGGCTTCCGCTTATGACCGCATCCCCTGCGGCCACCTCTCTCGGAAGGCTTTCGCCGGTAAGGGCCGCGGTGTCAAGCGAAGAATTGCCGAAGACGATCTCGCCGTCTATCGGGATCTTTTCGCCGGGCTTGACCACGATCACGCTGCCCGGAGCGACCTCATCGGGAGATACCGTGCGCAGCGCGTCACCGTCCTCAAGATTGGCATAATCGGGACGGATGTCCATAAGGTTCGAGATGGATTCGCGGCTTCTGTCCACCGCGATGTCAGAAAAGAGCTCTCCTATCTGATAGAAGAACATCACGGCCACGGCCTCCGGATACTCGCCGGTGGCGAATGCTCCGACGGTGGCAATCGCCATCAGAAAATGCTCGTCGAACAGTTCTCCGTGGAAGATGTTCTCAATGGCCTCCCACACCACGTCCCCACCTATGACGATATAGGCGGCGGCGCTGAGAATTATCTTGAGAGTAAGCGACAGAGGGAGGAAAAGTATCGCCGCGAGCATCACTGCGCACACCGCGATACGACCTGTCATTATTTTCTGTTCCTTTTCCATATTATTGCTGTTTTAACGATGCAAAGGTATGGAACTGGCGGTGCAACCCGGTTGCAGATGCTATTTGGCGGCGCAGTTCGGGCAGACGCCCTTGAGAAGATATTCCACCTCGCGGAGCTCGAAGCCTTCAGGATAAGCCACTATGGGTATGTGGGTATTCTCCAGGCAATAGGTCTTGTGGCATTTCTCGCAATAGAAATGGCAGTGCAGCTCCTCCACCTCGCAGGTATGGTCATTGTGGCAGAAGCAGTATTTTGTGGAGCCGCTTCCGTCCTCGGTCTCGTGCACCAGATGGTGTTCGGCGAAAAGGGTGAGAGTCCTGAATATGGTGGACTTGTCCACGCTTTCCAGCTCGGTCTCCAGATCCGTCATGCTGAAAGTGTCATGGTACTCAGAAACGACACGAAGAACAAGGATTCGGACTGATGTCGGTCTTATTCCGTGTTCTTCGAGTAAAGTTGCATATTTTTCCGTAACATCTGCCATAGCTGGACAAATATACGAAATTTCCTGTTACATTGGTGGAGGGCCGCCGGGACCGCCAGGGCCGCGGCGGTTGTTGTTGCCGCCGAAGTTGCCGAACCTGTAGGTGAGCGACAGTATGATGTAGCGGCCGAGGGTATTGTTCACGGACTCCGTGTGGTAATTGGCCGTGTCGGTAACAGTAAGGTTCTTGGCCTGACCCAGGATGTCGTATCCCTTGATGGCGAGGGTCATCTTCTTGTTGAGCAGCTGCTTCTGTATCTCGAGGTTGAGCACGTACTCGTCCGGCTGCTCGGTGGAATAACCGTTGTACCAGTTGTAGTTGAACTCTCCCTTCGCGCTGAGCCCGATCAGATCCCAGGTCCAGGTGGCGTTCGCGCGGATCTGGTTGTTGAAGGTGCGGGTGTGCTCGTCGATGTTGTCCAGGGTATAGCGGCTGGAATTCATCCTCGTCCTGGCTGAAACCTCCACCTCCAGGTCGTCGTTGCGGTACTTGCCCATCAGGCGCTCGGTGAAATTGAACGACTGGGTGCCGTTGCTGACCAGTTTCGAGCGGATGTTGTCGTAATCCGCGAAGAACACATTGTAGTCCAGCGAACCGTCCTCCTTAAGGTACCTGGCGGTGTCTATGCCGTTGCCCACGAAGTTCTCGGACTGGCTCCAGCCGATTCTGGCCATGTTCATCACCGTGAACCCGGTCTTGTTTACAGGAAGGTTCAGATAGACGTTGAAATTGGCAGAGAAGTTCGAAGTGCCGTTCACCGGCATCGTATAGCCTATACCGTTCGTGTACCAGGTGGCGTTCACGATAGGATTGTCGTTGTAGGTGGCATCCCAGCGGGCGTTCACCGACGCGTAAGTCTGCTTGTTGTTGTACCTGACGTCACCGCGCAGTTCGTGGGTGAAATAAGGCGACAGGTTAGGGTTACCGAACGATACGGACAGAGGGTTCGAGTTGTCGGCCACGGTGATGAGCTGCGAAGTGCTCGGCTGCACGCTGCGTCCGAAATAGAAGGTCCTGAAGCTGCCGTTCTCTCCCATATTGAAGAATATCATCGCGTTAGGAGCCCAGTTCACGCGGAACATCGTGGTGTCCACCTTGTAGGACGAGCCGGACGAGGTGTAGTTGTGGGTCTTGGTAGGCTTGGCGGCCATACCGACCTGAACCCTGTACCCGTCTCCCTGGTAGAGGGCGTTCAGGCCTATCTCCTGGTTGATGTATTCGTTGACTATGCTGTTCGAGTAGTTCTCGGATATTTCTCCGGTCTCCACGTCCGTGGTGACCTTGTCGGAAACGGACTTGTTCCAGCTGTAGGAATAATTGGCCTCCAGATAGAAGTTCCCGCCCAGAGGCTGGGTGAAGGTGGCGTTGCCCCAGAGGCTGTAGGAGTTCTGGTCCTGGTCGTACTTCTGGTTCACGCTGGTAGCGGAAGAAGTGCCGTCATCCTCATACACGGTGGTGTTCGAGATGTTGAATCCGTTGAGGTCGTTCCTGCTCACGCTGTAATTCCCCATTACGGTCATCGTCTGCCCCGGCATCCAGAGACGCTGGCGCAGGAGGGCGAAACCGCTGGTGGACAGGTTCTGGTTGTCACCGTAGTTGTTCTTCGAGCTGGCGTTGGTAGGACTTATGCTGCCGTCGGCGGTGAGGTAGGTCCTGGTGGAGTCCTGGCTGGTCTCGGTGAAGCTGCCCTTGCCGAAGTTGATCTGCGGCTCGAATATGATGGAGGTATTGTCAGAGAACTTGTGCTCCATGCGCATGCCGAAGCGGTGTCCGTCTGACCTGGTGTTGCTTACACCCTTTGAATCATAGAGAAGGTTCGAATCCTCGAGGTATGTGGTCTTGGTGGAAGACTCCTCCACATCCTTGTTCGTGGAATTGTAGAGATAGTTTCCGCTGAGTTCCATCCTGTCGTCGAACAGGTTCGTACCGCCGTTGAGTCCCGTCATGAACGAGGTGGTGATACCGTTGCCGCGGCCCCAGCCGCCCTGTCCGCGACCCATTCCGCCGCCGCGTATGGTGCTCATCATCTCACCGGACATATCGCGGAATCCGCGGTTGTTCGTATTGTTCGCGTTGAAGATGAACGCCAGCTGGTTGTTCTCGGTGAATTTGCCTGCGAATGCGGCGCCTTCATATCTGTAGTCCCCGCTAAGGCCTGTGCCCGGAACATCGTGTCCCGCGCCCGCAGAAGCGTTGCCGAAAAAGCCGTTCAGCATTCCAGGCTTTACGGAAAGGTCGATTATGGTCTCCTCCTCACCGTCGTCGATACCGGTGAACTGAGCCTGGTCGGACTTCTTCTCGATGACCTTCACCTTGTCCACGATCTTCGCAGGCAGGTTCTTGGATGCCAGCTGAGGGTCATCCAGGAAGAAGGTCTTGCCGTCTATGGTAATCTTGTCTATGGAGCGTCCGTTATGGGTGATGCTTCCGTCCTCGGATATCTCGATGCCCGGAATCTTCTTCAGCAGGTCCTCGAGCATATCGTTGTCGGTAGTCTTGACGGAAGACGCCGTGAAGGAGATGGTATCGGATTTCATCTGGATAGGGTTGCCCACTGCGGACACCCTGGCGGCCGCGAGCTGCTCCTCGCTGGGTTCAAGCTTCAGCTTGCCCAGATCCAGGTCGGCGTCCTTGAGTTCGAATTCCTTCTGGAAGGTCTTGTAACCCAGAAGTTCAGCCTTGAGGATGTACTTGGCAGGCCTGATGTCGGCGAACACCAGCGAACCGTCCTCCTCACTCAGCGCGTAGGCCGTAGGCTTGTCTGCGTTCGGCTTGGCGATGACCACGGTCACGAACGAAAGTTTCTCTCCCGTCTGAGAGTCTTCCACCACGGCCTTGACGGTATACGACTTCGACTGTGCCGACAGAGCGGTGCACATCAGAAGGGAAGCCAGAACCGTAAGCGATTTCAAGAAAAGTTTCATACACATTATTTAATCCTGTCCGGATGCGAGGCGATGAATTTCTCCCACGATGACGAATCTCTCGTCTGTGCCAATGGGCTGATGATCTGATAGTAATGACAGAGCGCAATAGCCAGGGCATCCGTTGAGTCCAGCGGGTAGTCTTCAATTTTAATGCCAAGAATTTTCTGAACCATAAGACTTACCTGCTCCTTGGACGCATTTCCGTTCCCGCAGACCGAAATTTTCGCTTTTCGTGGGGCGTATTCGTTGATTTCCAGACCCATCTCAGAAGCCACGGCCAGCGCCACCCCCTGGGCACGGCCAAGCTTGAAGATCACCTGCGCATTCTTTCCCAGGAAAGGCGACTCTATGGCCAGGCACTGCGGAGAATAGGTCTCTATCACCCTGGTGACGAAGGCCTTTATCTGTGCGAGCTTGGCATAAGGGTCCTTCTCCCGTCGCAGATCGAGAATTCCGGCGTCCACGAATTCGGGGCCGCCCTTCTCATTAACGCGAACGATCCCGAAACCAAGCAGGTTGGTTCCGGGGTCGATTCCAAGTATGGTACAGTTCCTAGTCAATCTTGTCGAATCCTGTATAAGGGCGCAGAACCTCAGGGATGATGATTCCGTCAGGAGTCTGGTTGTCCTCCAGAAGCGCTGCGACCACTCTAGGGAGAGCGAGCGAACTTCCGTTTAGGGTGTGGGCAAGCTGAGTCTTGCCGTCCTCGTCACGGTAACGCAAGTGAAGCCTGTTGGCCTGATAGGTCTCGAAGTTGCTGACTGAAGAGATCTCGAGCCATCTCTCCTGAGCGGCGCTCCAGAGCTCAAAGTCATAGGTGATGGCGGAAGTGAACGACATGTCGCCGCCGCACAGACGAAGTATCCTGTACTTCAGGCCAAGCTTGTTGACGATGCCCTCCACGTGTGCGACCATCTGGTCGAGAGCGGCATAGCTGTTCTCCGGCTTCTCGACGCGGACGATCTCGACCTTGTCGAACTGGTGCAGACGGTTAAGTCCGCGCACGTCCTTGCCGTATGATCCGGCCTCGCGGCGGAAGCAAGGGGTGTAAGCGGTAAGCTTCTGCGGAATCTCGTTCTGCCCGAGAATGACGTCACGGAAGATGTTGGTCACAGGCACCTCCGCGGTAGGCACGAGGTAGAAATCGTCGAGATTGGCATGGTACATCTGGCCCTCCTTGTCAGGAAGCTGGCCTGTTCCGAAGCCCGACTCCTTATTAACCACTACTGGCGGCTCGACCTCCTTATATCCGGCCTCGGTATTGCAGTCGAGGAAGAAGTTGATGAGGGCGCGCTGAAGCTTGGCACCCTTGCCCTTATAAACAGGGAAGCCGGCTCCGGTGATCTTCACGCCGAGGTCGAAGTCGATGATGTCGTATTTCCTGGCGAGTTCCCAGTGAGGAAGCGCGTTCTCGGGAAGCTTCACCTCAGGGCCGCCCATCTTGACGACGAGGTTGTCAGCGGCGCTCTTTCCTTCCGGAACCAGATCGCAAGGCATGTTAGGGAGAAGGACGAGGTTGTCCTCAAGCTCCTTTTCCGCAGCGTCCATCCTGGCGAGCAGGTCGTTTGACTTGGCCTTCAGTTCGGCCACCTCGGCCTTTACGGCTTCAGCCTCTGCCTTGAGGCCCTGCTTCATATATGCGCCGATCTGTGCGGCCTTCTGCTTCTGGTCAGAGAGCAGGGAGTCGCTTTCGGTCTGGAGATTGCGGCGCAGCGCATCGAGCTCAAGCACCTTGTCCACGACAGGCTTGGCATCGAAATTCTTGACTTTCAGTTTGGCGATGACCTTCTCAGGATTCTCGCGAAGTGTTTTAAGTGTCAACATATATAGATAGTTTTACTTGTCAAAAAAGAAAAGGGACCTACACCTCCATCTCGAAGAGTGCAAGTCCCATAAATCAACTTTCCTTCGAGATTAGTTCTCAAAAGGAACAACCGACACGTATGATTTGTTCTCTCTCTTGCGAGTGAAAACCACTGTACCGTCTATAAGTGCGTAAAGAGTGTGATCTTTACCCATACCTACATTCTTGTCGGGGTTGTGTACCGTACCTCTCTGGCGGACGATAATGTTACCTGCCTTTACGGCTTCACCACCAAATTTCTTGAGTCCAAGACGCTTGCTTTCTGACTCACGACCGTTCTTTGAACTTGATTGACCTTTCTTATGTGCCATAATTCAATTTCGTTTTAATTAAGCGAGTACAATCTCAGCAATCTGAATCTTAGAGAGTTTCTGACGATGACCGTTGCATTTGTCAAAACCTTTGCGACGGATCTTCTTGAATACGAGAACCTTGTCGGCTCTGGCGTCGTCAGCGAGCACTGTAGCCTTCACTACCGCACCCTTTACATAAGGAGCGCCGACCTTCACCTTGCCCTCGTTGTCCACGAGAAGGACCTTGTCGAACTCCACAGCTGCACCTTTTGCTTCCGGAAGGCGGTTGCAAAAGATCTCATTGCCTGCCTCAACTTTAAACTGCTGGCCTGCAATATCAACAATAGCGTACATAAAAAAACTTTGTTAAAAAGTTTCGACCGCAAGCGGATTCCTTCTGAAATCTCTTATAGGGCTCCACGGCCATCTGAATGGAGCGCAAATATAGAGAAAATTTCACTATTCACCAAGAAAAAATTATATTTGTATCAAAATGTGACGCACTCCCATGGAAACGACTTTCACCTACGACAGACAGGTTACCGGAAAGGAATTTGTCGGAAGAAAAATAGAGAAAGACCTTCTCAAGGAGGCGCTTTCAGGGAAGCGTAACGTCGCCATCTACGAAGCCCCGAAGACGGGCAAATCCTCCCTTCTCAAGCAGGCGGTACGGGAGGCGTCCCTGGAAGGATGCAACTACACCGTCATCGAAGTGTCGCTTCTCTCCACCAGAACTCTGGAGGACTTCCTGCACAGTTTCATAAACGCCACGAAGGCCAGGTTCCCGCAGAGCAGCCTCGACCCCGACAGCTCGGTTCATCCGGGCCTGAAGGACCAGGAGGCCTTCTCCATCCTTAACTATCCTCTGCAGCTCTCCTCACAGAGCGGCATACCTATAATAATAGTGTTCACCGAATTCCAGAACATCCTGAACATCGGGAGCGCCGATCGCCTGCTCAAACTGCTTGAAAAGGCTTCCGACAGCGCGCAGTGCTCCTGGATATGGATGGGAAGCCAGGTCAACAGGATGAAGCAGATCTTCGAGAAGGCCAGGTTCTTCCACAGGAACACCGTCAGGATAAAGCTCGGCAGCATCAGCCTCAAGGAGGCATCGACCTTCATCAGCAAGGGATTCCTCAAAAGCGGGAAGGTCATCGAAAAGGAGCAGATCGAATATCTGTACGACATCGTCCAGGGCAACGTCTATTACCTGCATCATTTCGCCGCCATCTGCGACGGTCTCAGCCGCGGGTTCATCACGCAGGCCATAATGGAGGAGAGCGTCCAGTCCATCCTGAGCATACACGAGCCGCGGTTCATGGCCACGGTCTATGACCTCACCGAATTCCAGATCAACCTTCTCAAGGCCATTCTGGACGGAGAGCACAAGTTCAGCTCCGCGGAAGTGATTGACCGTTACGGGCTTAACTCCTCTGCCAATGTCAAGCGCATCAAGGAGGCGCTCTGCAAGAAAGAAATAATCACCTTCGAAAAGGACGGCCGTGCGCACCTTCTGGACCCGCTTTTCGAATATTGGCTCAGAAAATTTTACTTTTAGAAAAATTTGGTTACCTTTGCAGTCCAATTTTTCACCGCTCTTCCCAAGAGCGTGAATATTAGAGAAAAAGGGGGTGATTTAAGGAATGATTATCGTACCGGTAAAAGACGGCGAAAATATCGAGAAAGCTCTTAAGAAATTCAAGAGAAAATTCGAAAAGACCGGAGCCATCCGTGAACTCCGCGCCCGCAAGAACTTCGAGAAGCCTTGCGTGAAGAGACGTATGGCCAAGATGAAAGCCATCTACGTTCAGCACCTTCGTCTGGAAGAAGAGCAGTAATTTTACTCTCACATAAAAAGAAGAGGTTCTCTAATCGAGAGCCTCTTCTTTTTCGTTGTAAAATTCATACTGCAGAACTGAATACCCGGTGATCTCCATCACCTTGATTCTACATTTGTACTTCTTTTTCCACTTCGACAGATAGGAATTCAGAATCCCGCGGGTAAGGTACGCCCCCAGAATGGGACTGACCTTCAGGATGAAGTTCCTGATGCCTTTCTCGTTGACATAATAGGCAAGCTTCCTTTCTATCTGCTCGTCAATAACCACCGTGGAAGCGATCTTGCCCGTGCCGTGGCACAGGGGGCACTGCTCCTGGGTGTTAATTTCAGTTACGGGGCGTATGCGCTGACGTGTTATCTGCATCAGACCGAACTTGGTGAGAGGCAGCACGTTGTGCTTGGCCCTGTCCGACTCCATTAGTTCCATCATGTACTTGTGGAGTTCGTTGCGATGTTCCTGCGACTCCATGTCGATGAAGTCCACGATCACGATTCCGCCCATATCACGCAGACGCAGCTGGCGGGCTATCTCTTCCGCGGCGATCCTGTTGACATCGTAAACGTTCTGTTCGTAGTCTGTGGTCTTCGCGCGTATGCCGCTGTTCACGTCTATCACGTTCAAGGCTTCGGTGGTCTCTATCACCAGGTATGCGCCCTGGCGCATCGGCACCACCTTGCCGAATGAACCCTTGATCTGACGGGTAACCTCGAAATGATCGAAAATAGGCTCCTTCCCTTCGTACCTTTTCACTATCTTCTCCTGTTCCGGAGAGATGAGCGAAATGTACTTCCTGGTCTCTTCATAGACGGTCTCGTCATCCACATACACGTTGGTGAACGAGTCGTTCAGAAGATCGCGAAGCATGGTGGTGGTCTTCGAATACTCCGTGAACAGGAGTTCGATGCCCTTCGAACGGGCGATCTGCTTCCATGACTCTTCCCACTTGTTGATAAGGAACTTGGCCTCGCCCACGAGTACTGAAGCGGTCTTGCCTTCCGAAGCGGTGCGGATGATGGCGCCGTAGTTGCGCGGAAGGATGCTTCTTACCAGTGTCTCAAGCCTTTTTCTCTCTTCTTTCGAAGCGATTTTAGAGGAAACGCTCACTTTCTGCGCGAAAGGGAGCAGTACAATGTTACGTCCCGCCAATGAAATCTCGGCAGTCAATCTGGACCCTTTGGTCGATATAGGCTCCTTGACTATCTGACAGATGATCATCTGCCCCACCTGCAGCTCATTCTCTATATGGCCTTCCTTTTCGAGAGCCGGGCCAATGGGAATGGAGGAATACAGCTGTTTGAGGTCACAGTTGGGATTGCTCTTCTTCACGAAAGTGTCGAAAGAATGGAAATACAGTCCCAGATCCAGATAGTGGATGAAAGCTTCCTTCGCTTCGCCTATATCTACAAAAGCAGCATTCAAAGCAGGGAGAATCTTCTTTACCCTTCCGAGAAAGACATCTCCTACAGAATAGCTGTGTCCCTGATTGGACTCAGTGTGATACTCGATCAGCCTATGGTTCTCCATAAGCGCGAGCTTGACCTCCGCAGCCCCTACCGAGACTACAAGGTCCTTTTCCTGCTTTTCATTTTCTGTAGACATAAATAAAATCAAAAAGGCCCATCGGACTGCCGAGGACCTCTATTGAGACTTACTTTTTCTTGTGTCTGTTCTTGCGCAAACGTTTCTTACGTTTGTGTGTGGCCATCTTGTGGCGCTTGTGTTTTTTTCCGTTTGGCATAATTAATTGTATATTATAAAATTACTTTCCCTGAACAAGCTTCTCGAATTCGTCGCAAGGCTTGAAGGCAGGAATGTCGTGTGCAGGAACAACTACAGTGGTCTTCGCTGTGATGTTGCGGGCGGCCTTCTGAGCACGATGCTTGATGATGAAACTACCGAATCCACGGAGATAAACAGCCTCACCCTTAGCGAGAGAGTCCTTCACAGTGTCCATAAATGATTCCACTACTGCGAGAGTGGTCGCTTTCTCAATGCCTGTGGCCTTAGAGATGCTATTAACGATTTCTGCCTTAGTCATAAGTTTGTTTAATTTTTAATGGTCCGCAAAATTAAATCTTTTTTTAGATAAATCAAAATTGTATTTTTGCAAAGATTTATATTTTAGCGCAATAGAAGTTGGCATAAAGATTGACCTGTACTTTATGCCTTATTTTTACTGACATTTTGACAGAGAAAAGTGTATTATGATTAAAGATAACGAGTTTTTCGCCCGCGAATCCGCTGCGGAGATCAGCGTAATCCCTGTTCTTCAGGCAGATGCACCGCTTAACATAGAGGAGAAGGACCTGCCTGAAGTGGTGCCCGTACTGGCGCTGCGCGGCGCGGTGCTTTTCCCTCACGCCATCTTCCCCATCACCGTGGGAAGGGAGAAATCCATACATCTGATAAAGGACGCCGAGAAGCGGGGCCTGCTCATAGGCGCTGTTCCCCAGCTGGATGTGAATGTGGAGGAGCCTGTCGAAGGAGACCTCTACGAGTTCGGTACCCTGGCCAAAATCATCAAGACCATACAGATGCCGGACGGGAACTACACCGCCATCCTGCAGGGCGTGAAGCGTATCCACATCGACCGTATTCTGGACTACGAGCCTTACATCAAGGCCGGAGTGCATTATCTCGATGACATTATGACAAACGAGAACTCTTCGGATGTCAAGGGTCTCGTGTCAGCGCTCAAGGATTCCGCTTCGCAGATCATCAGCGCCACCTCGATGGGAAGCCGCGAGGTCATCGGGGCTCTCCGAAGCATAGACGACCTGCCTTTCCTGGTCAACTTCATCGCCACCTCTGTGGAGACGGACAACTTCGAGGGCCGCATAGACCTTCTCCAGTACGATGACGTAAGGGAGAGGGGCATGAAACTGCTCGTCATCCTGGACAGCCAGGTCCAGCTCCTGAACATCAAGCAGGAGATCAACCTGAAGGTAAAGCAGGACATGGACCAGCAGCAGAGGGAATACTACCTGAACAGCCAGCTCCGCACCATACAGGAGGAGCTCGGAATGGACGGCAGCGATGACTACAGCGACCTGAAGGAGAAGTCCCTGAAGAAGAAGTGGCCTAAGGAGATAGCCAAGACCTTCGACAAGGAACTGGCCAAGCTGGAAAAGTACAACCCGAACTCCCCGGACTATTCCGTCCAGTACAACTATCTGGAGTTCATGCTCGACCTTCCGTGGAACGAGATGAGCAAGGACAACCTCGACCTCGCCCACGCGCAGAAGGTCCTGGACGCCGACCATTACGGACTTGAGACCGTCAAGGACAGAATCATCGAATACCTGGCAGTCCTCAAGCTGAAAGGAAACATGAAATCCCCTATCCTGTGCCTCTACGGGCCTCCGGGAGTGGGCAAGACGAGCCTGGGCAAATCCATTGCCAAGGCCCTCGGCAGAAAATATGTGCGCATCGCCCTGGGCGGCATGCACGACGAAGCGGAGATCAGAGGTCACCGCAAGACTTATGTGGGTGCTCTTCCGGGACGTATCCTGAACGGCATCAAGAAGGCCGGCACATCGAACCCGGTCATCGTGCTCGACGAGATAGACAAGCTCGCGTCCGACTTCAAGGGCGACCCGTCTTCAGCATTGCTTGAGGCCCTGGACCCCGAACAGAACGCCACTTTCCACGACAACTATCTGGATCTGGACTACGACCTGTCGAATGTCCTGTTCCTCACCACGGCGAACAGCATATCCCCTATCCAGCCGGCTCTTCTGGACCGTATGGAGATCATCAACGTCACCGGATACCTTGCTGAAGAGAAACTGGAGATAGCAAAGAAATACCTCATCCCCAAGCAGCTCGAGGAGCACGGAATACCGAAGAAGAGCCTGAAGATCAGTCCGAAGGCCCTTACGGAGATAATAGACAGCTATACCCACGAAAGCGGCGTGCGCGGACTCGAGAAGCAGATCGCGAAGATCGCCCGCGTGACAGCGAAGAAGATCGCCCTCGGCGAGGACTATCCGAAGACCATAGAACCGGAGCACCTGAAGGAATACCTTGGCCTGCCGAGCGCAATGCACGACAAGCAGAAAGGCAACGAAGGCGTGGGGGTCGTGACCGGATTGGCATGGACGCAGATGGGCGGAGAGATTCTGTTCGTGGAGAGCTCCGTATCCGAAGGAAAGGGCGCGCTGTCGATGACCGGCAACCTGGGAGACGTGATGAAGGAATCCGCCACCATCGCATACCAGTACATCAAGGCGCATCCGGAGCTGGCGAACATGACCGCGAAGGAATTCGCGAAGAAGGACATACACGTGCACGTGCCTGAAGGGGCCACTCCGAAGGACGGTCCTTCCGCCGGCATCACCCTGGTAAGCTCGATGATAAGCGCGCTCCGCAAGCAGCCTGTCAAGAAGCACATCGCGATGACGGGCGAGATGACCCTGCGCGGAAAAGTCCTGCCTGTGGGCGGCATCAAGGAGAAAATCCTGGCGGCCAAGAGGTCAGGCGTGAACACGATAGTGATAAGCGAAGAGAACCGCAGGGACGTGGAGGACATCAAGGAGGTTTACATCAAGGGGCTTGAGTTCCATTATGTGAACACCATCAAAGACGTTATCGACTTCATATTTTGATACTTCCCGTAAACAGAGACTGGAACGAAGCCTTGAAAAGTGAGTACGCAAAGCCTTACTTTTCGAGGCTTTGCTCGTTTGTGGACGCCCAGCGCGCCGAAGGAAAGACCATCTACCCGTCGGAGGAGAACGTGTTCAGGGCTCTGGACCTGTGTCCTCCGGGGAAAGTCAAAGCGGTAATTCTGGGACAGGACCCGTACCACGAGGAAGGCCAGGCCATGGGGCTGTCGTTCAGCGTGCCTGACGGAACCGCAGTGCCGCCATCACTCAGAAACATATTCAGGGAACTTCGCAGCGATGTGGGCGTGGAGCCAGGATGGACTTTCAGCCTGGAAAAGTGGGAAAACGAAGGAGTGCTTCTTCTCAACTCCATACTTACGGTGGAAAAGGGCCGCGCCGCAAGCCACAGGAAACTAGGCTGGCAGACCTTTACCGACGCCATAATCTCCTATCTCAGCGAGAATTACAGCGGAATAGTCTTTATGCTCTGGGGGAATTACGCCCGCGGAAAAGCGACACTTATAGACCCCGGCAGACACCTCATACTCGAGGCCGCGCACCCTTCGCCCCTGGCCAGAGGCGCATTCTTCGGAAGCAGGCCTTTCTCTCAGGCCAATGCTTATCTGACATCCATAGGGAAAAGCCCCATAGACTGGTCGCTTTAGAAAAGGGTCGGCGGATTCTGGCCCAGTTCGGTCAGGAGCCTTTCCACCACAATCTTGCGAATCAGAGCCGACTTTGACTTCTCCTTGTTCCGGCGGCAATACTCTTCGACCAGAGCCTTCTCCCTGTCATTAAGGAAAACCACCTGACGGTGCCTGCGTACAAGCGCATCGTGCTCCCTCTTTCTCAGACTTTGGGAAAGGGATGAATTACTTTTCCTCTTTTTCGATGCTTTCTTTTTCATAACAGTATGATTCGTAGATTTGTAAAATCCGTCCGAGAGAATCCTCCTCGAGTCTGCGTCCCCTTATGATCATGTTCTCATCTATAAAATACACCCTGGGAGTGGTGGTTACGGCATAGCCGGTGACATAGTCCGAACTCATCTCCGGATCCCAGCAGTGCTCCACGCTGACATTGGCATTCTCCACTTTCAACTTCTCCCTGTAGGCAAGCCATCCATCAAAGTCGTCCCCGGCATAAAAGGCATACAAAGTTACAGGAAATTTTACTTTTGACAACTGTCTTACCAGACTGGAAGTCATAAGTTTACATTTCGAGCAGTGAATGTCGTAAAAATACAGCACCGCAGGGCCCCTGGCCGGCAGTGTCTTCACCTCTCCGTCCCCGCCAGTCACGCTGAGGACAGGAGCAGGCATATCCAGCAGGCAGAGCCGGTTCGTCCGGTAGAAAAGTTCGGCCTGGAATGCGTCCCACGAGTCCGCTATCTTCACGCCGCCATGAATGAACCACTTCTCGTAAAGATACACGGCCACGCTCTCCTCCCCCATCAGAGGCGGCTCCATATAATGCTCCAGTATGGAATATGCCACGAACTGGCGCACCAGCGAATCCGTGCAGGACTCTATCAGAAAATCGCATTCGGACTCCTTTACAGAATTGTCCTCGAATATCATGGCGGCATAATAGCTGTCCAGCATCCCGGTAAGCCTGGCCGCGGACAGCGAGTCCACCTGGGCACGGGAAGGCACTGCCAGCCACGTAGCCAGCAGAACGGATACCGCTATGAGGACTGTCTTTCTCATTTTACGTCAGGAAGCTGCACGCCCGGAGCCATAAACAGCGAAGTGTCCCCGTTATGGCGCAGAATGTCGCGCACGGCGGAAGATGATATGTGGGCGAATTCCTGTGCGGTCGGGATGATGATGGTGTCGATTTCCGGCGCCAGGCGGCGGTTGGCATCGGCGATGCTGCGCTCAGACTCGAAATCAAGCATGTTGCGCACTCCCCTTACTATATGGTGAATACCAAGTGAGCGGCAGATATCTATGGTGAGGCCGGAATATTCTATGATCCGCACACCCTCCAGGCCGCGGCAGGTCTGGCGGATGATGTCCATCCTGGTGGCGTTGTCGTAAAAACCGCTCTTGTCACCGTTCACGCCCACGGCCACCACGACCTCGTCGAACATCGTGAGCGCACGCTTGAGAATGTTGAGATGACCTGCTGTGAAGGGGTCGAAGGACCCCGGGAACAAAGCTGTACGCATTATTTTCTGGTTATTGATTTAACTATAAGGGCGAGAAGCAGCATAATGGCCATAAGGCTGCAGATTCTGCCCGTGATATCGCCGTACCGGACGAAAAATGTCTTCTCCGAATTGAGATTCACGTGACCGCGGATGAGATCGGGAGTCCACCACTTCGACTGAACCACCACGTCTCCCCTCTGGTCGATGATGCCGGAGATGCCGGTATTCGCACAGCGGGCGACGTCCTTCCTTAGCTCTATGGCACGCAGGCGCGAGTAACTGAAATGCTGACGGTAGCCGGCGGTATTGCCCCACCAGCCGTCGTTGGTGATGACGCAGATGGCCTGCGCACCCTTCTGCACATACTCAGCGCAGAATTCCGGGTAGATGGACTCATAGCAGATGGGAACGCCCACCGGGATGCTGCGGGTGACGGTGCCGAGCGAATCGTACTCCACCACATCGAGCGTGCGGGCCTCTCCCTGGGGGATGCACCTGCCCATAAGGCCTCCGAGCCGGTCATCGAGCGGCGCGAAGATCTTCGGATACGGGGTAAGTTCGGAGCCCACCACGAGCTTGGTCTTGTCCACCGTGCCAATTCGGCCCGTGCCGTCGGTAATATATGCCGAATTGTAGGAATGATACCAGCCGTGGCTGCCCAGACGCCGGGCCAGTATGCTTGGCGGATTGGCCGTATAATACGCTTTGTGAGTGCTGGCGCCGAACAGAAGGTTCACGTTCGGATACATGCGCACCACTTCGCTGTCAAAAGTCCGCCAGGTCGGGGAGTCCTGGGGACGATCCTTCCAGATGTCCGAGCAGAAAGTCTCGGGGAGCATCAGCAGAACCGTCTGCGAAGGGTATGCTCCTGAGAGCCTGTCAGAGAGGCCGCCCTCGAACAGATCCACGGCCTGCGCGTTCTGTGCGGACTGCGGCACGCTGCTCAGTTTCTCGTAAGGGTTGAAATTGGACTGTGCGATGGCCACCTCCAGAGTCCCGTCCTCCGCATTCTCCTTATAGTTGCGGTAAATGACTTTAGAGCAGACGACAGGTCCGATTATCACGAAGGCCAATCCCGCCGCGGCGCTGACGCTCTGCCTGGTCCAGCGGGTGAAGCGGCCTTCGGCGATGCCCGCGAGCACCCCGAATATGGCCAGATTGGCAGCCCAGATCCAGAGGCTCCCGCCCAGCAGGCCGGTGTATTCATACCACTGCACCAGTCCGGTCGTGCGCCCGAAGGCGTTGCCGAACACCAGCCACGGCCAGCTGATCTGTGAAAGAGTGAGGTAGAACCGCTCCCAGGCAATCCAGAGCGCCGCCAGGAATATGTACGGGACCGCACCGCTGAAGCGCTTCCGGCTCCACCTGAATACCGTGAAGAGGATAGCCATGTACAGGCCGTTGGTCACGCAGGCGAAGATGCCACCACCCACAGTGGCCTTGCATACCCACCAGGTAGTCAGCGCATTGAATGCCACGAACGCGGCGTAATACCACCAGAAGAACCTTCTGATGCCGCGCTGCGTCGCCAGCCTTTCCGCGCACAGGAGCGGGACCAGAGCCACCAGGGCCACCGCACCCAGACCGGGCACGAGGTAAGGGATGCTCATCAGAACGGCGAAAAGCAGCAGGAGAAGTATGATGATTCTATTCTGTTTCATCTTCAACAGGCATATTGTTACAGTATTTCCTCCACTTCTCGAGGAGCCGGGTCATGTCTTCCGGCAGGGAGGAATCAAATCTTATGGTCTTCCCGGTGGCAGGATGCACGAAGCCCAGAGTCTTCGCGTGCAGGGCCTGGCGCGGGCATATCTCGAAACAGTTCTTTATGAACTGCCTGTATCTGGCATAAATCGTACCCTTGCGTATCTCCATCCCGCCGTAGCGTTCGTCGGCGAAAAGCGGATGTCCGATGGATGCCATATGCACCCTTATCTGATGGGTGCGGCCGGTCTCCAGGCGACATTCCACCAGCGTGACATAGCCGAAGCGTTCCAGCACGCGGTAATGGGTGATGGCGCGCTTGCCCTTCTGCGGATCGTCGAAAGTGCGGAAACGGAGACGGTCGTTCGGGTCTCTGCCAATGTATGTGTCCACAGTGCCTTCGTCCTCGGCGATGTTGCCCCAGACTATGGCGTTATAGCACCTCTCTATGCTGTGCACGAAGAACTGCTTGGCCAGTTTGAGCTGCGCCTCGTCGTTTTTCGCGACCAGAAGCAGACCGGAAGTGTCCTTGTCTATGCGGTGCACGAGGATCCCCATCCGTTCGTCTTCGGCGTCCGGACCCTGGCTTATGCCCAGATGGTATGCCAATGCGTTTATGAGCGTGCCTTCGAAATGGCCGTGGCCCGGATGAACGACCATACCGGCGGCCTTGTTCACCACCAGCACATCGTCGTCCTCATACACTATGTCCAGAGGAATGTCCTGCGGCAGAATCTCGAGTCCGCGCCTGCGGTAAGGCATTATGAAGCGGATCACGTCACCGGGGCGGACTATGTAATTGGCCTTCACGACCTTGTCTCCCACGTGGACATAACCTTCCTTTATGGCGAGCTGGACCCGGTGGCGGGAAGTGTCTTCCAGATGCTCGGACATATACTTGTCTATGCGTATGGGGTTCTGGCCCACATCCACGTTAAGACGGAAATGCTCGAAGACCTCCGGTTCCTCCTCGGCGGTCTCAGGCACATTGTCCAGTTCCTCGTCCAGCCAGTCCGACATAACTATCTGATGCTAAGGGAATCCACAGTCTCCTGCCTGGGGAGTTTCTTTTCGTCCAGAGTCAGGTAAAGCTTCACTTCACGGCCCATTCTGACCTTCTGGTCAGAGGCTTCGGGCACCTGCCTGTACACGAAAGCGGCCAGCGAATCGGAATACGAGCTGACGGTCTCATCGAACACCAGCTGCGAGACATTGAGATAGCTGTCCTGCACGGCGTTCACGGCCTTGTGGTAAGGAAGTCCGGCGAAGGATGATATGACGGTGTACGGATCGCTGGAATTCAGACCGAGCCTGAGGTCCACCACCGTACCGACGTCGACCTTCTGCCCTGCAGGAATATCCTGATAATCACGCAGCTGCGCGAGGACGTTGTTCGTGGCGATGTCCGAGACGTATATGAGTTTGCCCAGCACCAGATGGCGCGAGGTCAACTCAACCTTAGCCTGGCGCAGGGACAGCCCGACGAGATTCGGCATCTCCACCTGCTTTTTCTTCACGGCGTTCATCGTGATGTATATCTTGCGGCCCTTCTTCACGTCCGTGCCGGCTTTCGGGTTCTGCGCATATACGGCGCCGTGCCTGAACCTGTTCACGAACACCGAGTCGGTGACGATCAGCTTCAGGTCATCCTTCGAAGCCACCTGTCTGGCCTCGGAGAGCGGTTTCCCCACCATATCCGGAACCAGAACGGTGTCGTTATGCATCGTAAAACGCTTCAGGCCAATGTTCACGCCCGCCATCACGAGCACAACCGCCAGGACGGCCAGCAGCAGATTCCTGACTATCCAGTTCCCCCACAATTTCTTAAAAATATTCATAGCCTTCTAAGTTACGCATTTTTTAACGAGTGGACAAAAAAGGAACTCCTAAAGCATCAGCGCGGCATAAGCCTTCCTGATAGCGTCGAACCTGGCGGACAAGTTCTTGTTCTGCCTGGCAATCTGCATATTATAAGCGGACTGCATGTTCACCATCATCTCGGCATTGATATCCAGAGCCGCTTCCAAAAGAAGAGCGGTTTCAGTGGTAATGTTACGCTTCCCGTTGATAATCTCATTAAGCATAGTATAGGGAAGACCCATAATCTCCGAGAGTTTCTTCTGTGAGATTCCCCGGGCCTCAATCTCTTCCTTGACCAATTCCCCGGGGTGAATCGCCATAAACGGTGTATTTTTCTGTTCCATATTCTATCTGTAATGATTTGTTATATCTTCCAACCTGCATATCGTAACTTCCGGCTCCCCTCCGTCCAAGACGACACTGAACTCAAGCCTGAACTGCCTGTCAATCCTGATGGACGAAATCCCCGCCTTGTCTCCGCTGAGCACTTCATAGTTAAGCGAGTGCAATGGATACAACGCCTCAATATTCGGTGCATTCTGCAATGTCAGCACACGCAGCACATATCTTTTGACGGTCTCCGGCTGATAACGGTGATGTTTGTCCGAGCATTTTCCCTCCACAAACAGCTCCCTCAAATATTCCTTGTCGAACTTTACGATCATACCTGTTCTTTTTAATGCAAAGGTAATAGATTTTCTTAATTATTCACCAAAAAAGTGAAGAATATGCAAACAACCATAAAAATTACTATCTTTGTGCGCTTCCAAGTTCCAGGCGCGATGCCGGAACAGGCATTGCGGGCGTGTTGAAATTGGTAGACAAGCTAGACTTAGGATCTAGTGCCGGAAGGCGTATGGGTTCGATTCCCTTCGCCCGCACAAAA
>CAVBDE010000019.1:0-23822 GCA_963594055.1 Anaerovoracaceae bacterium | reverse complement strand
GACAGGGTCTGGTAGTAGGTCTTGGAGACGGGGATGGCTGGGCAGGAAGGTACGTCAAGATTGGCAAACACATAGCCGCGGGAGTCCTTGCTCAGGATCTTCACGTGCTTCGGGTTCACGTAGAATGCTCTGTGGCAGCGCTGAAGGCCCTGTGCGTGCAGCATGGGCTCGAGCCGTTTCATCGAAGAGCGGAGAGTGTAGCGCTTGACCGTGTCGGCGTCGGTATAGACGATCTCCACATAGTTCTCGCGGGCTTCGATGTACAGAAGGGAATTGGCAGCCACGACGAGCTTGAGCTTCTGGCTGTCGTCCTTGAAATGCAGTCTGCCGTCTTCCGGCCCGAGAGGCGAGAGAAGTTCCTCGTTACGGCTTTTCAGGGTGCGCTCCATCCCGATGAGAATGTACGGCCAGATTATGATGAAGCCGAACCTCGAGATGCACTTGGCCACCGCAGTAAAGTAAGTGTCGGCCCTGCCCTGCATCAGGTGCATGTACAGGCCCGCGAACAGGCAGAAGATGATGACTTCCACGGCGCACCAGCCCAGATAGAACGCGTTTGAGGCCGGAATGACCTTCCGGAGGAAATAGAACGCCAGTCTGGTCCCCACCAGCACCAGCAGAAGTATGCATCCGACCATTATGAGGTTGAACTCCATAATGTCAGCCTGGCCCGTCTCCAGGAAGGAAACGGCCGCTTCCGGTCTGTACAGGAGCACGAATGCCACGAAAAACACCGGTATGCCCAGAAAGTGGATTATTTGTGACGGGAACTTGAAGAAGCTCCGCGCCAATTCGTTCGTTGAATGCATACGGGGCAAAAATACAAAAAAATGAGTAATTTTGCATTCCTACCATAGAATGTGTTACTATGAACGTTAAATCGGTAAACAAGCGGCTGGAAGCCAGTTTCAGGGA
The DNA here is from genome assembly GCA_963594055.1 of Anaerovoracaceae bacterium. GTDB lineage: Bacteria > Bacteroidota > Bacteroidia > Bacteroidales > UBA932 > Cryptobacteroides. Next base: position 22,907 of record CAVBDE010000019.1, on the reverse strand, counting down.
GAACTGGTGGAAGCTGGCCCTTTCGAACTACAAGGGTGAAACTATGAATTACGCGATGATGGCCGAGCGCATCGAGATGATGCACGTAGTTTTCCGGCGCTGCGGCCTGACCCCGGGGGACAGAGTCGCCATCTGCGGCCGCAACCAGGCCAACTGGGGTGTCTGCTTCCTCGCGGCGATGACCTACGGAGCCGTCCCCGTTCCGATCCTCAGCGACTTCAATCCAGACAGCATCATATATCTTCTCGGACACTGCGAAGCCCGTGTCTTCTTCGTGGACGAACCCGTGTGGGCGGCCCTGAACACTGACAATCTTCCCGAGCTGGAAGTGGTGGTGAACATCTCTGACCTGCAGTGCCTTATGTCCGTGAAAGGGGACATCGACGCCATACGCCGCGACGTGGTGATGGAGTTCAGAAGGCAGTACCCGTGCGGACTCCGTCCCGAGCAGATCAACTACTACGAGGACAAGCCTGACGAATTGGCCATCATAAACTACACTTCCGGCACGTCGGGTTTCTCGAAGGGGGTGATGATCCCGTACCGCGCATTGGCCTGCAACATGAACTTCGCGGGCAATGTGGCCGAACCGCAGATGAACGGCGATTCGAAGGTGGTGTCGATGCTGCCGCTTGCGCATATGTACGGGCTGATGTTCGAGTTTCTGTTCGAGATGAGCATCGGCGCGCACGTGTATTTCCTGACCAAGACTCCGAGTCCGAGGGTGATTATGGACGCGTTCCGGGAGGTGCATCCTTCCATCATCATATCAGTCCCGCTTATCATAGAAAAGGTGTACAAGACCCAGCTCAAGCCGGTCGCCGAGAAACTAAAGTTCTTCTTCGCCGCGCCTTTCATCGGACACCTGATACGCAGATATATGAAAAAGCGTGTCGTGGCGGCCTTCGGAGGGGAGTTTGAGGAGATCATTATGGGCGGCGCCGCGGTGAATCCGGAGGTGGAGAGGTTCTTCCACAGGCTCCGTTTCCCGTTCACGGTGGGCTACGGAATGACCGAATGTGCCCCTATCATCACCTACGTCAAGTGGCGCAGGGCCAAGGTCGGCTCGTCCGGCAAGGTGATACCGGGCTGTAAAATACGCATCGATTCCGCAGATCCGGCCAGGATCCCGGGCGAGGTGCAGGTGAGCGGACAGAACGTGTTCCTGGGATATTATAAGAACGAACAGGCCACCCGTGATGCCTTTACCGAAGACGGATGGTTCAGAACCGGTGACATGGGCATCCTCAAAAACGGCTACCTTTACCTCAAGGGCCGCTGCAAGTGTATGATCCTGGGCCCCAACGGCCAGAATATCTACCCGGAGGAGCTCGAGGGCGTCATCAACAACTTCCCTTACGTGGTGGAATCGCTCGTGGTGGAGGAAAAGGGCGGTCTCACGGCCATCGTCTATCCGGACTATGCCGCCTCCAGGATGTACGGAATCAGCAGGGAGGACATCGACGGCAAGCTTCAGAGCATGCTCCCTGAGGTGAACAGGGCGCTACCGAGCTATGCGCAGATACGCAGGATAGAGTTCATCGACCATGATTTCGAGCGTACCCCGAAGCGCAACATCAAGAGATATCTGTATCAGAAAAACAAATAGAACATGAGTAAATTCGACCAGCGTTATTTGGAGATGGCTCAGGTCTGGGCCAAGAATTCCTACTGCAAGAGGCGTCAGGTGGGCGCCCTGCTCGTGAAGGACCGGATGATCATCTCCGACGGCTATAACGGCACCCCCTCCGGATTCGAGAACATCTGCGAGGATGAGAGCGGTGTCACCAAACCTTATGTGCTTCATGCCGAGGCCAATGCCATCACGAAAGTGGCCAAGTCCGGCAACAGTTCGGAGGGCGCGACGCTCTACGTGACAGCATCGCCCTGTATGGAATGTGCCAAGCTTATCATACAGGCCGGGATAAAAAGAGTAGTGTACCAGGACCAGTACCGTCTGATGGACGGAATAGAGCTTCTGCAGAAAGCCGGTATTGAGTGCGTTCATATGGAGAAGATAGATGAGTAACAAGGGAACAACCATATTCGTGGCCGCGCTGGGCATAGTGATAGGGGCGATGGGCGTGTCGTTCTACAATTCCGTCCAGCAGCGCAAGGCCATCTACCGTACGCAGTACAGCGACTGGCGCAAGCTCAATCTCATTCTTCGCGAGGTCGATGCCAATTATGTCGATTCCATCGACAGGCAGGCCCTTACGGACGCTGCCGTGGAGGCCGCTCTTGCCAAGCTGGACCCGCACTCGGTCTATCTGCCTCCGGTGGAGCGCGAGGAGAGCGACAATTCCCTGGCTGCAGGGTTCGAAGGAATTGGCATACAGTTCAATGTGCCCAATGACACGGCCGTGGTGATAGAATCCATCTCCGGCGGTCCCGCGCAGAAATGCGGGATGATGGCAGGGGACAGGCTTCTGAAAGTGGACGATGTGGACATCGCGGGTGTGCATTATCCGCAGGACAGTATGGTAAGGCGTATGAAGGGTCCTGCCGGCACCAAGGTGAAGGTGACGGTGAAGCGAGGCGGCGAAGTCATTCCGTTCGACATAACCCGCGGGAAGATTCCTCTCCATTCGGTGGACGCCGCCTTTATGACCGGCCCTGCGACGGGCTACGTGAGGGTGTCCAAGTTCTCCCGCAGCACTTATGAGGAGTTCGCCGGCGCGCTGAAGCAGCTGACCTCCGAGGGGATGGAGCATCTGATAGTGGACCTCAGGGACAACAGCGGCGGGTATTTCGACCAGGCCCTGCTGATGAGCAACCTCTTCCTTCCGAAGGACTCTCTCATAGTGTTCCTCGAGGGCAGGAAACGCCCGCGCGAGGATTACAGAGCTGATGGCCGCGGACCTTATCAGGACCTGCGGGTGAGCCTGCTGATCAACGAAGGCAGCGCTTCTTCGAGCGAGATCTTCGCCGGAGCCCTTCAGGACAATCACCGCGCCACCGTGGTGGGACGCCGTTCTTTCGGCAAGGGCCTCGTGCAGGAGCCTGTCAATTTCACGGACGGCAGCGGCATCAGACTTACCGTGGCCAGGTTCCACACCCCGTCGGGAAGATGCATCCAGAAGCCGTACACCGACGACTACGCATATGAGGTGTACAAGAGGTATTCGGACAGCGAGATGGTGTCGAAAGACAGTATGAAGCTGGAGAAGGGCGGCATACTTCCGGATGTGTTCGTGCCGCTGGACACCACGAAGGCGTCGCAGTTCTATCTCAAGTGTAACCGCAAGGCCAGCACGCTCAGGTTCGCTTCGGATTATTTCGACAGGCACAGCGCCGAACTTTCCGCCATCTCGGATTACAGGCAGCTGCTCAGGTACTTGAACAGCGCGCATCTGGACACCCAGTTCCTCGCTTTCGTGAAGAAGGTGGACGGTATAGTTCCCGCCGAGGAAGAATGGGAGTCTTCGAAGGATTATCTGATGACGCAGATCAAGGCTCTGGTGGGCCGCTATTCACAGCTCGGGGACAATGCCTTCTATCATCTGTACCTGTATATAGACGACACCTACAAGGCTGCCGCTACTGAGCGATAAACTGATATACGATATTTCCTACCTGACGCGCCGGGGCATCGCTTTTCTTCGAGAAGAGACTTGCCCCGGCCGCTTTTAATGCGTAGTTCCGCAGGCACTGGTCCGCAGACGAGATGTCATCCTGCACTTTGGCGGACACCACCCTTCCCATAGGGTCCACGCAGATGATGACGGTCACTTCGCCTTCTCCCATACATTTGTAGGCAGGGATGGGAAGCGAACTTCCCTTTCTCCCTTCCAGGCTGTAGGAAAGCACAGAAGGTCCGGAATATACTTCCTCCTGACTGTCCCTGTCCTTGAGCGATTCTTCGCTGCGGCGCTCTATGGCGGCGTAATCCTCGTCCCGGCGGGACATGTTGTTCTCATAGTCTTTCTGTATGCGCTCCGCCTCGCGGTAGAGCTTCTCGGCGTCCGTGCCGCGGTCGTCCTTGAGCGACGCGTCCACGCGCACGTTCTTAATGTCGCTGCCGTTTCGGGAAGGCACCGGCACGCCCTCCTCGCGGAGCCGTTCGTTGAGTTTCTCGTTGATGGCCTTGCTCCTGGCGAGCTGCTCGGCGAGCTTTTCCATCCTGTCCTGTTCAGAAAAGTCCAGCAGCATCTTCTCCTGCCTGTCGGCAAGCTGAGGATGCACCACTGTAAGCATTAAAACAATTATCACCGCGAGATGTATGCTCACGGTGATAAGTATTCCTGCTATTTTGTCTGGCTCAAGTCGTTTCACTTCAAGAATTTCTCAACCGTGGCGGTGATTACTTCTATCGCTACCTTGTTGTGCCCTCCCTGCGGGATAATCACATCGGCGTAGCGCTTGCTCGGTTCTATGAACTGCAGATACATGGGCTTGACGGTGCGTGAGTATCTCTCGATCACCCAGCTTACGTCCTTGCCCCTTTCGGAAATGTCCCTGGCCATCACGCGCATAAGACGGTCGTCGTCATCGGCGTCCACGAACAGCTTGATGTCCATCTGGTCGCGGAGTTCCTTGCAGGAGAAGATGAGGATGCCCTCGATGATGATCACATCTGCCGGGTCGACCTTTACGGTCTCAGTCTTGCTTCTGGTGCAGGAAATGTATGAATAGACGGGCTGCTCTATGCTTTTGCCTTCCTTCAGTTCCTTGAGCTGGTGGCACAGAAGGTCCCAGTCTATGGCGTCCGGATGGTCGAAGTTGTGGGCCCTTTTCTCCTCGTCGGTAAGGTCACTTGAGTCCTTGTAGTAGGCATCCTGCGGGATGACCACCACCTTTTCGTTCTTCAGTTTTTCTTTGATGGCCCTTACCACGGTGGTCTTTCCGCTTCCCGAGCCTCCTGCGATTCCGATTACAAGCATATTAGTATTCTGCGTTTTTAGGTGTTCTCGGGAACGGAATCACGTCACGGATGTTCTGCATTCCGGTGATGAAGAGAAGAAGCCTCTCGAATCCCAGACCGAATCCGCTGTGAGGGCAGCTGCCGAAGCGGCGGGTGTCTATGTACCATTCGAGGTTCTTCCTGCTCATCTTAAGCTCGTCTATACGCGCCTCGAGTTTCTCCAGGCTGGCTTCGCGTTCGCTTCCGCCTATGATCTCGCCTATCTTCGGGAAGAGCACGTCCATCGCGCGGACCGTCTTGCCGTCCTCGTTCTGCTTCATATAGAAGGCCTTGATATCTTTAGGGTAGTCCGTGAGGATGACAGGCTTCCTGAAATGCTCTTCCACGAGGAATCTCTCGTGTTCGCTCTGAAGGTCTGTCCCCCAGTCTACAGGGTATTCGAATTTGTGTCCGTTCGCTACGGCTTCCTTAAGGATCTTTATACCCTCGGTGTAAGGAAGACGCACGAATTCGGTGTCGCATACGCTCCTGAGCCTTTCGACCAGAGTGTCGTCGTAGCGGTCGTTGAGGAACTGGATGTCGTCCAGGCAATGCTCCAGGGCGTACTTTACCAGTGATTTGATGAAGTCCTCCGCCAGGTCCATATTGTCCTTGATGTCGTAGAAGGCCATTTCAGGCTCTATCATCCAGAACTCGGCCAGGTGGCGGGGGGTGTTTGAATTCTCGGCGCGGAATGTCGGGCCGAAAGTGTAGATCTCTCCGAGTGCGGTGGCTCCGAGTTCGCCCTCGAGCTGTCCGCTCACGGTAAGGCTGGTCTGCTTGCCGAAGAAGTCCTTCGTGTAGTCGACCTCGCCTTTCTTGTTTTTCGGGATGTTGTTCAGGTCAAGCGTGGTGACCGCGAACATCTGGCCCGCTCCCTCACAGTCGGAGGCCGTGATGAGAGGGGTGTTCAGATAGACGAATCCCTTGTCGTGGAAATACTGGTGGATGGCGTAGGCCATCTGGCTGCGAAGCCTGAGCACTGCGCCGAAGGTGTTCGTGCGCGGTCTCATATGGGCTACGGTCCTGAGGTATTCGAAAGAGGTGTCCTTTTTCTGGAGAGGGTAGCGCACAGGATCGCATTCGCCGAGAACTTCCAGCTTCTCAGCCTTGATCTCGACGTTCTGACCGCTTCCCACTGACTCCACGAGTTCTCCCTCCACGCTGACGCAGGCTCCCGTCGTGATCTTGGACAGGATCTCATTGGTCTTCTCGTCCTTTGTCACGACGATCTGTACATTCTTGATGGTGGATCCGTCGTTGAGTGCGATGAATGCAATCTCCTTGTTGCCTCGTTTGGTCCTTACCCAACCTTTGGCCAGGACCTTCTGACCTGCCTGCATTCCAAGCAGATCCTTAACCTTTGTTCGCAGTATTTCTGTAGCCATTTGTTTTTATTTTAAAAAGCGGCCCTCCTTTGTGCCGGGGGGCCGCTCATATCAGAAGGGCCTTTTTATTCGGCCGGTTTTCTCGCTGAGTACATGATCTTTGTCGCTGAACAGCGGCGAAGCTCCTGCTTCACATCGACGATGATACCCATCCTGACGTCCTGGTCTGCCCTGATACATACGGTCATAAGCGGACGGTCGGACTCGTTCATAGCTTCACGTTCAGATGCCACGAAGTCACGGATGTCCTCCTTGGTCTTGAATGAATCGTTAAGCTGGATACGGGCATCGGTACCATATTGAGCCTGAAGAGACTTAATAGGAGTTCCGATGTTAATGTAGCTTGCCAGATCCTTACGGTCGAGCTTCACTGATTCTGAAGCCTCAGGGATGCTTACCTGAACCTTGTTCTCGGTTTCACGCATCTGAGTGGTCACCATAAAGAAGAACAGGAGCATGAAGACGATGTCGGACATTGAACCTGAGTTTACGCCAGGTACATCTTTTTTGTTAGAACTGCCTCCAAATTTTGACATAATGTTATCTCCTATTATCTGCTGCCTTTAACATCCATAGGCTCGGCCTCTGAAATTACCTGAGGCACAGCCTTCTTTACCCAATCTTGCTCCTCCTCGCTGAGGCGGGCGTAGGTCTTTCCGAAATTGGCCCTTGAAAATTCATCGCGAAGTTCGTTGACAGCCTTTACAAGTTCGTTCTGTACGGCGATGTAAGCCTTGTAACTTGTACCGCGGTCGTTCTGAAGGGATATCACACCCTTGGATACCGGCACTGTCTTGCCCCAGCCTTCGATGAGCTTCATCTCTTTGTCAGGCTTGTTAGGGTCATCGCTAGGATTTGAAAGGAATTCCTTGACCTTGTCTTTAAGAAGGGTAACGTCGAGTTGTTCGGAACCGACCAGGATCCTGTCGGATGAGCTGATCCTCACGATGATGATGTTACGCCTGTTGACCTTCTGATCCTCGAGCTTCTCGTTAGGATTGGGCATAGGAGGAAGACGGCGTGCAAGACCCGTCTGGCTGCCCATGGTGGTGGTCATAAGGAAGTAACACAGCAGGAGGAATGCGATGTCCGCTGTGGAACTTGAGTTGATTCCCGGTGTTTTCTTCTTACCCATAATTTATTGTCTCGCGTCTCTTTTGTTACGGATACCCTTGTAAACTTCTCCCACGATGATGGCTACGATGGCAGCCGCACCGACGAGATAGGTAAGGTTGAGTATCGTGTCTGTGAGTTTAAGAGTGCTTGCAGATGGCTGCTGGGCCATGCCCATGGCAGGCGCACCTGGAGAAAGGAAATATACCGCTGCGCATACTGCTGCCGCACCTCCGACGACGGCAAGAAGCTTCCAGAGGAATTTCTTGTCGTTCTTGATGCCGATGGCTCCGGCCACGAAAATGATGGCCAGAAGAGCAACGGCAATCATCGCGTAGGTCCAGTAGAAGAATACTTCAATTGACAGGTCGTTGAAATCTTTCACGAATGCGAAGATTGACACGCCGACACTTATCAAAAGCAAGCACAGCAGGATAACCTTGATGATTTTAATATAATTGGATTTCATTATTATTTGGCTTTGTATTCAGTAAGAGCGTCAACAAGATCTATAGAAGCCTCTTCCATGTCGATGGTAAGCGCATCGATCTTGGAGAGGATGTAGTTATAGAATACCTGAAGGATCATGGCTACGATCAAACCACCCACGGTAGTGATCAAAGCGACTTTCATACCACCTGCAACGACGTTAGGGGAAATATCACCTGCAGCCTGGATGGCATCGAAGGCCTCGATCATTCCGACCACTGTTCCGAGGAATCCGAGTGAAGGGGCAAGAGCGATGAAAAGTGAAATCCATGAAAGGTTGTTCTCGAGAAGACTCATCTGAACTGAACCTGAAGAAACGACATTCTTCTCAACAACGTCGATGCCCTGATCGTAACGGTCAAGACCGTCGAAGAAGATCTTCGCTACAGGGCCGCGGGTGTTGCGGCATACGTCCTTCGCTTTCTCCACACCGCCTTCTGCGAGAGCTTTCTCAACCTTGGCTACGAGAACCTTCGCATTGACCTTTGAGAATGAAAGGTAAAGGATTCTTTCGATGGAAAGGGCAAGACCGAGGATAAGACAGATGACGATCAGTGCCATGAAGCCTGCGCCACCCTCGATGAACTTGGTCTTGAGAGCCTGGTGAAGAGGAATCTCAGTCTCTACCTTAAGCGGATTGGCTTCAGTGGCAGTTGCGACCTCCTCTGTAGCTTCGGTGTTAGCCTGGGCTTCATCCTGTGCGGATGCTGCGTTAGCGGAGAGGACCATAATGGCCATTGCTGCCAAAAACATTGAAATCTTTTTCATAACTGTTTTTGAATGTGTTTTGAATTAAAAAATTATTTGTTTTGAGTTATTATCAAAATCGTTGCAAGTTAATAAAAAATTGCGGTTTCAAAAAATTATTCGCCTATTCCTGAGAAAAGTCTAAGCGCATTTTGCGTGGTAATTTGCGCCACTTCCTTAAGGCTCGTTCCCTTGATGTCCGCAAGTCGTTGAGCGATAATGGGGATGTTCGAGCTTTCGTTGCGCGTGCCGCGTTTCGGGGTCGGCGCCAGATATGGCGCATCGGTCTCGAGAACTATCTTTTCGAGCGGAATGTTTTCGATTTCCCGCGCTATCCCGGCGTTCCTGAAGGTCAGAACTCCGCCTATTCCCACGCTCCAGTCTCCGTATTTCTGCATTCTGCGCAGGAACTCCGAGCTCCCGCTGAAGGCGTGAAGGTTTCCCCGAAGCGAAAGAGCGCGGCAGGCCTCCATCACTGCGATGAAATCCTCCGTGGCGTCCCGCAGATGTATGTTGACCGGAAGGCCAAGCTTCGAAGCGAGTTCCAGCTGGGCCGCCAGGGCGTCCTTCTGTTCTCTGCTGAACTGCGTATCTTCGTGATAGTCAAGCCCCACCTCGCCTATGGCCACGAACTTGCGCGAACCCTGCGCGAGCGCATAAACCCTGTCCATCTCTTCCTGCCAATTCTCCCTCACCGAGCCCGGATACAGCCCGAGCATAGGGTAGAGCACTCCCGGATGCCTGTCGCAGGCGGCCAGCATCCCGTCCCTTTCGGAAGAGTCTATGTCCGCCAGCAGCATCCGGTCCACTCCCGCGTCCAGAGCGCGCTGAAGCACCGCGTCCTCTTCGCCTTTGAACGCCTCGTCGGTTATGTGGGTATGTGTGTCTATGAATCTCATTTCGGGATGCAATTTTACTCATTTTTTATGAGAATATGACACCTCTGGAGCAAATCAATTTCCAGAAATCCGTCCTTCTGAAGCATCATGCACAGGGTCAGAACCCTGTTGTAGGTAAGCCCTGAATTCTGTGCCACCGTCTCCAGGTCTATCCCGCGGTGAGCCTGTATCTGCCTGCCGGCCAGCAGGATGTCTTCCAGCATCTCCGGAGGCAGATTCGCATAATGCCGCTCCAGAATTTCACAGAAGCTGCCCCGGGGCGAGAGCATCGTCCTTCCCAGGCCAAGCCTGGATGACAGATTCTGCAGGTTCGCGATGGGCTCGGCGATACGCTCCTCGAGAAGATTGTTGCAGCCCTGCGAACGGATGTCGTCTATCCTTCCCGGCAGCACGAGCAGGTCCCTGTTGTAGCTGAAGGCGTGCCGCGCCGTGATGAGCCCTCCGCCGTGCTTTTTGGATTCTATCAGGATCGTGGCGGACGAGAGTCCGGCGATGATGCGGTTCCTGCGCAGGAAATTGGCCGATGTGACCGGATACCCTACGGGGAAGTCGCTGATCAGAGCGCACCCTTCCGTAGATGCCAATTGTCTGGCGAGCTCCGCGTGCGAAGACGGCGAGAATGTTTCTATCCCCGTGGGCAGAACCCCGATGGTGGGCAGTCTGTATTCCAGGGCGCTGCGGTGGGCGACCCCGTCCACTCCCAGAGCCAGTCCGCTGACGATGCAGGGCCGCAGCGGTGCGCGGGACAGAGCGTCCACGATGCGCCTGCACCATTCTTTCCCATAAGGACTTATGTCCCTGGTGCCCACGATGGAGATCATCTTCTGCGAGAACAGCTTCTCCGGAGGGGTGACGCTTCTGTAATACAGGCCAATGGGGGCGTCTTCGCATTCGCGGAGCGCCGAAGGGTAGAGTTCGTTCTCGATGGAGATGAAGTGCGCTCCGGTGCGGGAGAGCCTTTCCAGTTCCCGCCGGCTTTCTTCCAGCGCACCGTCGCCGAGTTTGCCTCTGTAAGGGGAGTCCGGACTCAGAAAAGAGTCCCTGGTTCGTTCAGGAAGCGCGAACAGGGCCCCGACGGAGCCCAGTTCGTCCGTAATCCTGTGTGCAATCTGTGGCTTGAAGCCAAATACACGATTGAGCGTAACCGCGCCCAATGTGCTCAGGTCGAATGAAGTTTCCATATTTGTAAGTCTTGGTCAAGTGAATCCGGGGTTTAGTTTTCCGCGGCTTTGCAGCGGAGTTTCTTTTCGACCAGTTCAATGGTCTCGATGAGTTTTTCGTCGGTCTCGGCGCAGATGCTCATAATGCAGAGCAGACCCTTCTTGAGTTCCACGCACATAAGCCTCATAGGGGATTCATCCTCGCAGAGGGCCTCGAATCCGTAGGCCTTCTTGCCCGCGAACGGCCATTCCGTGATAGGGTCGAAATCCTCGGGGTCGCTGTCGTCGAACCCCACGATGTCGGCGTAATTGGCCAGGGCCTCGTCAGCCGCGGTGGTGTCGGAAGGCATCTTGCCGGAATAGATGTCCACTACGGCCAGGTCCTTCTGGGCCTCGTCGTCAGGCAGATGGCATTCGATGTGCGTCACCTCGGTGCCGTCGAACTCCGTGTAGGTGCTTTCTTCTTTCTCCCAGCCTCCGCTGAGGTCCAGGGTGATGTTGTATTCAGCCATATATTAAAGGATTAGCATTGCGTCTCCGTAAGGACCGAACCTGTAGTCGCCTTCCAGGGCTTCCTTGTAGCCCTTCATTACCAGGTCATATCCGCCGAAAGCGGCCACCGACATCAGCATCGTGGACTTTGGAAGGTGAAAATTGGTGATGTAGGCGTCCGGAATGGAGAATTCGTACGGAGGGAAGATGAACTTGTTCGTCCAGGTGTCGGTAGGTCTAACCTCGTGGTTCGTGGTGACATAGGTCTCCAGCGCGCGTACCACCGTCACGCCTACGCCCACCACCTTATGATGTGAACGCTTGGCATTGTTGATGGCCTGCGCGGCCTCTTCGGAGATGATCATCCTCTCGCCGTCCATCCTGTGCTTGGACAGGTCCTCGACATCCACTTCGCGGAAGTGTCCGATGCCCATGTGTACGGTGATGAAAGTCTTGTCTATATCCTTGAGAATCATCCTGTTGAATAGCTCGCGCGAGAAGTGCAGACCGGCTGCCGGAGCGGACACCGCGCCTTCGTTCTTCGCGAAGATGGTCTGGTAATTCTCCACGTCGCTCTCGTCCGGAGTCTCCTTTACCCATTCAGGGACAGGGGTCTGGCCAAGCGCGAAGAGGTCTTTCTTGAACTCCTCGTAAGGTCCGTCGTAGAGGAAGCGGAGGGTGCGGCCCCTGGAGGTGGTGTTGTCGATGACTTCTGCCACCATGGAGTCGTCTTCGCCGAAATAGAGCTTGTTCCCGATTCTTATCTTGCGGGCAGGTTCCACGATGACGTCCCACAGCTTCTGCTCGGCGTTCAGCTCGCGCAGAAGAAACACCATTATGTCGGCTTCGGTCTTCTCCTTCTTTCCGAAAAGCTTGGCAGGGAAGACCTTGGTGTCGTTAAGCACGAACAGGTCGCCCTTTCCGAAGTAGTCTATAACGTTTTTGAACAATTTATGCTCAATCTCTCCCGTATCCTTGTGGAGAACCATAAGCTTGCACTCGTCTCTCCAGCGGGTAGGCTCCTTGGCTATTTTCTCTGCGGGAAGATTGAAGTCAAATTGAGAAAGTTTCATATACAGTAATTCTATTGAGTCAATTTATTTATATACGGAAGGTTTTCCCGGAAAGTTTCACCTGAAACTTATTTTATGTTCATAAGTATGCGTCTGGCCGCAGGATGGAGGTTGTTGCACCTGCTGCCTATGTTGTTCACGAACCCCAGGGGGTGTCCGCGGTAGCATACGGCATTGTATCCCAGCGCGCTGTCCGGGAAGCGGAGCGTGTCGTGGTGAAGGTATTCCAGGGCGCCGTTCCTGTCCACGTCTATGCGCGGATATTCGTCCCCGTACCCGATGCTGAGGGCATAGTCTGAATCCGGCACGAACTTCCGGCCCTTCTGCTCTCCTTTATATATGCCGTAGCGGATTGGCCTGATGACGGATTCCGGCGAAGCGGATTTCCCGGGGGCAGGGGCTGTCTTTACGAGCGAACCCACCCATTGGCCTTCGCCCGGAACCACACCGGCCTTCAGAAGATGTCCGAACTGAGTGAGGGTGACCCCGTAAGAGGCGAATTCGTCTTCGGCGGGGATTATCTCGCCGCCCAGGGTCTCGGCCGCCCACTGAAGGTTGTCGTCGTTTTCCCTCTGCTGGTAGGTGCAGGTGGAATAGATGAGGATCCCGCCTTCCCTGAGCGCGGGCCACACGTCCGAGAGGATGCGCTTCTGCCGGGCCGCACAGAGTTCCACCGTCTGTTCGCTGAAGTCCTCCACCGCCCGTGCGTCTTTGCGGAACATCCCTTCCCCGCTGCAGGGCGCGTCGCACACGATGATGTCGAAGAATCCTGCCAATCTTCCCAGAACGGCCGGGTCCACGCTGCATACGAACACGTTAGGATCGCCCCACAGGGCTATGTTGTCGGACAGCACGCGCGCGCGTTCCTTCATCACTTCGTTGCTGACCAGAAGAAAGTCGTCGCCATACGCTTCCCGCAGCGAGCAGGCCAGGTCGGTGGTCTTGCCCCCGGGCGCCGCGCACAGGTCCAGAACTTTCAGACCCGGGCGGCCGATCTTCGCGAGGGCCTTGCGGAAGATGTGCCCCACATACATCGCGGAGGAATCCTGCACATAATAGCATCCCGCGTGGAATAGAGGGTCGAGAGTGAACACCGGACGGCTTTCCAGCAGCCTTCCGTACGGGCTCCAGGGTATAGGGGCGCCTTCGGGACCGTCAAGCCCCTTGAAGGGATTCAGCCTTATGGATACCGGAAGCGGGGTCATCAGATCTGTGCGCCTGCGCTTACCATTCCGTCCACTATCTTGTCGAGGGCCTCCTTGATTTTCCCGCCGAGCATCATCTTGATCATCCCGCTTATCTGGGCGTCCACGTCGATGAAGAAGTCCGTCCGCCCGCCGCCTATGTCATTGAAATGAAAGTCGATGGTGAATGCGAGAGGGGAGTTGAAGGACTCCAGGCTGACCTTCGTGTAAGGCTGCCTGTCGGTGACTTTCAGGGAGAAGGTCATACCCTTGGCCGTGGCGGTCAGGGTGTCATAGTCCGCCTCCACGCTGACCTCTTCGCTCTCGGGCATCATAGCCTTGAAATTGCGCAGGTCAGTGAAGACCATATAGAGTTCCATGGGGTTGCGCCCCACGTAACCGTGTTTGCTGCTGTATTGTGCTGCCATAACAGGCTGTTTGAAATTTTGTGCAAAGATATGTTTTTTTCATAAATTTGCCCCCTGAAAAATCGCCCTATGCACAAGATATATTTTGACAACCGGTGTATCGTAATATGCAGCCCCACAGACGAGAGCCTGTCGGATGCCAATGCCGTCATCTTCCACCCCGCCAGCGGAATGGACATAGCCACGCTCGCACATATGTTCGAGGTGACCAGATCGCTTTCGAAGATCTACATCCCTGCCGAGGATACGGACGCTGCCTATGACAGCCTGCGTGCGGAATTCAAGGAAGTGAACGCGGCCGGCGGACTTGTGCGCAACAAGCGCGGCGACTATCTTCTCATCAGCCGCAGCGGCAAATGGGACCTTCCCAAGGGTCATCAGGAGGCGGGTGAGGACATCAGCGTGACGGCTCTTCGCGAAGTCACCGAGGAGACCGGCATCAGCGAACTTGAACTCGGAGACCTGATCTGCGTCACGGACCACTGTTATTTCAGGGACGGAATATGGCATCTGAAGCACACCTGGTGGTACGATATGCTGGATACGGCTCCGCTGGACCTGGTTCCGCAGCGCGAGGAAGACATAAACAAGGCGGCCTGGGTGGCCAAGAGCAGTCTGCCGCCGTTCCTGAAGAATACCTATCCTTCCATTCTGGAAGTTTTCAGAGAGTCTCACCCTTAGTGCTCTGCGCAGGATCTATCTGAGCGATCTTGCGGGTCGGGATGCTGACGAATGCGATTATCACCGCGAATGCGGCCAGATTGGCCAGAAGTATTACCGGAATATTCACATGTACAGGCACATAGCTCACGAAATAGCTCTCGGGGTTCAGCCCTATCAGGTGCGTTCTGTCCTGCAGAAGGCATATAGCCAGAGCCGCAGCATCTCCCAGGGCCAATCCTTTCACGGTGCTCCACGCCGCCGTGCGCACGAATGCGCTGCTGATCTCCCGGCTGGTCATTCCCAGGGTCTTGAGCGTGCCTATGGTGGAGGTGCTTCGTATGACCATTATGAGGAACGCGGAGATCATGTTGAACGCCGCCACGATGCACATAAGTGTCATTATAACCAGGACATTGGTGTCCAGAACCTGTATCCAGTCGTAGATGAGCGGGTAGCTCCGGGTGCTCGGCTCGGCATAATACCCTGTGGTCCAGGCCAATTCGGGACTTGTCGCATTTATGGACTCCCTGCCGCGAAGGTGCGGCTTAAGCCTGACTTCCATGCAGTCGGCCCGGTCGGCGGCGTAGCCCTTCACTCTCTGAAGGTCGGAGGTGGACGCGTAGGCTATGAGCGTGTTCTTGTCCAGCAGCGCCGGATCGGGGATGATGTCCTCCACTGTGAAATTCCTGGCCTTGACCTTGTCCGCGATAAAATATGACAGAAGCGTGTCGCCGCGCTCCACATCCAGGCTCCTGGCCAGCGACTCCGGAATGACTGCGCCCAGGCGCGAGGTGATCGCGTCGGAATTGTGGAACAGAACTCCCTGGAGCGTGCCGCCGCGCTTGATGATGGAAGGCTGACAGACAGCTGGGGTTACAGAGGATATGCGTCTATCTTTCTTAAGCTCCTCCCAGACGGGATCGGATGTGTCCACGGTGCCCTCGGAACTGAACAGTCTTACTTCGGAGCAGACGGCGGAGATGCTGGAGTAAAGCTCTTTCTTGAACCCCCACAGGATGCTGACGGACAGCACGATGATGAAGGCGGAGACTGCCGTGACCCCCCACGCCAATCGACTTTTGAATTCAAGCCTGCCAGCTATGAATTTCCCTGCGGACATAATAGTTTACTTGCTTACCTGTCTGTTCTGGGTAGGAGAGATGTAGAACGGCCAGAAGATGCCGAGCTTGAGGCTTGGCATAAGGCCGTTGGTCACTATGTGTCTGTGTGCGCTGAAGTAGTCGGCGTGGTCCATAGGCCATCCCTGGCCGAGGTTCTGCGCCTTTATGAAGATGCAGCAGGTCTTCCACTGCATGTTGATGAACACGTCGAAGAACGGACCGTTGTTGTATTCCCATTCGGTCTGGTTCTGGAACACGCCGGTGATGTAGTTCCACTGCGGCGAGTACCACTTGGTGTTGCACCACGCGTTCACGCCTATCTGCATGTTCAGCACGTTTTCCTTTACAGGGAACTGCACGAAGTATTTGAGATTCAGGGCCAGTTTCGGAAGCGGCAGGGCGGTCTGGTCGCTGGAGTGCTGGAACAGGACTCTGTTGTCGAGGTGAAGGGTGTTCCAGAGCACGGCCTCGTAGCGCAGATTGGCATTGAATACGGAGATCAGATCGCCGCTCTGCTGCAGCACGCCGGTCGTATTATAATAGGTGTAGTTGCCCAGCAGGGCGTAGCCCCCGTCCAGGGACAGTCTCCAGTGCGGGATGTTGATCCGGCCTGTGATCTGCGTCTGGGACACCTTGTCCAGCGATTTGTCCCAGCGGAGCATCTCGTTGATGGTCGAGTAGAAGTGTCTCTGATAGAATTCCGGCTGCTTTATTACGGATGAGAATTCCGCTCCCAGCTCCACCGGAGAGGTCTTGTTCTTGCGGAACGGATAGAAACGGGTGTTGAGCGCCGCCGTGACGTCGAAATCCGCCGCCGCAGCCCCTATCAGGGTGTAGTGGGTCTTGGCATTCCAGCCGGTGTTCTTCCCCAGGGACCCGCTGGCCCCGGCGTAGAGGTAGATGTTGTTCTCGCCCAGAGACGTGGTGTCAGTCTCGGTAACATAGTGGTAGCGGCTGTATTCGTCGCCTATGCCCACGTCTATCTTCGATATGAGTGAAGTTTCCTTCCACGGCTGGAGCCTGATGTACAGCCTGTTGTCGAGCACTCCCCGGCCAAGCGAATCGGCGTCGGCCCCGTTCTCGTACATTCGCCCGTAGCGGCTGTATTCCAGCGCGTGGCCTATGAAGGCGGTGGTGATGTCGTCCTGGGCCACATAGGTGCTGTCCTTGGCCTTCCGCATATCGTTGATGAAATTGAACGGAATGCGGAGCTGCTGGTCCACGTAGAAGGTGGTCTTCTGAGTGGTGGAGGCGGCTGCGGTCATCGCCACGCCCACTTCCTTCGAGTCTATGGTGGTGTCCCTTATCTCGGAGAGGTCCGTGATGCCGCCGTTCTCGCCCATTGAGATGTTGTTCCTGATGAGGCCGGCGCCTACCAGATACTTCTTGCCGAGGTAGTTCAGTCCGAGCCCTATCGTGTTGTTCGAGGTCTTTTCGTTGAGCAGTATGCCCGCGCCGCCCCATTTCTCGTATAGGATGCTGAAATTCAGGGCCGGAGTGATGTTCTGGGTGGTCAGGAAGTGGAGGTTGTCCGATTCCTTCGCGTCGCCCGCCAGGAGCGTTCCGAAGTAGGCGAGTTCCGTATGCGGGGTCTTCGTATTGTACTGCCTGAATGTCTCAGGGGTGTAGCTCCAGGCGCTGTAAGAGTCCCAGAAGCCTGTCTGGCAGGCCTTTCCGCGCAGGAAGAAATTGTAGTACTGGACAGGGGAGCCCGCCACGCCCAGCCAGGTGGCGTTCACGTCCCTGCGCTGGAAGTCGTAGTCGTAGAAATGGTAGTTGTATCCCGAGTCCGGAATCTCCACCTTCAGGTCCTGGAAATCCCTGTCGGCAGTCCACGAGATGATGCGCTTGTAATGCATCGAATCGGGTATGGCATAGGTGTCCAGGATGCGCGGGGTGTTCTTCGTGATGCTGTCCCTGATGGCCTTTTTGTCCTCCGCGACGAGGCGCAGCGAGTCGGTGCGGGCCTTCTTGCGAAGCTCCTTCTGCTCATTGTCGTATTTTTTCCTGTCTTCCTTCGACAGGGAACTGTACCATTTTTCGAATGCCGCCTTGGCCCGGAGGGTGGAGTCAACCTTGTACAGGGAGTCGAGCTTTACAGCTTCGCACAGCAGCAGGGAATCTCCGCTCGCGCGCAGCGAGTCGCTGGTCTGTCTGTGGGTCAGGGAGTCCAGCAGTTCGACGTAGTATTTGTATCTGAACGGGTCGATGTCCTTAAGGGAGTCCGGTGCGAAGATGGTGTCACGGGCGGTGAGGACCGGTCCAAGGGCGGATGAGTCGATGGGCCCGAAAGACAGGCTGTCAGGCCCTCCCAGAAGGGAGTCGGCTATCTGCACCGCGTCGAAATTGCCCTTGCGGTTCTTCTTGTAGTTGTCCTTCGGATAGACCACCGTGTCGGGAGCGGCGCCCTCGGACGGGGCGGCTGACGGCAGGACGGGTCCTGCCATCATCTCCGAGGCTATTCCTATGGTGATGCTGCCCAGCAGCAGGATGGGAAAAAGTATCTTTCCTTTAGGGTTCATTCGTCAACCAGATAAATGTCATCTCCCTTCTGCGCGAAATGGAACCTCTCCCTGGCAAATGTCTCCAGCGAGTCCCTGTCGTGATTGAGAAGGTAGATGGCTCTGTCCAATTCCTTGATCTGGGCCGCGTTGTTCCTGATCTCGCGGTTCTGGCCGGAAATGGTGATCCCCGCCTTGATCCACTGGAACACGTTGTCCGGTTTGATGCACAGGAAAACCAGGAATGCGGCGAAGGCCGCGATGGTCACACGTATGAGGGAGCGGGTCTCGGCCCTGTTCCCGTCTTCGCGCTTGTCCCAAATTTTCCTCATTATGCCCATAATTGCGCAAATTTAACTAAATTTGCCGAGTTCTAAAACATAAGAATTATATGAAACCTACACTTCTTGTTCTCGCTGCCGGAATGGGCAGCCGATATGGCGGACTGAAACAGATGGACGGACTTGGCCCATCGGGCGAAACCATTATAGATTATTCCATTTACGACGCTGTACACGCCGGCTTCGGCAAGGTCGTCTACATCGTCAGGGAGTATTTTAAGGACCAGATGGAACAGACCGTCAGGGAGAAATATTCCGGTGTGAAATGCCAGGACGGCGCTCCCCTGGAGTTCCAGTTCGTGACCCAGGAGCTCGACAAGATCCCTGCCGGCTACACCCTCAACCCCGAGAGGCAGAAGCCGTGGGGTACCGCACACGCAGTGCTTATGGCCAGGGACGCCATCCACGAGCCTTTTGTGGTCATCAACGGAGACGACTTCTACGGACAGACTTCCTTCTGCATAGCGGCAGACTGGTGCCGGAAGCATGAGCATACCCAGAACGTATATGCCCTCGTGGGCTTCGAGATAGACCATACCCTCTCCGAGTCCGGCGGCGTATCGCGCGGCATATGTACCTATGATGAGGGCGGCAAGCTTCTGGACGTGGTGGAGACCCACAACGTGATGTTCGATGAGGACGGAGTGCTTCGCGGGGACAGTTCCATCACTTCGCTTCGCGGCGAGGTGAAGGCCAAGGACCTCTGCTCGATGAACATGTGGTGCTTCACCCCTGACTTCTTCGTCAAGGCCGAGAACCTGTTCAAGAAGTTCCTGGACGAGAACCACACCGAGCTTAAGAAGGAGTTCTACATACCTTACGTGGTGGACTGTGACATCAAGTCCGGAGAGGGCGAGTGCGATGTGCTCAGCACCCCTGACAAATGGTTCGGCGTCACCTTCAAGGAGGACAGACCTCTGGTGGTGGCCAAGTTCGCCGAACTGGTAGAGAAAGGCATTTATCCTTCTCCGCTTTATGGCAAGCGCCAGTAAACTCTCGTGGGCGCCGTCCTGGAAGGGCATCCTTCTGATAGCGCTCACGTTCCTTATGGGCGTCGTGCTCGGCTCCGTGCTGACGCTGATTCTCGCGAAGGCGGGGATTGGCACGGAAGTCTCGATGCTCGTGTCATATCCGGCGATGTTCCTGTTCACGGGGATATTGGCCTGTGTTCAGGGACGCAAGAAAGACTCTGTGAAGAGCGTTCTGGACCGTCCGGTGAGCGGGCGTGACTGGCTTCTGTTCCCGCTGGTGGCGGTGCTCACGTTCGCGGCTTCGTTCGTGTGCGACATTCTGAATTCGCTGCTTCCGGAGATGCCCGAATATTTGCAGCAGGCATTGGCATCCGCTACGGGAGGGAATTTCTGGCTGAACTTCATATCGGTGGCTGTGATGGCTCCGCTCCTCGAGGAATGGCTTTGCAGGGGAATGATTCTGCGCGGGCTCCTTAAGAACGGTACGCATCCGGCATTTGCCATAGCGCTGTCGGCCCTGTTCTTCGCGGTCATCCACGGGAATCTGTGGCAGGCGCTCCCTGCGTTCCTTCTCGGCGCTCTGTTCGGGTATGTATATTATAAGACGGGAAGTCTGAAACTCACTGTCCTGATGCACTTTACGAATAATTTCACGTCGCTCCTGGTGAGCAGGATAGACGAGATCGGCGATACGGACAGCTGGATTAACGTTATGCCGGAAGGGTGCTACTGGGTGCTATTCGTGTTCTTCGCGCTCAGCCTGATAGCGGGCATAGGTGCGCTGAGCCGCCTGCACGTCGTGGACTCTGAGAATGTCGGCTCCGTGTCGTAGGGCCAGAAGGTGGTAATATTCGGTATTCCCTTCGGTGAATCTCTTGTCGGCTGCTCCTGTCAGAACGGGGCGGCCGAATTTCTTCAGCGCTTCCAGGTGCTCAATTATCTCGATGTTCTGCCGCGCGGTCTTCGCGAATCCCAGCCCCGGGTCCAGAATCCAGTCCGTGATGCCCTCGGCGCGCGCCTTTTCCGCGAACTGCGTGAAATAATCCGTCAGCGTGTCCATTATCGGGGCGCCTTCGTCCGCCAGGGAATCCATGTTGCGCGGGTTGCCCTTCTTGTGCATCGCGATGTAGGGAAGGGCCAGTTCGGAGACGGTCTGCAGCATCTTCGGGTCATCCTCCCCAGCGGAAATGTCGTTCACGATGAACGGGCCCACGGTCTCGAACGCCCTTCGCACGATGACTGACGAGGTGGTGTCGATGGACAGTTGTTTGTCGCTGTGCCAATTCTTGAGAAACCCCTCGAGCCTCGACCATTCTTCCTCCACGCCGACATCCGCCGCGCCGGGCCTGGTGGACACGGCCCCAACGTCCACGATGTCCGCCGCACTGTCCAGAATCGAGAAATTGTACCGGCTTTTCTCGAAAAAGGAGTCCGGAGTCAGATTTATTATGCCCATTATCTTGACCATAGCGCAGTTCGTGTCCTAATTTTTTCCACCTTGCGGAACATAACACAAATTTAGTTAATTTTGCACGAATACGGTGTAAGCCTCTTTCCCGAGGAAAGGGAAAAAGATAAATTTAATATTAGCGAAACTTTATAGATGCTGATAGTATTGGAAGGTCTGGACGGTGCCGGCAAATCGACACAGGTCAGAAGATTGAAGGAATATCTGGACCGCAGGTGCGGCGGATGCGAATACATACATTTTCCACGTTACGACGCTCCAGTGTACGGAGACCTCATCTCGCGTTTCTTGCGCGGGGATTTCGGGGCCAATGACGCCGTGCATCCCCAGCTCGTGGCTCTGCTCTTCGCCGAGGACAGGCACGGTGCCGCTCCGGCCATCAGGCAGATGCTCGCCGAAGGGAAGACCGTGCTGCTGGACAGGTATGTGTATTCGAACATAGCCTATCAGTGCGCCAAGCTTTCCGACGAGGCGCAGGCCGACGCTCTCCGGCGCTGGATCTTCTCGACCGAATTCGGGGATTTCGGCGAGCCGGTGGCTGATCTGAACATCTTCCTGGACGTGCCGATAGATTTCGTGGAGCGGAATCTTACCCAT
Source organism: Anaerovoracaceae bacterium (assembly GCA_963594055.1). Taxonomy (GTDB): domain Bacteria; phylum Bacteroidota; class Bacteroidia; order Bacteroidales; family UBA932; genus Cryptobacteroides. The sequence goes on along the minus strand of CAVBDE010000019.1, from coordinate 1,369 downwards.
TCACGCGAGGGTGACGACAGGAACTATCTGGCCGGAGCGCAGGACATACACGAGTCCTCCATAGCCTTCCAGAAGAGGGTAAAGCAAATGTATCTCAGGCAGGCGGCTGACGATAAGTCCCTCAAGGTGGTGGACTGCGCCGACAGCGAAGGCCGTATGCTGGATGCGGACTCCATATTCACAAAGATAAAGGAGATGGTGGATGAGACGCTTTAGTTTTCTTCGAAGGCTCAGCGCATTCGTTCTGGGCGCGGTTTTTCTGGTCAGCGGCCTTTTCAAGGTGATGGACCCCATCGGAAGCTCCCTGGTGATGGAATCCTACCTGAATTTTCTGCATCTTGGCTTCCTGAAGGGGCTCTCGGACGGATTCTCCCTCATCTTCAATCTGCTGGAGTGCTTCGTGGGCGTGTCCCTTATCAGCGGCATCTGGGTCAGAGTCCTGAGAAACATTACGCTTGGACTGCTGGGCATATTCACTTTCCTCACCCTGCTGCTTCTCATCTTCAATCCCGAGATGGACTGCGGCTGCTTCGGAGAGGTGATCCATCTCACTCACCTGCAGAGCTTTGTGAAGAACCTGGTGCTTCTGGCCCTGTGGGCATTGGCATTCCTCCCGTATGCCACGAGCTACCCGCGACCGCTGTACAGAAAGGTGCTGAGCGGCATCTCCTACGCGATGATAATCGCCTTCACCATATATTCTTATGCCAATCTTCCCCTTCTGGACCTCACCAACCTCAGCACGGGCCACGAGATAGAGGAGGGTGACATCAGCCTTATGGACGCGGACGGGGAGTATGTGGATTCGCACCTGCTGAAGGGCAAGGTGGCGTTTATCTCGGTGTACAACCCTTTGAAGGTCAGTGCGGAGCAGATCGCTTCCGCCCGGACGCTCGCCAGAAAGGCCGGGATGCGCACGGTGCTGGCCGTGAACGGGACACTGCCGTTCGAGGAGGACAATGCGTATCTGGCTGACAGACGCACACTTATGAGTATCAACAGGGCCAATCCCGGGGTGACATTCATCTCCGGCGGACAGATCGCTCAGAAATGGACTATGCGCGAATTCCTGTCCTTTGACGAGGATTCTCTTCGCGCGATGACCTCCACCGATCCGTCCGAACTCATCATAGACGAGTCCCTCGACGGAAAGCGCAAGTTTGAAATCTTCGCCCTGGTGTTCTTCGTCATACTGCTGGTATAGAAGGAAATCCGTCACGATATTTACAGGTGGAATGATGTGCCTTGTAGATTGTCCAGGTGGTTTTGCCGGACGATATGCCGGTCTGTTTTGACCGGCGTGACGTTTGGGCGAAAAATTATTTGCAGATACAAAATAAATTTGTACCTTTGTCATCCCATCGCGGGG
>CAVBDE010000018.1:0-24337 GCA_963594055.1 Anaerovoracaceae bacterium | reverse complement strand
TTGAAGACTTTTCTGTCGACCTCACTTAGCATTACGGTGGAGTGCACCTGACAGCCTTCCAGCTCAGGCAGCTGGGCCAGGGCCCTGCGGCACTTGTCGTCGGTAAGGCTCAGAAGCGACAGGGCGACCAGCACCTCGTCGGTGTGCAGGCGCGGATTGTGCCCGTGCAGGTAGGATACCTTGGTCTTCTGGATAGGCTCTATCATATCGCGCGGAATGAGCTTGATGTCGTGGTCTATGCCCGCGAGATATTTGGTGGCGTTGAGGATGAGCGCGGCGCTCGATCCCAGCAGCGGACTGCTTTCGGAGGTGATGATGGTGCCGTCGGCCAGTTCTATCGCCGCCGAGGCCAATCCTCCGCTGCGGGCCTTTCTTTCGTTGGCCGCAACGGTGGTCTTGCGGAAGGACGTGTCTATTTTGGCCTGCTTCATAAGGGAGGAGATCTTGTTGATCTCGTTGTCGTTCACGGCACCGTCGGCCATCCTGTCGAGGGCGTCGTAGTAGCGGCGGATTATTTCCTGCCTGGCAGCCTCGCAGCAGACCTCCTCGTCGCACATGCAGTAGCCTATCATATTGACACCCATATCGGTAGGGGACTTGTACGGGTTCTCTCCGTAGATGCTTTCGAATATGGCGTTGAGCACAGGGAAGATCTCGATGTCGCGGTTATAGTTCACCGCCATCTTCCCGTAGGCCTCCAGATGGAACGGGTCTATCATATTGATGTCGTTGATGTCGGCGGTCGCCGCCTCGTAGGCGAGGTTCAGAGGGTGCTTCAGCGGAAGGTTCCAGATAGGGAAGGATTCGAACTTGGCATAGCCGGCCTTGACCCCGCGCTTGTGCTCCTGGTAGAGCTGCGACAGGCAGACGGCCATCTTGCCGCTTCCCGGGCCCGGGGCGGTCACTGCGACCAGCGGGCGGGTGGTAGGTACGAAGTCGTTCTTGCCGAATCCATCGTCGGAGTCGATCAGGGCCACGTTGTTGGGGTAGCCTTCGATGGTGTGGTGGTAGTAGGTCTTGATGCCGCGCCTTTCGAGCTTGGCACGGTAGTTATCGGCGCTAGCCTGGCCGTTATAGTGGGTGATGACGACGGCGCTGACCAGGAATCCGTGCTTTTCGAACTCGTCGTGCAGACGCAGCACATCCATATCGTAGGTGATGCCCAGGTCGGTGCGTATCTTGTTCCGCTCGATGTCCAGCGCGCTGATCACGATGATGATCTCAGTGCTGTCGGACAGCTGCTGGAGCATGCGCATCTTGGAGTCGGGCTTGAAACCCGGCAGAACTCTGCTTGCGTGATGGTCGTCGAATAATTTGCCCCCGAATTCGAGGTAAAGCTTGTCGCCGAACTCAGAAATTCTCTGCTTGATGTGTTCGGACTGAATCTTCAAATACTTGTCGTTGTCAAACCCGTAAATCATAACGGGACACAAAGGTAGTGGTTTTACCACAAATCGGCAAGTTCCAGAACCAGTTTTTCCGTCTTTTCCCAGCCCAGACAGGGGTCAGTGATGGAGCATCCGAACAGGCCTCCCTGCTCGCTCTGCGCCCCGTCTTCCAGGTATGATTCAATCATAAGTCCCTTTACGGCGGCGCGGACCTCTGAAGATGCTTCTCTGGATCTCAGAACATCCTCTGCGATGTCGATCTGCCGCAGATAGTCCTTACTGGAATTAGAGTGATTGCAGTCCACCAGAAGCGCGGGATTCCTAAGGGCCGAGCCATGAATGCGCAGCGCGGCCTGCCGGAGCGGCTCGAGTCCGTAATTCGGGTGATTGGCCCCTTCGCTGTCCACATATCCGCGCAGGATCCCGTGGGCGTAAGGGTTCCCCTGGCTCTGAACCTCCCAGTTCCTGTAGATGAACAGATGCTCGTTCTGTGCCGTCTCTATCGCGCCGAGAAGCGCCCCCAGATCTCCGTTCATAGGATTCTTGAAGCCCACCGGCACGTCCAGCCCGCTGGCGGTGAGCCTGTGCTGCTGGTTGTCCGTGGATCGCGCCCCCACCGTGGTGTAGCACAGAAGATCGGAAGTGAACCTGTAGCTCTCGGGGTAAAGCAACTCGTCGGCGCAGCCTATCCCTATGTCTTCCAATGCTTTAAGATGTATTTTACGGATGGACAGAAGCCCTTTGAGGATATCGTCGCTGCCCGATTCCGGGTCCGGTCTGTGCAGCATCCCCTTGTAGGCGTTCCCCTTCGAGCGCGGCTTTCCGGTGTAGAGCCTGGCGACGATGCATATCCTGTCCTTCACCCTGTCTCGAAGATCGCGCAGCCGCTCCAGATAAAGGCTCACCGAATCCTCCCTGTCCGCCGAGCAGGGGCCGATGAGAAGCAGCATCCTGTCGTCACGTCCTGACAGGATGGCCTCAACCTCCGCTATGGTCTGAGCCCTCAGACGGGCGCCATCTTCCGAGAGCGGATACTGCTCCTTTATTTCTTTAGGGATGGGGAGTTTTCGTTTAAAGTCCATTGGTAGTCCCTGGATAGTTTCATCAGACACTTCAGTTCCTCCTCCCAGTAGGGAAGAAGGGCAGGGTCGTCAATGTAGCCCCTGCGGCTTTCCAGCACGGCCTGTTCGCGCTTTTCGTCCAGTACGGCGGCTCCTCTTCTGGCTTTCACCAGGCCAATGCGCCCGGCCACCTGCATCCGCCTTTCGAATGCGGAAGCCAGCTCGCGGTCTATCCCGTCGATCTCCTGACGCAGGCGCTCAAACTCGTCCATAGCTATGCGGCCAGGAACGCGGCCATCGCGTCGATGTCGTCCTTCGCGAAGCTTTCCTGCTGACCCGTGGCGAGGTTCTTTATCTGTACCGTGCCGCTTTCCTTCTCGGACTCGCCGCAGATGGAAAGGAACGGAATGCCCTTTCTGTCAGCGTAGTCGAACTGCTTCTTGAGCTTGCAGCTGTCCGGATAAACCTCCGTGCTGATGCCGCGCTTGCGCAGTTCGATGCTGACCGGCAGGATGTAGGCGCATTCGGCTGAGCCCATATTGGCAAACAGAAGACCGGTGGTGCTGCCCAGGTCCTTAGGGAACTTGTCCAGACCCTTCAGCACGTCGTAGATGCGGTCCGCGCCGAAGCTGATGCCCACGCCCGACATGTCCGGAAGTCCGAAGATGCCGGTCAGGTTATCGTAGCGTCCGCCTCCGCTTATGCTTCCTATCTGATAATCAAGAGCTTTGATCTCGAAGATGGCTCCGGTGTAGTAGTTCAGACCGCGCGCGAGCGACAGATCTATCTCCCACTTCGTCCGGATTCCGGCCGCCTTGATGTACCCGGCCAATTCTTCCAGCTCGTCGAGTCCCTTCAGGCCAATCTCGCAGCCTGCCATAAGACCGCGCATCACGCTGATCTTTTCTTCGTTGCTGCCGCTGAGGGTCAATACCGGCTCGAGCAGAGCCACGGCCTTTTCGCTCAGGCCCTTCTCCAGAAGTTCGGCCTTCACGGCGTCGAGCCCTATCTTGTCGAGCTTGTCTATGGCCACGGTGATGTCAACTACCTTGTCAGGCGCCTGGCAAATCTCCGCCAGACCGCTGAGCACCTTGCGGTTGTTTATCTTTATCGCCACATTGATGCCGAGTCTGCGGAACACTTCGTCCGCTATCTGGACCAGTTCCAGCTCGCACAATTGGCTTTTGGACCCTATGGCATCCACGTCGCACTGGTAGAACTCGCGGTAGCGGCCCTTCTGAGGCCGGTCGGCACGCCACACCGGCTGGATCTGGAATCTCTTGAACGGGAACGAGATCTCGCTCTGGTGCTGAACCACATATCGCGCGAACGGCACGGTGAGGTCATAGCGAAGACCTTTCTCGCACACCTGCGGAGTGAGAGGCTTCGAAGTGTCCACGTCGGCGAACGCGTCACCCGAATTCAGGATGCGGAACAGAAGCTTGTCGCCTTCCTCGCCGTATTTGCCCATCAGGGTGGACAGGTTCTCCATAGCCGGAGTCTCTATCTGGGAGTATCCGTACAGGTGGAATACGCTTTTGATGGTGTTGAAGATATAATTGCGTTCGGCCATCTCTCTCTGACCGAAATCCCTCGTGCCTTTCGGGATGCTGGGTTTTTGAACCATATTCTTTATATTTATCCCACAAATTTACTACTTTTGTCGCACAAACACATTAGGCAGATGAAGAATTTTTTCAAAACACTCCTGGCCGTAATCCTCGGACTGATAATCGTCAATCTGATCGGATTCGGCATTCTCGCCAGCTTCGTCTCTCTGGGGCAGAAGACTGTGGCCGTCCCTTCGACCGGAATTCTGAAGATAGACATGTCGAAGATTACCCTCGCCGAGCAGAGCGGAGAGACCCTTAACTTCTCCAGGGAGACCCGCACCACGCTGGGACTTCTCAAGGCCCTCAACGCCATAGAGATAGCCGCTGAGGATCCGGGCGTCAAGTGCATCTATCTTAAGACCGACGGCCTCTCGATAGGCACCGGCACCATAGGCGAATTCCGCCACGCGCTCCAGGCCTTCCGTGCCAGCGGCAAGCCTGTAGTCGCATATATGGAGAACCCCACCACGGGCTCGTACTATCTGGCCAGCGCGGCCGACAAGGTCTATATGGGCTCCTACCAGGGCGGCAACCCGCTGTTCCTGGGCATAGCCGGCAGGCTGGTTTTCCTCGGCGATGCGCTTGACAGGATAGGAGTGAACGTGCAGCTCATCCGCCACGGCAAATACAAGTCCGCCGGCGAGATGTACATCCGTTCTTCAGCCAGCCCCGAGAACCTTCACCAGAATCAGGTGATGGTGGATTCCATGTGGGATTCCTTCGTGCAGGAGATGGCCCGCAGCCGCGGCCTGAGCGCAGCGGAGATCAACGCCTCCATCGACAACCTCGACCTCTGCCTGCCTGCGGATTTCGTGTCCGCCGGACTCGTGGATGAGCTTCTCGACCGTTACGAACTCGAGAACAAGCTCGCCGTTCTGGCCCAGGTGGACAGTTTCGACGCGGTGCAGTTCATCCCTTTCGCCGAGTATGCCAATACCCACTCGAAGAACAACTTCCGCGCGTCCGAGAAGATCGCCGTCATCTATGCCAACGGTAACATCGTGGACGGATATGACGTTCAGAACGTGGACGGAGACCGTTTCGCTTCCATAATTGAGACCGTGCGCAGGGACAGCACCGTCAAGAGCGTGGTGCTTCGCGTGAATTCTCCGGGCGGAAGCGTGGTCGCTTCCGAGAAGATACGCCACGAGCTCGACCGCCTGAGCGAGGTCAAGCCTCTGATCGCTTCGTACGGCGACTATGCAGCATCCGGCGGATACTGGATCTCGAACGGCGCCGACAGAATCTATTCTAACGCCACCACCCTTACCGGCTCCATCGGAGTGTACGGAATGGTGCCTGACTTCTCCAAACTCTACAAGGAGACCCTTCACATCGGCGTCCAGAGCGTGTCTTCGAACAAACATTCCGACATGTACAACCAGGCTCGTCCTTTCACAAAGGAAGAGGCCGCCTATATGCAGAGAAGCATAGAAAGCATCTACACCACCTTCCTCGGACTCGTCTCAGAAGGACGCAATCTCTCTGTGGCCGAGGTGGATGAGATCGCACAGGGCCGCGTATGGACCGGCCGCGACGCCATAGGAATCGGCCTGGTGGATGAGATAGGAGGTCTAAAGGACGCCCTCAGCTACGCCGCCATCTGCGGAGGCGATGACGACCTCAGTGACTGGAACATAGTGGAATATCCTCGCGAACTCACCCTGATGGAGACCATTACCGAAGCCATCAGCGGCACGGTGAACGACTATTCGGTTTACAGTAACTGGACCAATTACTACAAGACCTGGCTGGACAGGTGGCAGAACGGGAACCACGAGATGATTTTCGCCTCGCTTCCGTTCATTCCGACTATTTCGATGTAGTGATTTCCTTGATGGAAAGTATCTCAGGGTCTGCTTCACGGCAGACCTTGATTTTTTCTGAGGGCCTGCGGCACAGAAGTGCCAGCACTTCGCTCTCGTCCGGGTCCGTGATCAGAACAAGCTCCCTCTCCTTAAGATAAGCCGGGATGTGAAGATCCGTGAACAGGTCGCTTATCTTTTTCCGCCCCTTCATCCCTATGGGCTGCATCCAGTCGCCCTCCCTCCAGGTGCGCACCCGGAATGGGAACGACAGCGCGCGCGGACTTGCCAGGATCTCGCCCTCGGCGGTTTTCAGTGAATCCCTTATCCGTTCGGCCTTTACGGTAAAGCTGCGCCCGGCCACTGTAAAAGTGCCTTCGCCATTCACCAGAACGCTTTCGCCTGATGCTTCGGCGCCGTTGAACGGAGTGAAATGAATCCCCTCGGAACTTAAGTTAAGAGTCCACAGAGGGCTGTGGAACCTTTTCCCGCTGGCCGGACGGCCGGATTCCAGAAGAGCGCACAGGTCACTGTAAACGCCCTGGCCGAAGCCGCGGGCTTCCAGCTCCCTGTAAAGGATGTATTTCCAGTGCTTTAATTTGAAAAGATCAGTGAAGCAACCGACTTTCCGGCGGTGCTCCATATAATAGTCCGAAGCGATGTCGTCCACTTCGCGGATATGGGCCATATCCTGGGAGAGCGTACGCAGCGCCGCAGGATTGATGTCCTTGAATACCGGAAGCACCCGGTGACGGAGCAGATTCCGCCTGTAGATGTCTTCGGCGTTCGTCCTGTCTTCTCTCCAGGAGAGCCCACGGGTAGCCATAAGGTTAAGAATCTCTTCCCGACTTGTCTGCAGCAGGGGCCTCAGTATCCGTCGCGGGAATTCTCCGCTGTCCTCGCTCATCCCTCGCATTCCCCGGCTTCCGCACCCGCGCAGCATATTAAGCAGCAGCGTCTCGGCATTGTCGTCGCTGTTATGCGCCACGACTACAGCGTCGAACCCGTCCCGGGCGCAAAGCTGCGCGAACCAGTCGTAACGCAGTTCGCGCGCCGCCATCTCGGTGCTCAGCCCATGCTCGCGGGCGTATGAGGCGGTGTCGAACCCGGTGCAGAAGAACTCTACATCGTGCTCGGCGCACCACTGCCGCACAAAGTCCTCGTCACCGTCGCTTTCTTCTCCCCGCAGGTGGAAGTTACAGTGGGCCACAGCCCATTTCTCTATGTGCAAAGATGGAAACAGGGCGCTTTCGAGTGCCCTGTTTGCCATATACATAGAGTCAATTCCTCCGCTGACTGCCAGGAGAAGTCTGGTCATATTGAGCTATTTTTTGCTTGCGATGGTGTAGGTGAAGCTGAATGAGAGGAAATCCTTGAACTGTACGCCGCGCTGTCTGGTGGAAGTCGTGCCGTCCTCGAGGGTGTCGGTGATGGTCACGTTAGGATCGTAGATCAGCCAGGTCTTGAAGGCGAACTTGATGTACTTGCTCACCTGCCAGTTGATGGCGTTGTCCCAGTTCACGCGGAAGTAAGGTTCGTTGAGATAGTCGGTGAAGAGCACGCCCTGGGTCTCGTAAGAGAAGTTGTCGTTGATGGAGACTTTCAGATTGGCCTTCAGCTGGGCACCGAACTGGAAGAGGGCTGAGTTGTAGGTGACCCCGTCGGCTTTGGTCTTCATACCGTAGCTTGCACGCAGCGCCTCGTTGGAACAGATGGTGAAGCCGCCGGTAAGAGGGGCGAAGTTCACGTCGAACCAGTCGGAAGGCTTCCACTGGATACCGAGTGCGATGTCGGTGTAGGCAGGGGAGATGAATCCGGACTTGATGCCTTTCTCATACCATTTGCCGTTGTCATCCTTTTCGTATGATTCAGGAGTGTCGGAGAACTGGCTGCGGAAGTTGAAGGATGCGGTGTAGTTGAATTTCGATCCGCTTGAGGTCTGGTAGGCCCATTTGCTCTCGAAATATATGCGGTCGTTGCTCTTCTGCAGAATGTTCTCCTTCTCGTTCGAGTAGAGGAATCCGTAGTCGAGCTGCAGACGGTTGTTCCAGCTCATAAGGTCACGCGCATAATTGGCGCTCGCGTCGAGGTTCGTGGTGAGGGTCACGGTGTTGTAACCGCCGGCGGCCCAGTTGCTCAGGTTGGTCATGTTGTAGCCCAGGTTGACCTGAAGCGAAGATGACCAGTAGTTCGGTTTGGGCGTTGCCACCTCTTCCTGAGGGGCCTGTGAAAGTTCTGCGGCAGCGTCTGCGGCAGCTTTCTGCACTGCGTCGTCCTGGGCGAACACGCCGAGGGAAAATGCGCAGAATGTCAATGCTGATAATACTATTTTCTTCATAACTAACTAATATGCAATTGCAAATATGACTCTTCCCTTCGAAGGTTTCCCGGAGTAGATGTCCACTCCATCCTCCTCGCAGACGAAGCTGTCCACTGGGATGCAGCGTATCGTCGCCTTGGTCTCGTCCTTGATCTTCTGCTCGGTCTCGGCCGTGCCGTCCCAGTGGCAGAGCAGGAATCCGCCCTTCTTGATCTCCTCCTTGAACTCTTCCCAGGAATCGCACTTGCGCACCTTCGAATCGCGCAGATCGAACGCCTTCTTGTAGATGTTCTCCTGAATCAGGCCAAGCAGTTCCTTAACATAGCTTTCGATCCCCTCTGCCGGGAGTGTGCTCTTCTCGAGCGTATCTCTGCGGGCCAATTCGACCGTACCGTTCGCCAGGTCGTTCGTACCCATAACCAGACGTACAGGCACGCCCTTCAGCTCCCACTCGGCGAACTTGAATCCCGGACGCAGGGTGTCCCTGTCGTCGATCTTCACGCTGATGCCGAGTCCTTCGAGAGCGGCCTTGATGCCCTCGAAGCGCGCGATGATCTCGTCGTGCTGCTCAGCGGTCTTGTAGATAGGCACCATCACCACCTGGATAGGGGCCAATGCCGGAGGCAGCACCAGACCGTTGTCGTCGCTGTGCGCCATTATGAGCGCTCCCATAAGACGTGTGCTCACGCCCCACGAGGTAGCCCAGACGTACTGGTCCTTGCCTTCCTTGTCGGTATATTTCACGTCGAACGATTTGGCGAAGTTCTGTCCCAGGAAATGGGATGTGCCGGCCTGGAGGGCCTTGCCGTCCTGCATCATAGCCTCAATGGTGAGGGTGTCCAGGGCTCCGGCGAAGCGCTCGTTGGGGCTCTTGTGGCCCACCACTACAGGCAGAGCCATCGTTTCGCGGGCGAACTTGGCATACACGCCCACCATCTCCACAGCCTTGGCCTGGGCCTCTTCGGCCGTGGCGTGTGCCGTATGGCCTTCCTGCCACAGGAATTCCGCGGTGCGCAGGAACGGACGCGTGCGCATCTCCCACCTTACTACATTGCACCACTGGTTGCACAGGATAGGGAGGTCGCGCCAGGACTTGATCCAGTTCTTGTAAACGCTCCAGATGATAGTCTCCGAAGTCGGCCTTACTATGAGTTCCTCTTCGAGTTTCGCGTCAGGATCCACCACCACGCCCTTCCCGTCAGGGTCGTTCATAAGGCGGTGATGCGTAACCACTGCGCACTCCTTCGCGAATCCCGCCACGTGCTCAGCCTCGCGGCTGAAGAACGATTTGGGGATGAAAAGAGGGAAATATGCGTTCTGTACACCCGTCTTCTTGAACATTCCGTCCAGGATGGACTGCATCTTCTCCCAGATGGCGTAGCCGTAGGGCTTTATGACCATACAGCCCCTCACTGCGGACTGCTCCGCGAGGTCTGCCTTTACCACGAGGTCATTGTACCATTGAGAATAGTTTTCGCTTCTGGGTGTAATTTCTTTTGCCATACAGGTATTGTCTTTTACTGATAAAATGTCTATAATTGTACTTAACATACCCCTGAAATGCAGGCGGTACGATAATTGCGTGCAAAGATACAAATTTTTATTATAGGAGATTCACTATGAAACGAGCTTTTATCCTTTTAATGATTCTCTCTCTGGCGATCACTTCCTGTGGAACCGCGGGGCAGTATGCGGACGCCAGATTTCAGGACGGTATCTACTATAAGGCCACTTCATCCAGCGGGACTTCCACCCTGGCCAATGCCGCGGGCACGGAGTTCGACGACCAGATAAAGCTGGAATACGACGAGAACGGATGGTCCACGGTGACCACCTCGTCCAGCATAGTGTATGTGCCTGTCTATCCGACACCTTACGGCTGGAGCACATATTCGTATTACCCTTATTCCTATTATTATCCGTACAGTTCGTGGTATTATGGCAGCAGCTGGTACTGGAACGACTGGTACTGGAATGACTGGTATTGGAACGACTGGTACTGGTATGACAGGCACTACGGATACCGTCCGGGTCCGGGCCCTCATCACGACTGGCATCCGGACAGGAGGCCTGACCGTCACGGCTCGTCCTATGCCCGCAGGGGGAACTACACCCCGCATTCAGGCACATCTGCCAGAAGCTCCGGAACCGGCACACGCGTGCGCTCGGCAGGCACATCTTCATCATCTTCGTCTGCAACGCGAAGCGGCACTTCTGCATCTTATAACAGGACTTCTCCTACCAGAAGCGCCACCACTTCGTCCGGCACCACGCGGAGCACTTACAGAAGTTCTTCTTCTTCAAGCAGTTCGTCCAGTCCGTCATACAGAAGTTCAGGCAGCACCTCGAGGAGTTCGTCAGGCACAGTTCGCAGTTCGTCGGGCAGTTCGAGGAGCACTTCGCACAGCAGCAGCGGAACATCGAGAGGTCGCAGGTAGGATTTAACATAGAGAAGTTTATATGAGAAAATACATATTTTCAGCTTTGGCGTTGCTGTCTTCGATAGGGCTCGGGGCCCAGTCGATGACGGACGCCTATACATTCGGGGCTACGGAATATCTGGGAACGGCGAGGGTCGTCGGCCTGGGCGGAGCGGTAGGCGCACTCGGCTCGGACCTCGGCACCGTCACCGTGAACCCTGCCGGCTCGGCTGTCGCGGGATACAGCCAGTTCGTCATCTCGCCGTCGCTGAGCACGTCCCTTACGAACACCACATTCTCCCTTGACCCCACATCGGACGGGAAGAATGCCAATTCTGTCAGCAGAACGAGGTTCAAACTCCCTAACATAGGGCTGTCATCACGATACAGCACGGGCGTATCCGGCGTAAGTATGACATTGGGCGTTGTTTTAAATACCACTTACGATTATAACTACGAGCACGAGGGATACGGGCTCAACGGTTATGCATCCAAATTCGCCGAGATGGCCCGTGCTGCGGACGGCCTTACCGCCGCGCAGCTCGAGAGCAGCTCGTTCTATGACAATTATCCTGACCTGTGGGATGTCGGAATGGGATACAAGGCAGGTCTTATCAACGGCTACGGCACGGCCAACCGGTACGTGGGCTGCACCGAGGTTCTCACCGACGACGACCGCAGATACGTGCCGAGCGAACTTATGCAGCGTTCGCGCACCGTCACTTCCGGCTACAAGACGGACCTCATCCTCAACTCCGCCTGGAATTTCGACGACAAGTTCTACCTCGGATTCAATCTCGGCCTCCCGATCCTGAGCTACTCTAATGTGGAAAGGTACAGCGAGGTGGCCCAGACGGTGGAGGATTTCCCTGTCAGGTTCAACTATGACGACGGCACGGTGGAGAACACCTATTTCGACAACGCCACCTATCAGTACAACTATATCGCTTCAGGGTCTGGCCTTTACGGTAAGATAGGCGTCATCTGGCTGCCTGTCGCCGGCCTGCGGGTCGGATTCGCATACCAGACTCCTACCGTGATGGACATCAGGGAGTACTGGCAGCACAGCGGCAAGGTCAATTACGCCAACGGCACGTCTTTCAGCGCCAGCAGCCCTGAGGGGACTTACGAGTATTCAGTGCGCACCCCGCGCCATTTCGACTTCAGTGCGGCCTACACCTTCGGAAGGCTTGGCCTCATCAGCGTGGACGGCTCGATAGAGAACTACTCCTGCGTGAAGTTCAGTGATGTGGACGACACCGGCACGTTCGACTTCCTGAACGCCGCTACCAGGGCTTTCAGCGGCTGTGCGTATGAACTCCGCGTGGGCGCCGAGGTTAACGTGGCGAAGAATTTCGCCGTGCGCGCCGGCTGGAACATGAAGACATCCGCGGAGAAATACTACACCGTGGACGGCGAACCGTTCTATTATGAGGATTATAACGACGATTACTATGTGGGAAGGAAATCCCTACCGGGTAACGGCCAATATGTGAACAATATCCGCTCAAGCTATTCGATCGGTCTGGGATACAACCCGGCCGGCAGTTTCTTCGCTGATTTCGCAGTAAGATACACCAGACTGCCGGAGACTTCGTACCAGCCGTTCTACAGCTACGACGATGTATACTCTCCTGTCTTCTACAGCACCAGGGCCAGAATCAACGCTGTGCTCACGCTGGGATTCAGGTTTTAACGGACAAAGATGAAATTTACTGCCAAAGAACTTGCTGAAGCGCTTCACGGTACCGTGGATGGAGATCCGACCGTAGAAGCGTCTTCTTTTGCCAAGATTGAACACGGAAAGCCGGGGGCTCTGAGCTTTTTCGCGAACCCCAAATACGAACAGTACGTCTATACCAGCAAGGCTTCCATCCTGCTGGTGAACAAGGACTTCCAGCCTGCGGGCCCCGTCACTCCCACTATGGTGAGGGTCGAGAACGCGTACAGCGCGCTCGCCGAGCTTCTGGAATATGTCAAGCGGCAGAACCGCACCTACAGGCGCCACCGCGGCAGATGCCGTGTGGCCAGAGGAGCGAAGATCGGCAGAAAGGTCTGGATAGGGGACTACGTGACCGTGGGAAAGAAGACCGTCATAGGCGACTTCACGAAGGTCTGCGACAACGTCACGATAGGCGAGAACGTAAAGATCGGCAGCAAATGCATAATCTATCCGGGAGTGGTGATATTCGCCGACACCGTGATAGGGGACAGGACCATCCTGCACGCAGGATGCATCATCGGAGACGACGGCTTCGGGAACGCACCGCAGCCTGACGGCACATGGAAGAAGATAGAGCACGTGGGCAACGTCATCATAGGCAGCGACGTGGAGATAGGGTCTAACACCACCGTGGACAAGGCCCCTATGGAATCCACCGTTATCGCCGACGGCGTCAGAATCGACAACCTCTGCCAGATAGCGCACAACGTGCAGGTGGGCGAGAACTCAGTGATGGCAGCGCAGACCGGTATCGCAGGCTCCGCCATTATCGGGAAGAACTGCATTCTGGCCGGACAGGTTGGCGTGATTGGCCATATAAAGATGGCTGACAAGACCACCGTCTGCGCCCAGGCCGGAGTGATAGGAAATGTCCGCAAGAGCGGGCAGGTGCTCGTCGGTATGCCGGCCATCCCGCATCCTACGTATATGAGGGCGTACGCCAAATTCAAAGCAAGCGGCGAAGAATAAAGAATTTTGTTTATCTTTGCGCCCACCAAAATTCGGCCATGAATCAGAGAACGTTAAGAAACACATATACTTTTGAGGGGAAGGGACTGCATTCGGGAAAGACCGTGCATATGCGCGTGTGTCCTGCTCCGGAGAATACCGGCATAAGGTTTCACCGCACGGACCTGGGACCTGACGCTTTCGTGGATGCCGTGGCTGAGAACGTCTCTCTGACCTCGCGCAGCACCACCATTTCCAGGGACAAGGTGTCCGTAAGCACGATAGAACATCTTCTGTCGGCCCTCACCGGACTTGGCATAGACAACGCCCTGGTGGAGCTGGATAACGTAGAAGTGCCGATTCTGGACGGCAGCGCGGAGAAATACGTGGAGGTGATGGCCCCGGACGGAGTTCAGGAGCAGAACGCCCTGCGAAAATACATAGAGATATCCAGCGAATTCGTTTATAAGGACGAGAAGAGCGGCTCGTACATCAAGCTCCTCCCGGCGGACAGCCCGAGCTACGAGGTCACCATAGACTTCAATTCCGAAGTGCTTGGCGTGCAGACCGTTACCTGGGATTTTTCGAAAGACTACGTGAAGGAGATAGCGCCCTGCAGGACGTTCTGCTTCCTTCACGAGATACAGATTCTCGCGAGTCTGGGCCTGGTGAAGGGCGGCGATCTGGACAACGCCATCGTGGTGGTCGAGAAGCCGGTCTCTCCGCTTATAGTGTCGCGCCTGGCCAAATCGTTCGGCTACCCCGAGATGAAGCTCACCCGGAAGGGGTATCTCAGTGACATTCCGCTGCATTTCCCGGACGAGTGCGGAAGGCACAAGCTTCTGGACCTTATGGGCGACCTGAGGCTGGCCGGCGGATTCCTGAAGGCGAAAGTGATAGCATACAAGCCTGGTCACAGCATTAACACCAGGGTTGCCAAACTCATATAAAATTTAAGAAAATGGTTAACATACATCCACTTGCCACGGTTCATCCGGGCGCCAAACTGGGCGACAACGTAGAGGTAGGACCTTACGCTTTCATCGACGACAACGTCGAGATAGGCGACGGCTGCAAGATCTATCCGCACGCCACCATATTCTCTTATGTAAAGATGGGAAAGAACTGCAATGTCTTCCCGGGAGCCGTCGTGGGCGCTGTCCCTCAGGACCTCAAGTTCGACGGTGAGATCACTTATGTGGAGATAGGCGACAGGGTGAACATCCGTGAATGCGCCACCATCAACCGCGGAACCAAGGCCAGCGGGAAGGGCGTCACGAAGATAGGCGACGACACCCTCATAATGTCCTATGTTCACGTCGCGCACGACTGCAGGGTCGGCAACCACTGCATCCTGGTAAGTTACGTAGGCATAGCCGGCGAGACCGACGTGGATGACTGGGCAATTCTCGGCGGCAGCACCGTGGTGCACCAGTTTTCGCACATCGGCAAGCACGCAATGGTGGGCGGCGGCAGCAAGGTGAACAAGGACATCCCGCCTTACTCCCTCTGCGGCCGTGACCCTATATGCTATGTGGGCATCAACCTCGTGGGACTTCGCCGCCGCGGGTTCGAATCCGACACCATACGCTACATCAAGGATATCTACGACACCGTATATCACCAGGGGAACAATGTCTCCGACGCCCTGGCCAAGGTCGAGGAAGGCTTCCTGGACACTCCGGAGAAGGCTGAGATCATCAACTTCATCCGCAATTCCAAGCGCGGCATCGTAAGGGCCAATGACAGCAGCGAAAAGGGCTTCGTAGAGTAATGCTTCTGCTCTCCACGGCCTATTTCCCTCCGATAGAGTATTTTGCGCGCATCGCAGAATACTCTGTTGTTTTTATGGAGGCCTGTGAGAGCTATGCCAAACAGTCCTACCGTAACCGCTGCCGCATCCTCACCTCGAACGGACCGGAGGACCTCAGAGTGCCAATTCTTCATGATGGCACGAAACTCATCACCGAAGTGAAGGTGGACCACAGGACCCGGTGGGTAAGGCAGACCAAATATGCCATAGACACGGCCTACTACACCTCGCCCTTCTTCGAATACTACCGTGACGAGCTGTTCGCCATTATGGATTCGCACCCCGCCACCCTGTGGGAGCTGAACCGGGCGCTCACTGAGTTTTTCTGCAGGAAAATTGGCCTGAAGGCCGAATTCCGCGTCACGGACGATTACCGGGCTCAGTGGGATAACTGTCTGGATCTCAGAGACTCCATCCACCCTAAGAAGGCTTCGGAGTACGGGGCGAAGCGGTATTGGCAGGTGTTCGGGGACAGGTTCGGGTTCGTGCCGGGGCTCTCGGTTATGGATCTTCTTTTCAACGAAGGCCCGGAAAGTATTTGCTATTTGTAAGAAAAATGCTATATTTGCACCCGTGAAGGAGATAGGAGACCGCGAGGCCGCCTATTTTTGTTATAAAAGAGTTACGTTATGACAAATGTTTCGCATGCGAAAATCCTATGTGGAGGCCTGAAAGGCCGATAGTAAGTCCCTTCCCCGAGGGAAGGGATTTAGGAATAGGGTAACGTAGTAGTTTTTAAGCGTAGCGTATGTGCGTGGGGGAAAAGTTTCACAAGTATCGCACAATGCTATTGAACAGTTGCTATAATTACTTGTGAAACTTAAGCGTATGGACAGATCTAAATTTGAAAATGTGCTGGCGAAAGCGGCAGAGCAGAGAGGCTGCGAGGTGGTGGAATTGGCATTCAATGACGACGACAATGTGTTCGAAGTGACTATCGACAGGAAGGACGGTCTGGTGGACCTGGAGGACTGCGAGTTCGTGCACCGCGCCATTCTGGACGCGTTCGACCGCAATATCGAGGATTACTCCCTTACGGTAGGCTCGCTTGGCCTGTCGCCTGAAGAGGCAGACAGGATTCTGGAAACAATAAATGAATAAATATAATGGAAAAGGAACCAGTAGTTACCCTTATTGATGCCTTCAAGGACTTCAAGGAGGAGAAAAGCATCGACCGCCCGGTGATGATGGGTGTGTTGAAGGATGTATTTTTGACACAGATTGCCAAGACGTACGGCTCATCGGACAACTTCGATGTGATCGTGAACGTGGACAAGGGAACCTGTGAGATATATCAGAATTTCGAGATTGTCGAGGAGGTGACCAATCCTTCCGCCGAGATGACCCTCGAGCAGGTCAAGGCCGACAGCGGAGACGACGACTATGAGATAGGCGACCAGTACGCGAAGAAGTTCGACCTCGCATCGTTCGGACGCCGCGGAATCCTGAATATCCGCCAGAACCTTCAGGGCCGCATCCGCGACATCGAGAAGGCCAATGTCTACAAGAAATACTCCGAGAAGGTGGGCGAGCTCTTCGTGGGCGAAGTTTACCAGACCTGGGGCAAGGAAGTGCTCATCCTCGACGAGGACGGCAACGAGCTCCACATCCCGAAGTCCGAGCAGATCCCGGGCGAGCATTTCAAGAAGAACGACACCGTGCGCGCCGTCATCAGCAAGGTGGAGATGAAGAACAACACCACGCCTTACATCGTGCTCAGCCGCACATCGCCTGAGTTCCTCGAGCAGCTCTTCGAGCAGGAGGTGCCTGAGATCGCCGACGGCCTCATCACCGTGAAGAAGGTGGCCCGCATCCCGGGCGAGAGGGCCAAGGTGGCCGTGGAGTCATACGACGACAGGATCGACCCTATCGGAGCCTGCATCGGCGTGAAGGGAAGCCGCATCATGGGCATCGTGCGCGAACTGCATAACGAGAACATCGACGTCATCCAATGGTCAGACAACCCTCAGCTGCTCATCCAGCGCGCCCTCAACCCAGCCAAGATCTCTTACATCGTGATGGGCGAGGGCGAAGACAGCAAGATTATGGTCTATATGGCACCGGACGAGGTCCGCAAGGGTATCGGCCGCGGAGGCTGCAACGTCGCGCTGGCCAGCCAGCTCGTGAACCGCGAGATCGAGGTCTGGAGAGACCAGGAGGAGGATGTCGCACTTGACGACTTCGCGAACGAAATCGACCAGTGGGTCATCGACCAGCTCAAGGGCATAGGCTGCGACACCGCGAAGGACGTGCTTGCGCTTGACGCGAAGGACATTGCCAAGAGGGCCGATCTCGACGACGAGACCGTAACCGGCGTGCTCGACATACTCAGAGCTGAATTTGAAGAATAATTTATAAAAAAGGGGTTAAAGAATGTCAGAAATTCGACTGAACAAGATAATGAAGAAATTCAATATCGGCCTTACTGACCTGGTGCATTTCCTGGCCGGTCAGGGGGTTGATGTTGACGAGAATCCTAATGCCAAGATCGAGGAGACCGACAGCCTGATGGGCGCCCTCACGAAGGCGTTCGGCAAGGACCTCGAGGCCAAGCAGGCCGCCGAGGAGATAGATATCAAGATCTCCAAGATCCTGGAAAACACCGCGAAGAAGAAAAGTGAAGAGGCTGCGGACGACGAGGAAGACGCGGAACCTATGATAACCATCAAGTCCAACACCTTCATCAAGCCAGAGCAGCCTGAGCCTGCCAAGCCGGAACCTGTCAGTGTTCCCGAACCTGTGGCGGAGCCCGAGTCTGCCGCAGCGCCGGAACCGGTCAAGGCCCCGGAGCCTGTCAGCGTTCCCGAGCCTGCACCGAAGCCTGCGGAAGAGCCGAAACCGGCCCCTCAGTCTGAACCGGTCGCAGCGGCGGAGCCTGCCGTGAAGCCGGAACCCGTGGAGGTGAAGGAAGCTCCGGCTTCCGCTCCCGCACCGGAAGAACCGAAACCAGTCGCAGCTAATGTAACCCCGGTAGAGAAGACTGTTTCGGTGGAAGGCAGCGAGGCTTCCCTTAAGGTGGTGGGCAAGATAGACCTCAGCCAGTTCAACAGGAAGCCGGTATCCGGCAAGAGAGACCGTATCGCGAAGGGCGGCAAGGTCGATCTGCAGAAGGCCGGCGCCGGCGCCACGAACAACCACGGCAAGCCTAACAAGCCTGCAGGTGGCGGCGCGGCCGCTCAGCAGCAGGGTAACGGCAAGAAGAACAGGAACCGTCGCGGGAACGACCGCAATTTTCCTCCGGTGCTGACCGAAGCGCAGCAGGAGGAGATGCAGAAGGAGATACAGAAGCAGGTCAAGGAGACCTACGCCAAGATGAACGAGGGCAAGAAGAGCAACTTCGGCGCCAAGTACCGCAAGGAAAAGCGTGACGCCGCCGCTCAGAAGACCCACGAGGAGATGGAGCAGCTCGCAGCCGAGAACAAGGTGCTCAAGGTAACCGAGTTCGTCACCGTCAACGACCTGGCCACCCTTATGAACAACACCCCTGTGGTGAAGGTCATCGGGGCCTGTATGAGCCTGGGTCTTATGGTGTCCATCAACCAGAGGCTTGATGCCGAGGCGCTCGTGCTGGTGGCCGAGGAGTTCGGTTACACCGTCGAGTTCGTCACCGCCGGCATCACAGAGGAGATCAACCAGAACCTCGAGGCCGACAAGGAAGAGGACCTCGTGGAGCGTCCGCCTATCGTTACGGTGATGGGCCACGTCGACCACGGCAAGACTTCGCTCCTGGACTATATCCGCAAATCGAACGTCATCGCAGGTGAGGCCGGAGGCATCACCCAGCACATAGGCGCATACAACGTGACTCTGGAGAGCGGGCGTCACATCACCTTCCTGGACACCCCTGGACACGAGGCCTTCACCGCTATGCGTGCCCGCGGAGCCCAGATGACCGACCTCGCCATCATCATCATCGCGGCTGATGACGCAGTGATGCCGCAGACCGTCGAGGCCATCAACCACGCCCAGGCCGCCGGAGTCCCTATGGTATTCGCCATAAACAAGATAGACAAGCCGGGCGCCAATTCCGACACCATACGCCGTCAGCTCTCCGAGATGAACATCCTCGTGGAGGACTGGGGCGGCAAGTACCAGTGTCAGGAGATTTCCGCGAAGAGCGGCATCGGAGTCGAGAAGCTCCTCGAGAAGGTATTGCTCGAGACCGACCTCCTCGAACTCAAGGCCAATCCTAACCGCCTGGCCACGGGTGCCGTGATAGAGTCGTCCCTGGACAAGGGCCGCGGATATCTGGCCACCATACTGGTGCAGAACGGAACCCTTCACGTGGGTGACTGCATCCTGTGCGGAAGCTTCTACGGCAGGGTCAAGAATATGTTCAACGAACGCGGCCAGAAGGTCACCGAGGCAGGTCCTTCCACCCCTGTATCCATTCTCGGACTCAGCGGAGCCCCTGCTGCAGGTGAGAAGTTCAACGTGATGGCCGACGAGAAGGAGGCCAAGAGCATTGCGAACAAGCGCGAGCAGCTCATACGCATCCAGGGCATCAAGACCCAGAAGCATATGACACTCGAAGAGATTGGCCGCCGTATCGCCATAGGCAATTTCAAGGAGCTGAACATCATCGTCAAGGGCGATGTGGACGGTTCTGTGGAGGCGCTCTCCGATTCGCTCATCAAACTCTCCACGGAGGAGGTAAAGGTCAATGTCATCCACAAGGCCGTGGGTGCCATCTCCGAGTCCGACATCCTGCTCGCGCAGGCTTCGGATGCGGTGATCGTGGGCTTCCAGGTGCGTCCGTCTGTGGATGCGCGCCGCGCCGCAGAGAAGGAGGGCATAGAGATCCGTCTGTACTCGGTCATCTACGACTGTATCAACGAAGTCAAGGACGGTATCGAGGGTATGCTCGAGCCTGAGAAGAAGGAGGAGGTCATCGCTACCGCCGAGGTCAAGCAGACCTTCCGCATCAGCAAGGTCGGCACCATCGCCGGATGTATCATCCGTGACGGCAAGATGGTTCAGAAGGCCCAGGTTCGCCTTATCCGCGACGGTATCGTGATTTATACCGGCGAACTGTCATCCCTTCAGATTGGCAAGGACGCCGTGAAGGAGGTCGGAGCCGGCAAGGAGTGCGGTATGGGTATCGCCGGATACAATGACATCAAGGACGGCGACATCATCGAGGCCTTCCACGTGGTGGAAATCAAACGTACGCTGTAATCTGCACTGAGAGAAAACCCTCTCTCACGCCGTTTCGTGGGGGGGGTAAAAATCCTCCGGAAAGGTTACAACTAATTGGAAAATAATGCTTATCTTTACGAGGTTTTGCTTGAAGGATAAGCATTTTTTTTGTGTCTTTTCCGGCAACTGACCTAAGGTGACCTGGATTTAACTGTGATAGAAGCTCGAACTAAGCTAAGAGGCTATTCATCAGCATCTTATGCGCAGTTTGGGGAGCCAGGGTTTTGCACGTGATTTTCGGAATCAAAAATAAGGACGACATAGAGGTCAAGTGGTACGCGATGAGCGCCACCTACCGCAGCGAACTCAAGGTCAAGGAATACCTCGATTCCAGGCAGGTGGAATGCTTCGTTCCGCTGGTCCCGGCCTTCAGGGTCATCAACCGCCGCAGAGTGAAGGCCCTGGTGCCCGCAGTGAGCAACCTCATCTTCGTACATTCTTCTAGAAAGGCCATAGATGAGCTCAAGAAAACCCAGCCACGCTGGCAGTACAAGATGATGTCCGACGGGCAGAAGTCAGTCCCCGTGGTGGTGCCTGACAGCCAGATGACCGGCTTCATCGAGGCCTGCGGCCTGGTTACGGACAGGAAAAATTTCCTGGATGCCGAAAGTTTCGCGGCGCTCGACCTCAAGAACGGCGATCGCATCCGCATCATCCGCGAAGACGGCGTGCCCCTCGAAGGGTATCTCGTCGCGGTCCAGGGCAGGCGCCAGAAGACGATCCTTATCAACGCCGGCAACGTCATGGCCGTCAAGCTCGACCACACCTCGGAAGGTTACACCATAGAGAAACTGTAAGGCTTTATGCGCGAATTCTCTGACATACACATCGCAGTAGCGGGCACAGGCTATGTGGGCCTGAGCATCGCGACCCTGCTCGCGCAGCATCACAGCGTCACGGCCGTGGATGTCATTCCCGAGAAGGTGGAGAAGATTAACCGTCGCCAGAGTCCGATCCAGGACGAGTATATCGAGAAATACTTCCGCGGCGAGTTCGGCGACTGGCAGACGACCGGGAAGCCGTCCGAACTGCATCTGACCGCCACCCTCGACGGTGCTGCGGCTTACAGGGACGCAGACATCGTGGTCATAGCCGCTCCGACGAACTACGACCCGCAGAAGAACTACTTCGACACCCACTGCATAGAGGATGTGATAAATCTCGTGCTCAGTGTGAACCCCGACGCCGTGATGGTCATCAAATCCACAGTCCCGGTAGGATACACCCGCAGCCTGTATGACAGATATGCAGAGAAAGTTCGCATTCTTTTCTCTCCGGAGTTCCTCCGCGAAAGCAAGGCCCTCTATGACAATCTCTACCCGAGCCGCATCATCATCGGCAGTCCCGCAGAGCGTGAGGATCTGAGGCACTGTGCGCAGGTGTTCGCACGCCTTCTTCAGGAAGGCGCGGTCAAATCCGACATCCCGACCCTGTATATGGGTCTTACCGAAGCCGAGGCCGTCAAGCTCTTCGCGAATACATATTTGGCCCTCAGGGTCAGCTATTTCAACGAACTCGACTCCTATGCGGAGGTCAAGGGCCTGAACAGCAGAGACATAATCGAGGGTGTGGGACTCGACCCCCGCATTGGTACGCATTATAACAATCCTTCGTTCGGGTACGGCGGCTATTGTCTTCCGAAGGATGTCAAGCAGCTGCTGGCCAATTATCAGGATGTGCCGCAGAACATGATGACCGCCATCGTCGAGAGCAACCGCACGCGCAAGGACTACATCGCCGACGCGGTGCTGCGCAAGGCCGGCTATTACTCTTATGAGAACGGCCAATGGGACTCTTCGAAGGAGCGTCGGTGCGTAATCGGAGTATATCGTCTCACGATGAAGTCGAACTCAGACAACTTCCGCCAGAGCTCCATCCAGGGCGTGATGAAACGCATCAAGGCCAAGGGCGCCGAGCTCATCATCTATGAACCTACCCTCGAGGACGGCACCACCTTCTTCGGCTCCCGCGTCGTTAACGACCTCGCCCAGTTCAAGGCCCAGAGCAATGCCATCATCGCCAACCGCTACGACCCCTGCCTGGACGATGTGAAGGATAAGGTTTACACGCGGGATTTGTTCGGAAGAGACTGATATAATAATCATTCAGAAGCGTATTGAATATGAAAATAGAGGGTATACATTTTTCTAATTTCCGCTGTTTCGATGACTATACACTGAGATTCAAGCCATCAATGAATCTCCTGTTTGGCCCTAACGGTAGCGGTAAGACCACTATCCTCAAGGGCTTGAAAGTGGTTATGAGTTCGTACTTTTCCGGTTTTTCAGACGCGAACACCCGCTTTCTGGGCATATCCGACCAGGATTTTTACAGCGCCGTGGACGGCGATCAGGAGGGATTGGAGCGTCCTGTGATAATTGATTATGACTCTGACCAGTTCAAGGGACTTGCCATTTCCCGTTCAGGAAAAAAGAATCGTACCTCTATTGCCGGGATAAAACCCTTGCGTGACATGACCAGGGAGTTGTATCACCGGTTGGCTGCTGAAGATGACGGAAGTGATTCTTTGCCTTTAATTGCAGCTTTTTCTACCGAAGATATTCACAGCAGCCGTAAATTGGACCGTGCTATCTTTGCAAAATATTTCCAGCCGCGCTCATTCGGGTACTATGAATGTCTGCAGGGCGATGGATTCTTTGATTATTGGATGCACAGGCTTTTGGTGTTGGCGGAAGGCCAGAAGTCGCTTATGGAGATAGAAGTTGTAGGTAAAGCCATATCACAGGCGTTGGGTGCTGAAGGTTGCAATATTATCAGCGGAATGTCGATACGCCCGATGAAGAAAAAAGTATTCTTCCATTATGTTGACGGACGTGAAGTTGAGTCCGGATATCTTTCAGATGGGTATAGACGTCTGGTCAATATCGTGGTCGATTTGGCCTTTCGCTGCTGCTTGCTTAACGGGAAGAGGTACGGCGTTGACTGTTGCAGGCGTACATCCGGTGTCGTTCTCATAGATGAGATTGATCAGCACCTCCATCCGGAGTTGCAGCTGACAGTTCTTCGTTCGCTTCGCGATACATTCCCTGAATTGCAGTTTGTGGTTAGTTCCCATGCTCCACTGGTAATGTCGAGTGTGAAAACGGACGATGTCAGCGGTGTATTTCAGCTTCAGTACGGTGACGGAAAGTACACGTCTTCTTCCATTACCACCTATGGCCTGGATGCCTCCACTATTTTGGAAATCTATATGGGGAACAAGAAGCGTGTGCCCGAAGTGGAAGAGAGTCTGAAGCACCTGTTTGATTTGATAGACGGTGATCATTATTCTGAGGCGAAACGGCAGTTGAAGAAGTTGGAAACCGAGTTCGGTGATACCATTCCGGAGCTGACACAGGCTCGTACGATGTTGGATTTCAATATTGAAGGGTGATGATTAAAATCACGAAAGGAAAAGAGCCGGCAGAGTGGACGATAATTAAGAACACACCCGGAATAGACTATGAGAATGCCGACAAGACAGCTTTACGGCAGGCTCTCTTCGAAGAACAGGGCGGTATTTGCGGTTACTGCATGAGGCGCATAAAATATGTGGCCGGGGAAGTGACTGACACACGGATTGAGCATCTGAAGCCCAGAGCACTCAGCATTGAGCAGGGCAAGCCGGAGGAAACTCTCTCATATGCCAATATGATATTGTGCTGCAACGGAGATATAGGTAACAATAACAATGCTCATTGTGACAGAAGAAAGGGCGAGCGTGAAATTAGCTTCACTCCTTTTGATGATGCCTTCATCAATACCATCAGTTATTCATCCAGGGATGGAAGAATCAGGTCATCAAACCGTCAGTATGACGAAGAATTCAATACCATACTGAACTTGAACCATCCTCTGCTGGCTGCCAACAGGCATAAAGTTCTTGAAGGGCTCGTTTCTGCCTTGGGCAAGGGACAGTGGAAAAGAGCTGAAATTGAGCAAAAATTGAAAATATACAGAAGTAAAACAAACGGGGAATACCGGGAGTATTGCGGCGTGGTAATCTGGTATTTGACGAAGAAGTTGAGGCAGTTATGAACCTTAGTG
>CAVBDE010000017.1:0-25995 GCA_963594055.1 Anaerovoracaceae bacterium | reverse complement strand
GCCTGTACCCACCAGTGACGGTCGGCATCTATCGCGGCGCTGTCCAGATGCAGCTCGTACATCATCCCCGCACCCGGCACGTAGCCTTCCACAGCCGCCTGAGCGATCTTCAGCGCGTTAGGCAGAATCTCCTCCTCAGGCAGGCCAATCACCCCCGCCGCCTCGTCAAGCAGCCACGAAGCCTCGATGTCGTGCCCAAAAGACACGATCTCCCGCTTGCTGTCCCACAGTTCATCGAAGAACAGACGCAGATGCCCCGTGCCCGGATCCAGAATGCGCTCACGGAAAATCCAGATCAAATTCTGTATGCGCTCCTTCAGCCCGGCATCCGGCCACACGCGGTAAAGCGCCGTATAAGGCTCTATTATATGCAGGTGCGTGTTCATCGTCTTGCATTCATTGGCATCCTTCTCGCTCAGGCGCATATCGGAAAGCGGCGACCAGTCACGCGCGAAAGCCTCGAAATACCCGTTGTTCACCGGATCGAAGCTGTGCTTTTCTATATCTTCGAACAGCCTGACCGCATAATCGCGCGCCTCGCTGTCACCTGTCGCGCGGCAGTACTCGCTCAGTCCGTATATGGCGAATCCTATGGCGTAGATCTGTTTCTTGGTGTCGAGCGGACGCCCCTGAGGGTCCAGGCTCCAGTACACCCCGCCGAGCTCCGGGTCATAGAAGCGGTCTATGATTTCCCGCTTGGCACGGGTGGCCATATCCATATATCTGCTGTCACCCAGAACCCTGTATGCGGCGGAAAAGGCCCAGAGGATGCGCGCATTGAGAATGGCGCCCTTGGGAGCGGCTGCATCCGTCACGCCATCGCCGGTGATGCGCCCCAGAAATCCCCCATCGGGGTCCTGGAATCTGTCACACCAGAAAGGAAGTATATTTTCTACAAGGTTTTCGCGGACTTCGCTGCGAAGGCGCTCTGTAAGGGAATCGGCATTCATACGGCACATAGTGGTTTAATCAACTAATCTTCAAATTTAATCGAAAAACAGGAAAGTTTGCACCCTCCCGTATATTCTTGGCAAAAAATGTTAAAAAAGTACAAGAAAAAAATTAACTTTGCATTCAACCACAAAAAACAAAACTAACCGACCAAATGAGCGAAGTCATCACAGAGATAACACCGCTGTCCAACCTGGACTGTTTCTACATAGCGGAAAGGCACAAATCCGACTTCAACTACCCTCTTCACAAGCATCGCGAGTTCGAGCTGAACTTCATCGAACACGGAGCCGGCGTGAACAGAATCGTGGGCGACAGCGTGGAGACCATAGGCGAATACGAACTGACCCTCATTGGCGGGGCGGATCTGGAGCACGTCTGGACCAACGGCACCTGCAAAAGCGGGGACATCAGGGAGATAACCATACAGTTCTCACCTGAATTCATCAGCGACAACATCCTGGGCAAGAACCAGTTCGACTCCATACGCAAGATGCTGAAGGCCGCCGACCACGGCATCACCTTCTCGGTGGACGCCATAATGCACATCTACCACCATCTGGACCATCTGGCTTCAGAACAGGACCATTTCGTGCAGTTCCTGCAGTTCCTCTACATCCTCAACGAACTCTCGAAAAGAGAATACAGGACCCTGGCCAGCAGCTCGTTCGCACATTCCGAGAGGAACACCGAGAGCCGCAGGGTGATGAAGGTCAAGCAGTACATCAACGACCACTACGCCGAAGCGATACGGCTCGACGACCTGGGCGACCTCGTGGGGATGACCCCGTCGGCATTCAGCCGCTTCTTCAAATACAGAACCGGCAAGACCCTGTCCGACTACATCCTCGACATCCGTCTGGGATACGCCGCTCGGGCCCTGGTGGACACGACCAAGAACATCTCCGAGATCTGCTACGAGAGCGGATTCAACAACCTTTCGAACTTCAACCGCATATTCAAGGCCAAGCGCGGCTCCACCCCGCGCGACTTCCGTGCCCTGTACAAGAAAAACAAAGTCATAGTCTAATAATCAATCAACGATATGAACTGCAAACCCTTACTGTTAGCCGCACTCGCGCTGACCATCGCCGGTTGCGCGTCCAAAAACGACTTCTGGACCGTGTGCAACGGACACTTCCACCGGGGCAATGACCCCAAACCAGCCTATTATATAGGAACGAACCTCTGGTACGGACCGCTCCTGCTCTCCGATACCGGGGTCTCTGACCCTCAGAGACTTGCCAATGAGCTCGACTACCTCAGGTCCATCGGCATAACGAACCTGCGCGTGCTGGTGGGCGCCGACGGACAGGCCGGAGTCAAGTCCAAGATCGAACCGACCCTGCAGACCGAACCGGGCGTATATGACGAGAACGTACTCGTCGGACTGGACCGCTTCCTCGCGGAACTCGGCAAACGCTCGATGACCGCCGTGCTGTACATCAACAACGCCTGGGAATGGTCGGGCGGTTTCGGCCAATACCTCCAGTGGGCCGGTGAAGGCAGGCCAAGGAGCACGGTGGATGACCCGTGGCCGGACTACTGCGCGCACACCTCGCAGTTCGTGGTGAACGATAAGGCCAAGGCCATGTTCGCTCAGCACCTGCGAAACATCGTTTCGCGCGTGAACACCGTGACAGGCAAGCCCTACAAAGACGACCCGGCCATATTCTCCTGGCAGATCTGCAACGAACCCCGCTTTTTCGTAAGCACGCCGGAACTCAAGGCGGCGTTCACGGACTGGCTCTGCGAAAGCGCAGCCCTCATCAAATCCATAGACCCCAACCATATGGTATCGTCCGGCAGCGAAGGCAGCTGGGGGTGCGAGGGCGATATGGACGTGTTCAGAAAGGTGCACGCCTGCCCTGACATCGACTATCTGACCATTCACATCTGGCCGTTCAACTGGAGCTGGGCCAGACGCGACAGCCTGAAGGAAGACCTTCCGGAGGCTCTCAGGAAAACCGACGAATACATAGACGCGCACATAGCGGTCGCACGCGAACTTGGCAAGCCCCTCGTACTCGAGGAGTTCGGATTCCCGCGCGACGGCTTCCAATTTAAGAAAGGCACCCCTACCACCCTGCGAGATGCCTTCTACGCTCATATTTTCGACCGGGTGGCACAGTCAGCCGAGAGGAAGGACGTCTTCGCCGGAGTGAATTTCTGGACCTGGGGAGGATTGGCCCGCCAGTCGGAGACCAATGTCTATTGGCAGAAAGGCGATGACTACTGCGGCGATCCTGCGCAGGAGCAGCAGGGGCTCAATTCCGTGTACACGTCAGACGAGAGCACGATGGAAGTCATCAGAAAGGCCTGCGACAAACTGAATTAACCTACAAAACTTATTACAAACGATATGGCAAAAATCAAATTCTCCGAAAAGATAGGCTATGCGCTCGGTGACGCCGCCGCGGGCGGAATCACCTGGAAGATAATGTCCATCGCATTTCCGCTCTTCTTTACCAATGTCTTCGGACTTTCATTCGCGGATGCGGCCACGCTGATGCTCGTGGCGCGTCTTTTCGACGTGGTGACCGACCCTGTCATGGGAAGCATCGCCGACCGCACACAGTCAAAATGGGGAACCTACCGCCCGTGGATCATCTTCGGAGCCATTCCCCTGGGACTGGTCTTCGCGCTGCTTCTCTATACGCCTGACCTCGGCCCGACCGGAAAGCGCATCTGGGCATATTCGCTGTACCTGCTTATGATGCTGGTTTACACTATGGTGAATGTCCCTTACGGGTCCCTGCTGGGCGTAATGACGGACGATGACAACGAGAAGAACCAGTTCTCCTCATACAGAATGGTGGGAGCCTACGCGATGGGATTCATCACCCTGCTCTCCTTCCCTTATCTTCAGAGGCTCATAGGCGGAAGCGAAGCCCACCAGTACGCAGTCGTGGCCGCCATCTTCGGAGGCCTCGCCGCAGTCATGACCATGGCCTGCGGACTGCTCACCCGGGAAAGGCTCAAGCCGGTAAGGGCCGAAAAATACTCGTTCAAACAGTTCGGCGACCTGTTCAGGAACAAGCCGTGGGTTTACCTCACCCTGATAGGCATCTGCACGAATTTCTTCAACGGATTCCGCTATGCTGTAGCAGGTTACATATTCACCTACTGCCTGGGCGGCGACATCACCATAGGCAAACTCATCATCAATTACACCATCTTCATGACCTTCGGGGAACTGACCTGCATGATATTCGGAGGCGTGTCGCCGTGGTTCACGAAGAAGGTCGGCAGCAAGAAGAAGGCCTTCATGCTGGCAGCACTCATCTGTCTGGTAACCTCCGTCCTGTTCTTCTTCGTGCCTATGAAGGCATCCTCGATCTACGTAATGATAGGCCTGGTGATACTCACCTCCATCGGCATCGGTCTGTATTCACCGCTCCTCTGGTCGATGTACTCCGATGTGGCTGACTACGCCACGCAGAAGAACGGCACATCTTCGACAGGCCTCATCTTCTCGTCAGGCACTATGGCGCAGAAACTCGGCACCGCAGTTTCAGGCTCGCTCGTGGCACTGTTCCTGGGACTTGCCGGCGCCAGAACCGTCACGGACGCCACAGGGAACTCCATCGTGGACCCACTTTCCATCACGGATCCGGTGCTGACGATGATATGGGCGCTGTTCTCCCTCATCCCTGCGGTCATCGCAGTGATAATGCTGATACTCACCTATCTGTATCCGATTAAAAAGTAAGATCTCTCAGTCGGTCAGAGGAAGACGGAATTCTTCCTCTCCGACTGTAAGTACGACAACTCCTTCCGCCCCGGCGACTGCACGGATTATGATCTGCGCATAGCCGGCGAAAGGAGTAATTTTTTCCACAGGCCTCTCGCTGTCCCTGAAGCCCGGATCTCCGTTCCCCCAGCCCAGCAGTTCGGCGTTCTGTATGCCAATGGCCAGGTCCCCTTCGCGGGCGGTTCTGATATCCGCCACCACCACGTCCGCGCCGTCATTCTTAAGGCACGCCTTCGAGAACCTGACCTCCAGATCGGGCAGCAGCTCCGGATAACGGTCCTCCGCGCATTTCCTGCCGTTCCTGTACCCTGCCGCCGTATAGACCGCATTCTCCCCGTACCTGGAAACGTCCCATACCAGATGCCCGTCCTCAGGCATAGTCTTGGTACCCAGGCTCCTGCCGTCCGCATAGAGGCGCACCCTGTCGCAGTTCGAGTACACCCACACCTGCCCGTCATAAGGGCCGCAGATATGCACGAGCGGCTCTTCCGTCCAGGCGGCCTTCAGATAGAAAGCCTCGTCCTTAGGGAATCCGCAGTAGTCGAAAATACCGAACTGGGAACCCGTGGCAGGCCATTTCATAGGGTTCGGCTCTCCGCGGTAGTCAAATCCGGTCCAATAGAACAGTCCCAGTGCCCAGCTGTGCTTCCTGTAAAATTTCCAGCCGTACTCGATGACGTTCACCCTTCCGGCCGTGTCCACCCTGTTGAGCGGAGCCATCCAGCCCTTCTCCGGGACGGTTCGGTATTTCCCGCGGGTTCCGCACCCTGAAGTCTCCTCCGTTCCCACGGCGCATTTGTGCGGGAACAGCTCGTGGTATCTCTCTACCGGATTCTGCACCAGATAGTTATATCCGAATACGTCCAGGCCCTTCACCAGTTCCGGTCCGCCGGAATTCCCGTAGATGGTAGGACGGGTGCTGTCCAGCGTATGCGAGAATTCGCTCATTCGCAGCGCCACTTCCGTGCCCTGCGGGTCGTGCTCCATAGCCCATTCCTCGTTCCCGACGCTCCACATTATCACGGACGGATGGTTCCGGTCGCGGTCTATCATATTGCGGAATTGGCCCAGCTGCTCCTCGTTCACGCCGAACTGGCGGTTTTCATCTATCACCAGCACGCCAAGTTCGTCGCAGATGTCCAGCATCGCAGGCGAAGCGCAGTTGTGCGAGCAGCGTATGGCGTTGAACCCGAACTCCATCAGACGCCCGAGCCGATAGCGCCAGAGCTCGTCCGGCACACCCACACCCACACCGGTGTGGTCCAGATGCATATTGGCACCCTTCAGCTTCACCGGGACCCCGCTCACCAGAAGCCCCTTCTCAGGGCTGAATTCCAGCGTGCGCACCCCGAAGCGGCAGGAATACTCGTCGGACAGCTCCCCACGGCAGAACAGCTTGAGCGTCAGCGTATAAAGATACGGATCGGCGGGAGTCCAGAGCCTGTCCGCACGCTCCACCTCACTGCCTTCCGCATCCTGAATGCCAATCTCCCAGGACAGATCCGCGCGCGTTACCGAAGCGTCGGCATAGACGCAGTCAAACGACACGCATCCGGCATCCACGCTCACGGGACAGGTGCCGTCGGACAAAGTCCAGAGCGACCCATCAGCCTTCCTCTGGGAAATCTGCAAAGAATACGGTTTGAGAGCGATCTTTCCGGCCTTGTGCAGACGCACGTGGCGGTAAAGTCCTGCACCTTCGTAATACCAGCCTTCCTCAAGGGACGCGTCACAGCGCACGGTGATGACGTTGTCCTGCCCGTACCTAAGATACGGAGTCAGGGTATATACTCTTGAGGCATAGCCGCTTATCTCGTGACCCAGATAGAATCCGTTACAGAAGACCTCGCTGTTCCTGTACGCGCCCTCGATCTCTATGCTTATCTGCCTGCCGCGGTCGGACTCCGGAATGAAAACATGCCGTCTGTACCAGCCTACGGAATTCTCCGGATAACGCCAGCCTATGCACTTGTAGCCGTGGGAATGGCTCGCCTGCCCGCTGTACGGGAGGTCCACCGCCCAGTCGTGCGGAAGACTTACCCGCTGCCAGGAAGAATCGTCGAATTCAGGCATAATCGGGGACTGGCTGTGGTCCGCAGACCTAACCTTGCACAGATATGTGAAATATTCCGTGCCGTGAGTGAAATCCGCCTCCATGGACGAGGCGTTGCCCAGCGCGAAGGTCCAGCCGTCATCCAGGCTCACTGTCTGTGCAAAAGCGCCGCTACAAACAAGCAGCGCTATACAGACAGATAAGGCGCGTCCGATAGTTTTCATACGCTAAATATCTGATTTACAATTCCAGTTCCAGGCTGTGCGAACCCGGTTCGTATCTTATGAAGGCAGATTTGCCGGAGCAGGTGTTATGCACCGTAATGTCGTACACCGCGTCGCGGAAAACCCTGTGTATGCGGTATTCCCTGATGTCCGATGGCAGACAAGGCTTTATCATAAGTCCGTCATATTCAGGATAGATTCCCAGCAGATATTCGGATACCGTGTACCAGTTCCAGGCGGCGGTTCCGGTCAGCCAGCTGTTCTTCCCCTCGCCCGGGCGCGCGGCGTCCTTGCCGGCCACCATCTGGCAGTACACGTAAGGCTCCACCTTGTGCAGGTCCTGGTCCGCGATGAAGGCAGGCGAAATCTTGCAGTAATGCTTCCACGCATCCTCCGCCCTTCCGGCCAGCGCCTCGCCTATGATTATCCACGGATTGTTGTGGCAGAATATGCCGGCGTTCTCCTTGTAGCCCTGCGGATAGGAAGAAATCTCGCCGTATTCGATGTAGTATCTGGTGTATGCAGGGTTCTGCAGCACTATTCCGTGGCGCGAGTCCAGCATCTTCTTCACGGAGTCGAGCGCGCGGTCGCACAGACCCCGCTCCGCTCCTATGCGGGCCATCGTGCACCAGCCCTGGCTCTCGATGAAGATCTTGCCTTCTTCATTCTCCGCAGACCCCATCCTGTTACCGAAAAAGTCATACGCGCGAAGGAACCAGTCTCCGTCCCAGCCGTATTTCTCCACGGCCTGCGTCATCAGAGCGACTTTCTCCCTGATACATTCCGGGCTGCGGAATCCGTCCGTCGACACTTCCAGCGAGCAGATACCCAGATTATGATGAAGATATTCGAGCAGAGCCGCGAAATCGCTTCCCGTCACCACATAGAGGCCGGCTATCATAAGCGACTCCGCCCAGCTGCCCTCCGTCCTGTTCTCAGTGGTCTGGAAAGACTCGTCAGGATTGTCGGAAAAACAGTTCAGGTTCAGACAGTCGTTCCAGTCCGCACGTCCAATGAGAGGCAGCCCGTGCGGCCCCAGATGCTGTCCCGTATATTCAAAACTTATGTACAGATGCTCCAGAAGGGTCTTTTCCGATCCCGGGACATTGTTGAACGGCACCATCTCCTCAAGAATCGAGAAATCCCCCGTCTCCTTCAGATATGCCACGGTTCCGAAAATCAGCCAGAGAGGGTCGTCATTGAACCCGGCGCCGATGTCGTTGTTCCCGCGCCTGGTAAGAGGCTGATACTGATGATAGCACCCTCCGTCCGGGAACTGCGTGGCGGCTATGTCCAGTATGCGCGCACGAGCCCTTTCCGGAATCTGGTGCACGAATCCCACCAGGTCCTGATTGGAATCCCGGAAACCCATTCCGCGTCCGATTCCGCTCTCGAAAAAGCTGGCGCTGCGGCTCATGTTGAACGTGACCATACACTGGTACTGGTTCCAGATGTTCACCATCCTGTCCAGTTCCGGCACCGAAGAATCCACGTGGAAGCGCCCCAGAAGGTTGTCCCAATAGGCATTGAGCTGCGCGAAAGCCTCCTCCACCTGCTGCGAAGTGCTGAAGGACAGCAGCATATCATAGGCGGCCTGCTTGTTAATCAGATCCGAGCAGCTGTTCAGCACCCCGCCCCCGAACGGGGTCCCCTCCACTTTCGCCCTGACCGATGCCAATTCGCTCTCACTCAGCTGTTTTTCGAACTTGCGCCCTGAAGGCATCTCCACATAACCGAGCACGAACACGAGTTCGCGGGCCTCGCCCGGGGCCAATCTTACCGTGATCCCGTGCGCAGCGACCGGACTCCAGCCGTGTGCGACGGAATCCGAGCAGCGGCCTTCCATGACCCGCTGCGGCGCGTCAAACCCGTTGTACATTCCGAGGAACGACTCCCTGTCGGTATCGAACCCGTCCACAGGAACGTTCACGCCGTAGAATGCGTAATGGTCGCGCCTCTCTCGGTATTCAGTCTTGTGATAGATGACGCTGCCCTGAACCTCCACCTCGCCGGTGGAAAGGTTCCTCTGGAAGTTCTCCATGTCAGTTCCGGCATTCCACAGGCACCATTCCGTGAAAGAGAACAGCTTGAATGTCTTTTCCTTACCTGTCTCATTGGTCAGCCTCAGGCGCTGAACCTCGCAGCGGTACCCCACAGGAACGAAGAAAAGAAGATCGGCCCGCAAGCCGTTCTTCTCTCCGGTAATCTTCGTGTATCCCATTCCGTGACGGCATTCGTAGAAGTCCAGCGGGGTTTTGCAGGGTTTCCAGCCGGGATTCCAGACAGTGCCTTCATCACTTATGTAAAAATAACGGCCACCGGCATCCATCGGCACACCGTTGTAGCGGTAACGGGTTATGCGGCGGAACTTGGCATCGCGGCAGAAGCTGTATCCCCCGGCAGTCCCGGAAATCAGCGAGAAGAAGTCTTCCGTGCCCAGATAATTGATCCAGGGCCAGGGAGTGGCGGGATCCGTAATGACGAATTCCCTCGCACTGTCGTCGAAATGTCCGTATGTCTTCATAACCTACAACGTTACCTCATCCCCAAATATCGGCCTTTCAGGCCTCCAAACAGTTTATTTACAAGCAGCCGCAGCGATATTTCAATTTACTTTTTCAAATATTCCAGGTTTCTGTCTATCAGGGACTTCAGCCTCTCCACCGATTTGGTGGTGGTGAATCCGTCAGGCTCCGTGTTGAGGCAGTAGTCCACCAGTCTGTCCACGGTGCTGGTAGCCACGTGCATACGGGTGTCGCACGAAGCGTAGTATATATACACCTTGCCGTCCCCGTCGGCGATCCAGCCGTTGGAGAAAAGCACGTTCATCACGTCTCCCACGAACTCCTCGCCTTCAGGAGCCATAAAGAACCCGGCAGGCGAAGCGATCACTTCGGTCGGATCTTCAAGCGAAGTCATATACATATACAGCACATACCTAAGGCCCGAAGCGCAGCCGCGTACGCCGTGCGCCAGATGAAGCCAGCCTTTCGAAGTCTTTATCGGAGCCGGACCCTCGCCGTTCTTCAGCTCCATAATGGTATGGTAGTTACGGAAATTGATAATCTTCTCCTCGCCGACTTCGGCATTGCAGATGTCGTCTATCAGCGCCCAGCCTATTCCGCCGCCCTTGCCGGCGTCGATGAATCCGTCCTGAGGACGCGTGTAGAGGGCATATTTGCCGTCCACGAACTCCGGATGAAGCACCACGTTGCGCTGCTGGGACTTCGACTTGAGGTCAGGCAACCTCTGCCAGGTAACGAAATCCTTAGTGCGGGCAATTCCCGCACAGGCCACGGCGGAAGACAGGTCTCCCTCCGGAGCGGAAGGGTCCTTGCGCTCCACGCAGAAGATGCCGTAGATCCAGCCGTCCTCGTGCGCGGTCAGACGCATGTCATACACATTGGTGGCAGGCTCCCCGTAATCCGGCATAGTCACGGGATAATCCCAGAACCGGAAATTGTCCACTCCGTTCGGGCTCTCGGCCACCGCGAAGAAGGATTTACGGTCCGCCCCTTCGACTCTTACCACCATAATATATTTGCCGTGCCACTTTATGGCGCCGGAATTGAACGCAGCGTGTATGCCGAAGCGCTCTTCCAGATAAGGATTGGTCTGAGGATTGAGATCATATCTCCAGAAAAGAGGCGCGTGGTCCCCTGTCAGAACCGGATATCTGTAACGCTCATAGACTCCGTTACAGTAAACGGGTTCGTTCCTGCGGGTTATCAATTCTTCGTGTCCGGCCTTGAGCCAATCCAGTCTTTCACTGAAATTCATATCTGTATCGTTTTATTTGTTCAAGAATAATGTCCTTCCGTTCTCATAGAACCCGATGAAATTCTGCGCGTCGGCAGATCCCGGGAACGGAGCGTAGAAATGTCCGGGCTTGTCCCAGGCGTTGCGCCAGGTGAGCACATAGCATATCGGATGTCCCTCCACGGCCTTCAGCAGCACGTCCGTCCACCAGGCAGGGTTCGGAATGCCCTCGAATCCCGTCTCGGTGACGGCGATGAGCTTTCCGTGGGCCGAAGCGAACTCCTGCATATATCCCAGGTCCCTCTCGAGCACCTCCATATAGTGCGCATCCGTCTCTTCCAAAGTGCCGTCAAGAGACTCGTAATGGTCCACACCCAGGATGTCCACATATTCATCGCCCGGATAACGGCTGAAATACTGCTCAGAGTCTATCTCCGAGTTCGGAGAGTAGGCCCACAGGATGTTGTCAAGGCACCGCACGTTGATGAAATAATCGTAAGTGAGCGCGAACAGGGCCCTGTACTGGTCTGCGGAGCAGAGATTCCCTCCCCACCAGAACCAGCTTCCTATGTTCTCGTGCCAAGGCCGGAAGATGACCGGAATCCTGCGTCCGCTGTGGTCCTTGAGCGAAGCGATGAAGTCCGCCGCCCTCTCAAGCCAATCCATAAACTTGTCGTGGTTCTGCCCGCCTTCCAGCACGGAAGCCACCACACCGCTCTGCGAAACGTCCCACGAATCCCCTCCGGTAAGAGGGTTTCTGGCGTGCCAGGAGAGGGTCACGAACCCGCCCCTTTCGCTGAACGAGACTGCGGCGCGGCGCATAAAGTCGAAATCCACGCCGTCAAGATTGGCCTTCGCGCCAAGCTCGATGCCGCCCAGATCGAATCCCACGCCGCCCGGTTCGGACCCGCAGACAGACTTTACGTCGCTGCGTGAAATGCCGTCCGTGGCAGAGTCCTCCACTTTCCAGCTGTGTCCGTAGGAAAGGTCGTCCTGGTGGACATAATAGAATTTGCCGCTTTCCGCCGCCTGCTGAAGGCGGGTTCTGAGCGCATCGGCGGGAACTTCCTGCCTGCACCCGGCGCCCGCCAGCAAGGCAGAGGCCATTAAAAATGCATTTATCCTGTTAAGTTTCATATTCCTGTCCGTTATGGAGCTGTATTGTACACCGATTCCAAAGAATAAGCTTCGTCCTCCGTGGAAATGGCGCGGTACATAGCCTCCACCATCTTCTGTCCGTTGTTGATATATTCGCCCGTCGCGTGGTTCAGCACGGCGCTGGTCTCCTTGCCAGTACCCACGACGCCGTTGTCCCAGTAGAAAGGCGCTATGCCGTAATCCTTGCAGGCCTTGTAGAAATACTCCAGATAATACAGCTGGAAAGCCACCTGCCTCTCATCCGACCTGTTCGAACATCCGGTCTCGCCGAAATATACGGGTATCCTCCTGTTCACATATTTGGACATAAGCCGCGCGAAAAGCTGCACAAGCGACTCTTCGCCGTCAGGACAGGCATTGTTGACGGCCGTATGTCCCCACTCGTCGTATTTGCAGTCGAGCGTGTAGTCATAAGGGTCATAGCAGTGCACGGCCACCATCAGACGGTTTTCCGCGCTGTCATCCGGGAGCATCAGATAATTCATCGTAAGGTCAGGATTCGAGCAATATCCCGGTATTCCGAGATAACGGGTCGCGTTGTTCCCGCCGGTCTCCCTTACCACGTCCACGAAAGCCTGCGCCCAATTGTTGATGACGGCATACTGCGCGCCGCCGTCGGTGAGGTTCGTTCCCCACCCCCAGCCTCCGTCGTGAAGCTCGTTGAACGCCTCGAATATGAGGAAATCGCCCCTGTCCCTGAATTTCAGGGCTATCTGCTTCCACAAGGCCCTGTATTCGGCCGTAATGGAACTGTATGAAGCCCTCGAAGCGGCGGCGTCCTTTACGTTGAGCCAATACTGACTGTCCGCCCCGTCGTGATGGACATTGATTATCACATAGAGGCCCGCCTTCCCGGCATAATCCACCAGTTCGCAGACCCTGTTCATCCACGCCTCATCCACCTTGTAGTCAGGCGCTTCGCCTATGTGCCCCATCCAGGTGACCGGAATGCGCACGGACGAGAATCCCTTGGCCTTCAGGCTGTCGAACAGCCTCTGCGTAGCCTTCGGGTTACCCCAGGCAGTCTCTTCCGCCACGCCGTCATTGTGAGAGTCCATCTGGTTGCCCAGATTCCAGCCCAGGCCAAGTCTGGCAGCCATCACGAGTGCCGGATTTTCCACCGGCGCAGGCTTGGGATCGTCCCCGCCGGAAGCGCCGCCGTTCTGCGAATTCCTGCCGCATCCGCAGGCGGACACCACGCTCCAGAGAGCGACAACGACTACATATAAACGGGAGAGTTTCATAAGGCGCCGGATCATTTAAGTGAAGGCAGATCGCCTCTGTTCAAAATTATGCTTTCGGAAAACACCTTGCGCCAGTCGGCTGCGGTGTTGTTCCAGTTATATGTACCGTCCTCGTTAAGGGCGTAGAGCGCAGGCTTGCCGTCGATGAAATTGCACCAGTTCATCATATAGGCCCACGGGGCATCCTCACTATAACTGAGAGGGAAATCAAGGAGATTGCCGAACTCGCTGAGAGCCACTATCTTGTTACCCTTCACGGAATTGTTCACGAAACGGAAGGCCGCTGACTGCGAAGTCCATTGGCTTTCATAAAGGTCGGCGCCCACTATGTCCACACAGTCGTCCCCAGGGTACCAGGCGCGCGCCTTCTCCACATCCGCGCACACGTGGCCGGCATCCTTGGTCTGCACCGTCCACACCCAGATGAGATTGTTAAGGCGGTAGGTGTTCTGCAGCTCGTCGCGAAGGTATTTCCACAGTTTCACGCAGGCAGGTCCGCCGTCATAGCCCCACCAGAACCAGGCGCCCCAGGTGTAGTCGCCCGCCGCCTCGTGAAGAGGACGGAAAAGCACCGGTATGCCTGCATCCTGAAGCAGGGACATATAGCCGGCCAGCTTCTGTATCTGCGCCTTGATCAGCTCGTTCTGCCAGGTACCTTCGGTAAGGGCGTTCTCCACCCCGAATCTGCGGGTATTGTAGGAATAATTGTTAAGTTCGGTCTCCCCTTCCACGGAAGGAACGGTCCAGTGCCAGCCTATCTGTATGATGTTACCGGCCTCCCAGGCTGTCTTGACAGGGGTAATGTCGCCATAATCCGGACATCCAGACCAGGACTTTGCCGGCCAGTTGAGAAACAGATAGTCAAATCCCACTATGGCTGGATAATTCCCGGCCTGCTGCGCTATGTAATCCGTATAGGTCGTCTCCCAGGCCGTCCCGCCCATAGCCCCGCTGAGCGTCTTCTTACCATAGTTTTCCAGAAGAAAGGCATACAGTTTCTGAGCCCCGGCAGTGGCGTTCGGATTGGTAAGCGAAGCGGAAGGATTCCGCCCGTACTGCGGCTCGTCCGCCTTCATCGAGAAGGTGTAGGTGAACGCCTGGACGGAATTGTCGCTGAATCCGCTTATCACGCCGTCCGGCACCGTCAGAGTGTAGGACACGCCTTTCTGCAGCCCGGACACGCTGACCGTAAAGTCTTTATTGTAAGCCAGAACCTGATCTATCACAGCCTCGTGGTCAACGGTGACCAGCGAACGCTTCGACGAAGGGCATTTTATGTTCTGGTCGAAAGTGAACTTTACCTGCAGCGAAGTGCCTGTCAGGTCCGCCGCCCCGTTCTCCGGAGAACAGCTGACCATCACCGGCGCCTCTGCGGGAACAGGATCATCGGTCGCAGTCCCGTTACACGAACCAAGGCAGAAAATGGCTGCGGCCAATGTTCCCGATATCAGAATTTGTCTTGCGTATGACATTTTGCGGATTTTTAGGTTCCGGCAGCAGGGTCAGCCGCTGCCGGAAAAATTATGTTAGAGAAGAGCAACCTTGGTCAATGTGTAATAACATCCCGTAATTACCATACCTCCGTTGGCCACGATGTCGTCAAGGTTGGTCTGAGTCATCTCGACCTCCACCCTGGTCTGACCTTCGGTCATCTCGACAAATACCTTTTCAGGGAGTTCACCCCAGTCCTGACCGTGACGCAGAGAGAGCTGCCAGTAAGTCTGGGAAGAATCCTGGGTCAGATAGAAGATGAGCTTCTGTCCGGCCTGTAC
Organism: Anaerovoracaceae bacterium; assembly: GCA_963594055.1. GTDB lineage: Bacteria > Bacteroidota > Bacteroidia > Bacteroidales > UBA932 > Cryptobacteroides. Next base: position 11,080 of record CAVBDE010000017.1, on the reverse strand, counting down.
CTGTGACCAGTCATAGCCGCCCCAGGCGAGATCCTGATTGCCCTGCCAGCCGGCAGCATCCCACGAACCTGTCCAGACGGTTACTTCCTGTGAGATTTCCTGAATGATCTCGATCTTCGTGAACGTGATGTCAGATCCCTGGATGATTATGCCGGCAGCCTTCACATCCTCACAGTCGCCCTTCTTGGCCTCGATAGCAGCCAGGATGTCGGCAGTCAGAGTCACCTCGGTGAAAGCTTCAATCTTGCCCTTGCCAGAATAAGAGCAGACAGGAACAAGCGTACTCGCCCCGATCTCGGAGAATTCCAGACCCTTCCAGTCACCGTAGTTGATCTGTGCCTGGCACCAGGTATCGTCATCATAAGAGTAGTAGAATCTCATCTTCGTGCCTGCGCTGACACCTTCGAACTTGGATGCAGGAACGATCACACGTCCTCCGTCATTCCATGTGATAGGCAAATTGCCTTCCCAGGCGGTGATGTAGTTGATCTCAAGAAGCACCTCGATCTGTGTAGGGCAGATCTCCTCATCTCCGCTGTAGAGGACGAACTTCATCGGATATGTGCCCACCTTGTTGTACGGCATCACGAATGAAAGTTCGGTATCGCTGCGTGAAGAATATGCGGTAACCTTGGCATCGCCGATGTAGATGTTCTCTATCAGCATGAAGTTCTCGCCCCTGAGGGTAACGACACCTCCGATATGCTCGGCTGTCGGCATCTCGTTCACCACGATCAGAGCGTCGTAGCTCAGCGTGATCTCCTCTTCAGGCTCGATGGTCTCGCCGTTATAAAGGGTAAGCACGATCTTGCCGGATACGGATGTATTCTCGGTGGTGATCACCAGCTCGGTACCGTCTTCATTGGCCTGGATCTGAACGTCCTTGCCGCCGAGTGTGGCGCTCGCCACGAGGTTCAGTCCTGTACCGGTCACGGTGATGGTCTCCCCTGCCATAAGGGCCAATGGAGCCACGGCCGTAACTGTCGGAGCGATGACGGTGTATGCCGCGCTGACGGTCTCGCCGTTGCTCATACCCAGAACGATGTCCCCGCTTCTCGCCTCGAGAGGCACGCTGACGCTGATCTGGCCGTCTGCCAATGTGAACTCGGTGATAGCCGAAGCGTTAGGGAAGGTAATGGAGGTAACCACATCCAGATCCTTTCCGGAGATGGCCACGGTCTCGCCGTTGCGAACCTCAGCCGGAGCGACTGTCAATTCCGAAGGCACCACCATCTCGGCCTTGCCGGCCTCGAATTCCTTGCCCGCATAGCTGACAGCTATGACGCTGCCGGATTTGGCAAGTGCAGGAATGACGAATACGATGCTCTTGCTGTCCTCTGCGATGACCAGTTCCTCGGTAGCGATAACAACGTCACCTTCCAGATGGAGTTCCTTTATCATATTGAGGTTCTTGCCGGAAACGGTGGCCTTCTGACCCGGTTTCCAGGAATCGGCATTTACGGATGACACCGTAGGGTCACCTATCTGAAGATCGTCCTCAGAATAGATGAGATTGGCGATCTCGCCTTCGTCAGAAAGGATGATCTTGCCTGTAACTGCAGTGGCAGGCACCACCGTGGTGGCATTGTGTCTGTCAATCACGTCAACAGGAGATTTCTCCCCGCCGGAGAACTCCACGCTCTTGACCAGATTCATATAGTCACCCTTGAGTTTAACAACGTCTCCGGGATATGCAGGTGTGTTCACCTCGAATTTCTCGAATACGATAGGTTCCGAATATTCCAGATCCACGGAAGTGGTGAGAACGGTTCCGTCAGAAGCGACGAGAACGACCTTGCCGACTTCCGGTCCCTCCTCTGGAAGGATCACGCGGATCTCGCTCTGGAGCCCGCCTGAGACCACCTCTATCTCTGTAATGGGATCAACTCCCGGAACCTGAACCTCGACGATCTTGTCGAGGTTGCTTCCGATGAATGTCAATGCACCGCCGCGCATTACGGGATTGGGTCCGAACGACACGAGCTTCACTGCCTTGGCGGAATACTGGTTCGTATCAAGAGGCTCGTCCGTACATCCGGTAAAACATACCGGAAGCATAGCGAGTGCGGCTGCTGCGAAAATTGTGTATAATTTTTTCATTGTCAATGTCCTCCGTATTATTTAGCAGGGACAGCCCTGATGTTGTCTATCTGTACCATAGGGGTGCAGGCGGTTCCTGCAGCCGCGCCGGCCGCGAAGAAGATCTCCATTCCGGCGAACGTTTCAGTCTTGAGCTGGCCCGTAGCCTTGGTGCCGTCCCAGTACCATACGAATTCCGTGGCGATAGGAAGGGTGACGGTGATCCACTTTCCTCCGGTATCGAACGAACCTGTATCCTTCCAAGGCATATAGAGCGCACGTGGAAGAGAGATGGTCTCGTCGTGGAAGAAACTGTTGTTGCCCGTTCCTGTGGTTACCATATCTGTGCCTGCGAAATAGATCTGCATAGGACATCCGGTCCAAGGATGCTCGGCAGGGATGCGCATTTCGAACTTGATGGCCATATTCGAGAAGTCGCTGAAGTCCACGATGTCGTTCAGCTTGACGCCGTCAGGATCATCGAAAGTCTCAGGAGTGTTCCAGTTGCCTGGCCAGTATTCGAAGTGATATCCGGTATCAGCCCAGTCAGTTCCGTCGGCGGCAAGTACCACACCGTCGCTGTAGAGCTGCAGGTAGTTGCCGCTGAATGAATTGGCATCTGACTGTATGGTCTGGTTGTGCCAGCCGTGGTTGCCCCTCGCGTCATCGAAGGTGAAGAGCAGACCTCTGTTATCCTGCCAGAAGAAGGTTGACTGGCCCGTACCTGATTCGGTAACGACCTTGACCTTTCCAGGCTGCGCACCTTCAGGAACGACCACGTCGAATGAAGAGAAGGTGATATTGCTTATCTGCGTGGCCTCGGCGCCGGTGAATTCGACGGTCATAGGCTCGTAGAAATAGTTGCCGGTGACGGTAACGGTCTGTCCCGGTTCAGCATACTCGAAAGACATGGCGCTTACGACAGGAACAGGAGGAAGGACCTTGAAGTCGACCGATACGGTGTCCTTGGCAGTATTGATCAGATACATCTTGTCCGTCTGCACCTTGGGAAGAACCTTGGGCACGGACACTATCAAAGTGTTGTCAGTGATGAAACTGGTGTTCAACGTGGCCTTCTGGTCGTTGAACCACAGCTCGTTGACGCTGCGGAGGTTGGATCCGAGAAGACAGATTATCTCGTCCATATACGCTCCGGTGATGGTCAGGTCACGGTCTGCATACCTTACGGAGTACACCTCAGGAAGACCTTCGGTGGCCCTGTAACGGTCAGGATAGTCAACCTTGTCGCAAGACGAAAGACCTATTGCGACTGCAGCCAATCCGATTATATATTTAATTGTTTTCATCTTGTGCTAGAAATTATATTGGTATTCTGAACGGACGTCCACGTGGATCGGTTCCTTGTCCGAAGCCATGTTCCCGTTGAAAACGACATCCTCTGAAGGGAACGGAAGAGTAAAGCTTGACTTGGTGACGTTAGGCTTGTCATTCTTCGGATTGTACTTGACAGCGCTTGCGTCCCAGGTGCCGGAATAGTCGAAGTTCTCGCCTATCCACTTGCTGTACACGTCATCGAGACCCTCGTAGTAAGATCTCTTCTGAGCCTTGAGTTCAGCGATGCTGCCTTCTGCATCATAGTAGGACCTGCGCACGAAATCGTACCAGCGGTCGCCCTCGCCCGCAAGCTCGAGACGGCGCTCCTTCCAGATGTCCTCCCAGGTGACCGTAGCGAGAGGATCGGCACCTGCACGCTCGCGGACCAGATTGACATAGGTCCTGGCGGCGGCATTGTCGGTATCCACCACTGCCTCGGCATAGATGAGATATACGTCGGACAGTCTGAGAAGATGCGTAGGAAGCTGGTTGGCCATATTCTGCGGAGTAATGCCAAGTGCGCTGATATGATCCTGATTGTCTCCGAACAGATTCTTCACGTTGTTGGCGCCGGTGTTGCACTGAAGAGTTCCGCCGGGACCGCCCTTTCCGTAATTGTCCGAATCATAGATGAAGCGCAGGTAGTCGAATCCCTTCTTGCTTCCGTCATATGTCCTGTCTGTCCAGAAATAGCTGTAAACGTCGCCCGGAAGCATCATCGTCGCGTGACGGCGTACGTCCCTGTATGTCCTCGGGTATGAAGGCGCTGCGGTGATATCCACGCCGAAAGCCTCCTGGAGATCAACTGAAGGGCCTATATAACCGCCCCAGCAGTCACCGTTCTCGTCGAATCCCACCATAGCGAGGTCGCTCTGAAGGGTGTTCTGCTGAGTCCACGGGTCACGGCCGCATTTCCAAAGCCAGGAGATGAGGCATTCGCCGGTCTGGTTGAAGCCCTTGAGACGGAAGACGTCCTCGTAGTTCGGGGTAAGGCTTCTGCCGGAGTTGTCTATCACGTCCCTGGCCAATTCTGCCGCCTTGGCCAGATCCCCGGAGCTGAGAGTTCCGGAAAGACCCGCCCTGGTAAGATAAACCTTGGCCAGAAGAGCCTCTGCGGCATAATAGTCTATTCTCTCATAGTCTGCGAAACCGCCCGTGGTCTTAGGCAGGAGTTCCATAGCCTTCTCGAGAGTCATTATGATGTACTCGTAAACGTCGGCACGCTGGATCTTGGATACCTGGTTGACCCCACCTGAAGTGATGAGCGCGGTATTGTCGTGAATGATAGGAACGTCTCCGAATGTTCTTACCAGGAAGAAATAAGCCATAGCCTTCCAGGTGAGAGCCTCGCCTATGCACTTGTTCTTGCCTTCCTGAGTAGGACCCTCGGCATTGAGGATATTGTTGATGACGGTATTCGCGTGTCCGTTCACAGCCCACAGAGAGTAGGACATATTGACGAGATCCGAGTCCGTACCGTTGGTAGTGAAGTCAAGATAAGGAGAATCGCCCCAGTACATATTGCCGGACATAACCTCTCCGATCTTGATGAAGCCGCGCTGGAAATCGTACCAAGGAGAATTATACAGATAATTGACTCCCTGTTCGCACTGCGCATCGTTCTTATAGAAATTGTCCACGTTGTAATTGTCTTCCGAAGGACGGTTAAGGAAGTCCTCGCAAGAGACCAAGGTTACCGCCGCAGCGGCGATGGACAAACCTTTTATTATATTTATAATTTTCATATGCAGCCCGTTAGAATGTTATGTTCAAACCGAAAGAGTACATCGCCGGTGAAGGGTAACGGCCGTTGTCCACGCCGTATGTAAGACCGGTGGAATCCTGTGTGCTCGCACCGACTTCCGGATCATATCCTGTATACCGGGTAAGGGTGTAGAGGTTCTGGATGTTCACATACACGCGGACATTCTCGACCTTGATCTTTGACAGTACAGACTTAGGGAAGGTGTATCCGAGAGTGATGTTCTTTACTCTTATGTATGAACCGTCCTCGATGTAACGGTCGCTGATGCGGTCGTTGTCGTTAGGGTCCTGGATGGAAGAATGAGGAATCTTCGCGTCGGAATTCTTCACGCGGACGTTCTCGATATGGTCATACCACTTGCTGCCGTCATCATAGACGACGGTAGGATCGATGGCCTCGAGCCTTGCGCGCTGGCTGACCACATTGAGCTGGTTGGTCCAGGTGCTGTTCATATGGGTAAGGGTGATGGCATTGTAGTTGAGCACCTTGTTCCCGTATGATCCGTTGAAGAATATGCTGAGGTCGAAGTTCTTGTATGCGAAGGTGTTGGTCCATCCGAAGGTGAACTTTGGAAGAGGTGAACCAAGATTCGTGCGGTCGCTGTCGTTGATGACGCCGTCGTTGTTGATGTCCTCGTACTTGATGTCACCCACCCATACGGTATTGCCGCGCACGAACTTGCCGTCCTTAGGATACTTGGCAGGCATGGCGGAATTCTCGATGTCGTCAAGATCCTGATAAATGCCGGCCACCTTGTAACCGTAGAATGAATAGAGGGACTGCCCTATCTCGGATACGCAGACCACGTCGTTCCACTGGCCGTAACCTATAAGAGAAGCGTTCTCCGTGTCGGACAGGCTGAGGAGCTTGTTGCGGTTGAATGAGATCTGGAAGTTGCTGTCCCAGCTGAAGTTGGAAGTCTTCACAGGGTGAAGGTCGAGGGTGAACTCGAGACCCTTGTTCTCTATGCTTCCGTAGTTGCCCTTAGGAGCGTTGAGCTTTGAGGATCCGTTACCCTGGGTTCCCATATATGAAGGGAGCTGAAGGGACATAAGCATATCGTCAGACTTCTTGTAGTATGCATCCACCACGAAGTTGATCCTGCTGTCGAGGAAGCTGAGGTCGAGACCGACATTGAACTGCTCCTGGCTTTCCCAGCGGATGGACGTGTTAGGGATGTTTGAAGGACGGAAGCCCATTCCGAGAGCGGAAGGCATTCGGGAGATGGAAGCGCCCCATGCGTATGCGCCGATATTGGCATTACCTGTCTGTCCCCATCCGAGACGGAGCTTACCGTTGTTCATCACGCTCTGATCTTCGAGGAAGGACTCGTTGGAGAACCTCCAGGCCACCGCTGCAGAATGGAAGCCAGCCCAGCGGTTGTTCGGACCGAAGTTAGAAGAACCGTCGTAACGGTAAGTGTAGGTGGCGAGATAGCGGTCATCGTAGTTGTAGGTCTCACGGGTGAAGAACGATGCCATCGCCGAAGAGCCGAAGCCGGAGCTGATGGAAGGAGTTCCCGAACCGAGAGCCACATTGTGGACCTCGTCAGAAGGGAGGTCGGTGTTGCTGCCGCTGAGGTAGTTGTACTGAGACTCCCAGCACTCCTGTCCGAGCATCGCCGTGACAGAATGCTTGCCCCAGGTATTTGAATAGGTCAGATAATTCTTGAGCTGCCAGAAGGTGCTTGAATTCTTCTGATAGCTGGCTGTGTTCTGGCTGCGAACCCATCCGCCGAGGTCGACCATCGGCTTGTAACGGTTTGCATCAGAATTATTTACGTCGAAACCAACCTCAGTTCTCCATACGAAATGGTTCACAGGGGTAAGTTCCAGGTAAATGTTTCCGGAGAGTTTCTGGCGCTTGAGCAGAATCTCGTCCATCATGGCCAGAGCCACAGGATTAGGGTTGGTGTAACCCTCGCGGACGGTTGAAGAATAGTTGCCGTCCACATCATATACAGGGATGTCAGGAAGCGTGGTCAGAGAGTAATAGATGAGACCTTCCTGAGAATCGGCGAGCTTGAGGTTGTCGTTCGTGACAGCATAGGTGGCGTTGACGCCGAGCTTCATCCACTCCTTGAGTTTCGCGTCGAGGTTCGTGCGGACTGAGAAACGGTCGAAGCTGGATCCAATAATGGTACCTTCCTGGTCCATATAAGAACCTGACACATAATACTGTACCTTATCGGTACCGCCCTGGGCGCTCAGCTGGTGCTGATGCTGGAAAGCGGTGCGGAAGATCTCGTCCTGCCAGTTCGTACCCTTGCCCAGAAGCGAAGGATTGGCATAATAGGCATTGGCCTCATAGATGTCACCCTCTTCCACCATCTCATTATAGTACTGAGCGTACTGGCGAAGGTTCATCATATCCAGACGGACGGTCTGGCGTGACACTGCGGCCATTCCGTCGTATGTGAATCGCGCTTCTCCGGCCTTACCGTGCTTGGTGGTGATGAGAACGACACCGTTGGCACCCTGAGCACCGTAAATGGCGGTAGCGGAGGCGTCCTTGAGGATCTCCATGCTCACGATGTCGGCAGGGTTGAGGGTCGACAGAGGTGAAATGGTGGAAACCTTACCGTTGCCGAGTGCGTCACCGAGTCCGAAATCGGCGCCGGAATTTCCGCCGCCCTGAACGATCACGCCGTCAATGACATACAGAGGTTCTGCATTGGCATTGATGGTGGCCTGTCCGCGGACACGGATGGAAGATGAAGAACCGGGGGCTCCGGAGGTAGTGACAGCCGTGACACCGGCTACACGTCCCTGAAGGCTCTGGTCAAGAGAAGAGATGATCGAACCCTTGAGGTCGGATTCCTTCATGGAAACCGACGCTCCCGCGAGGTCGCTCTTCTTCATGGTACCGTAACCTACGACTACCACTTCATCCAGAAATTCCGCATCGTCCTTGAGGAGTATATTGAATACCGTCCGGTCGCCCACGGTTATAGTCTGTGTGGCGTAGCCTATACAAGAGATTTCAATGACTGCTCCTTTCTTTACGGAAATGGAAAAATGACCTTCATCATCGGTCATTGTGCCGTTATTGGTACCTTTGATAATGACGCTGGCACCCATAACCGGACCTGCCTGATCGCTCACCGTTCCCGTGATGGGAATTGTCTGAGCAATCGCATTGACGCTCACTAAGAACATCAGAAGGCACGAAAACAGTTTACTTTTCATAAATTTTAGTGCTTAACATAATGTGATTTTGTTGGTGATACAAAGGTAGGAGTCATCTCCGCATTAAACTAATACTATTTAATAAAAATATGATACTTTTTTATCCAATAGCGGATTATGCCGTTCCGAGGCGTGCAGAATGCAGATTTTTTCAATAAATTTGACTCCGGACACACATAAAACCAGTAACACACTAACTCAACCGACCGATGAAACGCATGCTTTTCACCATCTTCGCGGCGGCGCTCGCACTTGGCGCCTGCAACAGGAATCAGATCACAGTCACCCACGACGGAGGACGCACCAGGATCGAAGCCTGGTCGGACAACATCCTCCGTGTAACCTCGGTTCCCGCCGGAGTGCCGTTTACCGACGGCAAGTCGCTTATGGCGCTGCCTGACAGGCAGAAAACCTCCACCGTGACCGTCAGGACGGACTCGACTCTGGTCATCTCCACCCCGAAGATCAGCGCGAGCGTAAGGCTCGACGACGGGCGGGTGAGCTTCTTCCGTGCGGACGGCACCCCGATCACTGCCGAGCACGAGAGGACATTCTCGCCGATAAGCGTGGAAGGCATCTCGGCCTGGACCGTGAGCCAGAGCTTCGACTCCCCTGCCGACGAAGCGTTCTTCGGACTTGGCCAGCACCAGGCTGACGAATGGAACTACAAGGGACGCAATGAAGAATTGTATCAGTACAACACGAAAATCTCCATCCCGTTCGTGGTCTCGTCGCGCCGTTACGGCCTGCTCTGGGACAGCAACAGCTTCTGCCGCTGGGGAGATCCGCGCGACTACGCACAGATAGGCGACGTGTTCACCCTCTTCGACAGGAACGGGGATGAAGGCGCGCTCACCGGCACCTACACCGCGGCCGACGGCAGCACCCTCATCCGCAGGGAAACGGCTCTGGCACAGGAGTTTCTCGAGACTCCGAAGTGCGACAGGGTCCGCAATTCGCCGGATTTCGCATTCAACGGGGCCAATGTCCTCTTCGAAGGCGAGCTTCTGCCTCACGAAACCGGACTGTACCACTTCTATATATATTATGCCGGATACACGAAAGTGTTCGTGGACGGAAGGCAGGTCACACCTGAAATCTGGCGCACTGCCTGGAACCCTAACGGGCGCAAGTTCACCGTGGACCTCCAGGAAGGCAGGCGCGTGCCCATCCGCATAGAATGGAAGCCTGACGGGGATGTCTCCTACTGCGGTCTGCGCGTTCTGACCCCGGTTCCTGCCGAAATTCAGAACCGGATGAACTGGTGGGGCGAAATGCAGAACCAGATCGACTACTACCTCATCGCGGGCGAGGACATCGACGAGGTCATCAGCGGTTACCGCACGGTCACCGGCAAGGCGCAGATCCTTCCGCGCTGGGCGATGGGATATTGGCAGAGCAGAGAAAGATACGCCTCTTCCGAAGACATCATCGGCACGCTCAAGGCTATGAGAGCCAAGGGAATACCTGTGGACAACATGGTCCAGGACTGGCGCTACTGGGAAGATGACCAGTGGGGAAGCCACGAGTTCGATCCGGCCCGCTACCCGAACCCGAAAGCTATGGTGGACTCGGTTCACGCGCTGAATGCCAGGTTTATGGTGTCCGTGTGGCCGAAATTCTACCGGAACACCGAGCATTTCCGGGAACTCGACGAGAAGGGCTGGATCTACCGCCGTGCCATCGTGGACAGCGTGGCCGACTGGCTCGGATACCAGCAGTCCTTCTACGATGCATACAGCGAAGGTGCCCGCAAACTGTTCTGGGGACAGATGAAGGAGCATCTCTATCCGCTCGGAGTGGATTCGTGGTGGATGGACGCGAGCGAGCCGAACATACACGACTGCACCGATATGGACTACCGCAAGGCTATGTGCGGTCCTACCGCGCTTGGCCCGTCCACACAGTATTTCAACGCATACGCGCTTATGAACGCACAGGCCATCTACGAGGGGCAGCGCTCTGTCGATCCTGACCGCAGGGTCTTCCTTCTGACCCGCAGCGGCTTCCCGGGGCTGCAGAGATACGCCACGGCCTCGTGGAGCGGCGACATCGGCACGAGGTGGGAAGACATGAAGGCGCAGATCAGCGCGGGCCTGAACTACTGCATCAGCGGTCTGCCGTTCTGGACGCAGGACATCGGCGGATTCAGCGTGGAGAACAGGTTTATGGCGGCCCAGCACATTCTGGAGGACACCGGGGAGGTGAACGAGGATATGAAGGAATGGCGCGAGATGCAGGCGCGCTGGCACGAGTGGGGCATATTCTGTCCTCTCTACCGTGTTCACGGCCAATGGCCTCTTCGCGAACCTCACCTGCTCGCTCCGGAAGACTCCCCTGCCTACAAGGCGATCCTGGCGGCCGACAAGCTGAGATATTCGCTCCTGCCTTACATATATACAATGAACGCGCGCGTGCATTTCGACGACTACACGATGATGCGCCCGCTCGTGATGGACTTCACAGACGATGCCAGAGCGCTCGCGGTGAGCGACGAATATATGTTCGGAGACGCCCTGCTCGTGTGCCCGGTGTATGAGTACAAGGCGCGCAGCCGCGAGGTTTATCTTCCTGAGGGACAGTGGTATGACTTCCATACAGGCGAGCTTCTCGAAGGCGGTCGCAGCTTCACGGCACCGGCTCCTTTCGAGAGGATTCCGCTCTACGCACGCGCCGGACAGATAGTGCCTGTCGGCCCGGACATCCAGTACAC
>CAVBDE010000016.1:0-26046 GCA_963594055.1 Anaerovoracaceae bacterium | reverse complement strand
GGCTTATTTTCCACCAGGATCCGAATGTGTTTCTATTGTCCCCGACGAAGAAGCAGTACGGATCGGAGGAACTCTCGAAACCGATGGAGAAATTCACTGACCCGTCGGCATTTATATCGCTCGCAGTAATGTAGTTGGTGGCTGCGTTCTCACCTGCTACGGTCTTTATCAACTCTTCGCCGGTAAACCTGACAGCCACCTTCTTGTTTTCCGTATCGTAGTCCAGCGCTATCTTCGTAGACGGGTCTTCGGCGAAACGGCCGGTAAAAGTGACCACCTTCTCTTCATTGAGATCCCCGTCGGGCACGGGCTTGATTTCCTGCTTGCCGCAGGACGCAGCGAATACGGTCAGACCGATGAGACCTGCCGCAAATCCGGCCAGACTATGACCAGTTGAATTCCTCATAATCATACGCGTCGTTGCTTGCACCGTTAAAAGGAGACGCCTCCAGAACGCTGTCCGAGGCAGAAAATTCAATCTCCGTAACATCCGGAGCTTTATATTCCTTATTCATATCCACTACTAAAAAATCGCGCAAAGATAATAAAATTTCCATACAAAAAAACTCGCCGCCAGTTTCCTGACAGCGAGCCTTTTATCAAAATCGGGGCCGGGCCTATTCGCCGAGCTTGAAGATCACGATGTCCTGGAATTCGTCGGCGTCGGTCTCAGGGGCGTTCACGCCGAACTTGCTGCCGTCCTTGAAATAGCAGATGCTGCCGTGACGGCCGGCCTCCCCGTAAGGAAATTCGTGGGAAGTCACCGCGGCGCCGTCCTCCCCTGCCGTTATCGTCCACCAGGCGTTGGTGCCCGATGCCAGATCGCTTTCGGTTCCGTACCAAAAGCTGCCGATGTAGTTCTTGGCCTCCGACACGTTGTTCGGAGCCTTGAGGTAAGGCTTCGAGCCAAGCGCGTCGTAGCGGATGGCGAACTGGCCCTCGTGAGCGGAATCCGTAACGAAGGCAAGCGCGTATGCCATAATGTCATCGGTCTTGACGATGCTTCCGTCCGCCTCGCAGGTGATCACGGCCGCTTCCAGGTATGAGTCGGTCTGCGAGCTCGAAGGCACGTAATACTGCGTGTCGGACTTGGCCGAGAGGATAAGATATGTCCCGTCAGCGGTGATCTCGTCCTGGGAGGTGACTTTGACGAACCTGGCCTCCTCCACAGGCGGAAGGTCAGAAGGCAAAGTCAGAGATATGCGGTAAAGGCCCCTGTCGGAAGCGGAAAGGTCCATCGTGCCGTTCTCGAAGCTGTAGGTGGCCTGGTCGGTCTCCACCTCGAGTTTGACGCCGGTGTATTCTCCCTTGGCCACCACCATATACACATAGTCAAGTTTGCCGAGCGCAGGTGTATCGGACAGGGTCACGGTGAGGGTGTTCGTGCTGCCCTTGTACAGGGCACCGCCTTCCTGCGAAGTTGAGACCAGGAAACACCCTGTGCACTGCTCCTCTGTAGTGAGTTTAAGGCTCCTGAGCTTTTCAGTCTCGTGTCCCAGAGAATCGACGGCAACCCTAAGCACAGCGCAGAGCGGCCGGTAGGACACATTCACTTCACTCCCGGACGGCACCTCGATGAGCGCCACCATAGGAAGGGTCCTGCCGTCAAAGGCTGCCTTGCTGTCAAGCGTGACTTCCTTTTTCATCCAGATCACGGTGTCACTGCTTCCCAGAGCAGTCGCGCTGGACGGCCATACCACCAGAAGATGATTGTCCGCAGTAGCGGCAGCGCTGATGTTCGCAGTGAACGAATTACCGCTGACCTCGGCGCTCTGGAAGCCGTAATCGTACAGACCCGCATGATCGTCAGTCAGATACATAACGTTGTCGCCCTCCTGCCATACCAGATGCGACACGTCGCCTTCATAATCTATGGTGGTTCTGGTGAGCGTGCCGGACACCACCACATTTCTGGTAGGCACGTTCAGTTGAGAGCCGTTGCAGGCGCTGAGGGCCAATGCGCAAAGGCCAGGCAAAAAATATGATATTCTTTTCATTGTAAGTCCCATTTAACTAGTTCCACGGATTTATGTCTTCATCGCCCCAGTTGTCTCCGCCTCCGACTTCATCGTAGTCGGACGAAGCCTTGAGATAGACCGTCGCGGTAGCCTCATCGTACTGGAGCACGGTATAGCTGGCGTCTTCCTGAATGTAGATGGCCCTGAGCGCAGGATCGTCCGTCGCGAAGAGATATGACATATTCAGGTTATTGCTGAAATCCAGCGTGGTGATGTGGCTGTTCTTGCGTATGTCCACATAGCGAAGCGCAGTGCATTCACGGAACGACACGTAGGAGAGATCATTGTTAGGCACGTGAAGCTCGTCTATGGCCGTGCAGCCGCGAAGATCAAGACGCTGGAGTTTGTTGTTCTGGAACTCGCAGGTTACCAGATTGGCCAGACCCCTGATCTTCAGGTCGGAAAGATGGTTGTTCCCCAGGAATACTTCCTCGAGAAGAGGACATCCGGTAAGGTCGAGCGAAGTCAGTTCGTTATACGATGCGTCCAGGGAATTGAGCAGAGGCATCTCTCCGAGTTTGAGCTCGGTGAGGTTGTTCTCCTTGCAGTCGATGATGGACATGGTCTGCGCGCAGGCGGTGACATCCAGACTGACCAGCCTGTTCTCGTATATGGCGATGCTCCCCAGCGCAGTGTTGGTGCTGAGGTCGATGGACTCGAGACGGTTGTTGTATGCGTAGAGCCTTGCCAGCGCCGTGCAGCCGGTCAGGTTCAGTTCGGTAAGTTCATTGATCTCGACCTTCAGAACGGAAAGCCTGGGGCAGCAGGACACGTCTAGCGAAGTGAGCTTGTTCTCCTGCAGGTTCAGTTCCGTCAGCTCCGGACAGCCGGACAGGTCGACGGAGGTGAGGCCTCCCGTATAGCCGAGGTTCAGCTTTTCGAGCTTATGGTTGTTCCTGACGTCTATCGAAGTGATGCCGGTCTCGTAGAGGTTCAGTTCCGTAAGTGCCGTGCAGTCGGTCACGTCGATGGACTTGAGATCGGTGTTCCGGTAGACGATGAGCTGCACCAGATTCCGGCAGCCGGACACGTTCAGGCCGGTAAGATTGGCCTCCCAGGCGCCCAGATAGGTAAGGTCGGGGCAATGGCTGAAATCCACGGCGCTGTGGAAGTTGTTCGTACGTATGCTCGCGAGCTGCAGCTTGCCGCATCCGGAGATGTCAAGGCTCGTGAGGGCATTGTACGCCACATTGAGTATCAGAAGGTTGAAGCAGGAGCCGACATTGAGCGAAGTGATCGCATTGTCCTCCAGGTAGAGTTCCCTGAGCGCCCCGCACCCGTCGAGATTGACCGAAGTGAGGGAGAACACGAGTTTGGAGCCGGTCTCGTCGTAGCCGTAGTTGTCATTGGCCCGGAGAGTCTCCAGGGAAGAACAGCCGCTCAGGTCGAGCGAAGTGTAGAAGTTGTGGTCGGCCCTGACGGTCTTGAGGTTCTCGAGTCCGCTAAGGTTCAGCTCGCCGGTGATGCTGTTATATGAACAGTCGAGGCTGGTGAGCTTCACCATATTCTCTATGCCCGTGAGAGACTCTATCTCCAGATCCGGGCAGGAGATCTCGGTGATGAGAGCCGCTTCGGCCCTGGATATCTTCCCGTCTCCGTCACGGTCAAAGTTCTCCAGACAGTAGGCAAGGAACTTCTCATCGGGAATGTTGATGAATTCGCTGGAGCCGGAGTTGCGGGAGTACTGGACAATGCTGAAGGTCTGGCTGGTCTCCCCTGCGGTTATCGTAAAGACGCCTACCCTGTCCACCTCGCCCTGGTTCTCGGAGACCTCTATGGTCATGGACACCTCTCCTGGCTGGCCGTATTCAGGATTGAGGACATACCACGAGCTGTCCCCGCCGGGAGCCTGGGTGTCCCTGGTGGTCATCCAGATGCTTTTGGCTGTGAATGAGACGGTTACTTGAGTCTTGTCAGCTTCCAGGATGTAGCTGAATTCCTGATCTTCGGGGAAAACCAGATCGGTTTCCTCCTTGTCCGCCTTCTCCTGGCACCCGGCAAGCACAAGCGCGCCCAGGCCCAGAAACAGGCTCAGTTTCGTTTTTTTCATATAGCAGTTGATTTGATAATACACTCTAACCGACACTAAGGTAGGAAAAATCCCGCACTTCCGTAACGGAAAAGCCCCGCAATTTCCGAAAAAATCACGGGGCTTCAGATTATGTTTTGCGCAACTGACTAAGCGTCAATCTTGAAGGAATCCTTCAGTGCGGTGGTCTTGTTATAGACCGGTTTCTCCGCGGTGCTGTCCTTGTCCTTCATATAGTATCCGACACGCTCGAACTGAACGGCGATGCCTGACGCGTCATCCAGAAGTGCAGGCTCGGCATATCCGGTCTCCACGATGAGGCTGTCCGGATTAAGGTAATCCTTGTAATCCCTGTCCTCAGGAACCTGGCTCATGTCAGGAAGGGTGAACAGCCTGTCGTACTGACGGAGCTCGATCTTCTTCGCATACTGGGTCGATACCCAGTGGATGGTGCCCTTTACGGAGCGCCACTCCCCAGCTCCCGGCCTGGTCGTCGGGTCATAGGTACACTTGAGCTCAACCACCTTACCGTCAGCGTCCTTGACGACTTCGTTACACTTGATGATGTAGGTGTATTTGAGACGCACCTCGCCGTCAGGCTTGAGACGGAAGAACTTCTTCGGAGCATCCTCCATGAAGTCCGCCCTGTCGATAAGCAGTTCGCCCGTGAAAGGAACCTTTCTGGTGGCGCCGTCCGGCTCTGCAGGATTGAGCGGAGCGTCGAACCATTCCACCTGTCCTTCAGGCCAATTGGTAAGCGTAACCTTCACAGGGTCCGAGCCCACCACCATATACCTGTTCGAACGGGCGTTCAGATCCTGACGCACGCACCACTCGAGCAGCTGAAGGTCGATGAGCTGATCGCGCTTGGTCACGCCGATCTTCTCACAGAACATCTTGAGCGCCTCCGGAGTGTAGCCCCTGCGCCTTACGCCGCAGAGCGTCGGCATGCGCGGATCGTCCCAACCGCTTACGAAGCCCTTCTGAACGAGTTCGAGAAGCTTGCGCTTCGACATAAGGGTGTATGTGAGGTTAAGACGTGCAAATTCGTACTGATGGGAAGGATAGATGCCCAGAGTCTGGATGAACCAGTCATACAGCGGACGGTGCACGTCAAACTCCAGCGTACAGATGGAGTGGGTGATGTGCTCTATGGAGTCGCACTGTCCGTGCGTATAGTCGTACATAGGATAGATGCACCATTTGTCACCTGTCCTGTGGTGATGCGCGTGCTTGATTCTGTACATCAGAGGGTCACGGAACATCATGTTCGGATGCGCCATGTCTATCTTCGCGCGAAGCACCTTCTCGCCGTCGGCGTATTTGCCGTCACGCATCTCGCGGAAAAGCTTCAGGTTCTCCTCCACGCTGCGGTTACGGTAAGGGCTCTCGACACCCGGCTTGTCCACGGTACCGCGGCCAGCGGAGATCTCCTCCTGGGTCTGGTCGTCCACATAGGCCAGGCCGCGCTTTATCATCTCCTCTGCCCACTCGTACAGCTGGTCGAAGTAATCAGAAGCATAGAGTTCCTTCTCCCACTGGAAACCGAGCCATTTGATGTCTTCCTTGATGGCGTCCACATATTCCGTGTCCTCCTTCGTAGGGTTCGTGTCGTCGTAACGGAGATTCGTCTTTCCGCCGTATTTCTGAGCCAGGCCGAAGTTGATGCACAGGCTCTTCGCGTGTCCGAGATGCAGATATCCGTTAGGCTCCGGAGGGAAACGCGTAAGAATGCTGTCCACCTTGCCGCTCTTGAGGTCGTCCTCGATGATCTCCTCCAGAAAATTCAGTTTTTTAGTCGCTTCTTCCATATCAAATGATTCAGTTTATTTTCACGGGGGACAAAGATACTCTTTTTTATGTAAATTTGCACCCGTAATTTTATATGTGTATGATCAAGTCAATGACAGGCTACGGCAAGGCCACCGCGATTTTGCCGAAAGGAAAACTCACCGTCGAAATCAGAACTCTCAACGGCAAGACAGCCGACATCAACATCAAATCCAGTCTGCTTCCGAAGGACAAGGACCTGCTGTTCAGACAGATCATAACCTCATCCCTTCAGAGGGGCACCATAGACGTGTTCCTGACCTGGGAGGCCGCCGAGGGCGAAGGCGCGAAGGCGGTGAATGCCGCAGCGGCCAATTCCTATATGACCCAGCTTCTGGACATTCTCTCGAAGAAGGGCCTGTCAGAAGAGGCCTCCGCCATCCTGCTCGCATCGGTGCTCAGGCTTCCGGACGTGGTGGACACGCAGAAGGCCGACACCGTCACTGACGAGGATTGGCCCGAGATAGAAAAGGCCCTCAGGGAATGTCTGGAGAAAGTGAACGAGTACCGCGCGAAGGAAGGCGAGATCCTCTACAGGGACGTGACCTCCCGGGTTCAGCACATCCTCGACTATTATAAGGAAGTGGAGGAATGCGAGCCGCAGAGGGTGGCCGCCGTGCGCGAACGCCTGCTCAAGGCCGCCGAAGACCTCCAGATCAAGATGGACAAGGAGCGTTTCGAGCAGGAGATGATATTCTACCTGGAAAAACTCGACATCAACGAAGAGAAGGTGCGCCTTCGCCAGCACTGCAAATACTTTATGGAAACCATTGACGGTGAGGAACATCCGGGCAAGAAACTCGGATTCATCATCCAGGAGATGGGCCGAGAGATCAACACGACCGGCTCCAAGGCCAATCACGCCGTGATCCAGCAGCTGGTGGTCAAGATGAAGGACGAGCTCGAGAAGATGCGCGAGCAGTCCATGAACATTCTATAATATCTCCCCGCAGAGGGACTTCTCCAGAAGAGACTTTATCTCACCGTTGCCGTACCCTTCGCCCAGCAGGCAGAAGAGCTTGGCAAGCATGGCCTCTGTGGTGGAATCGTGCCCGGACACCACCCCGCACAGTTTCATGTTGCGTCCGGTGGCGTAGAGCTCCATATTCACCCCGCCGGACAGGCACTGGGTGACGTTCACCAGGATCCGGCCTTCGGAATTGGCCTCACGGACCAGGTCGAGAAACCACTCCTTCGAAGGCGCGTTGCCCGAGCCGTAGGTCTCGATTATCACTGCGCGGGTGTCCTCGCCCAGCAGGATGTCGCGCACCGTCGCCGGCGTGATTCCGGGATGGATCTTGAGGATGCTCACGCGCGTGTCGAGCTTCGTATGCACCTTCAGAGGCTTGTCCGAAGGTGGCAGAAGCAGCGATTCATTGTATCTGATGTTGATGCCGGCACGGGCCAATGCCTCCAGATTCGGAGAGCTGAAGGCCTCGAAGTTCTCGGAATTCACCTTCGTGCTGCGATTGGCCCGAAGAAGTTTCGAGCCGAAGTAGATGGCCACTTCGCTTACCACCGCACTGCCGTCCGGGCGTCTGGCGGAGGCGATCTCCACGGCGGAAACCAGATTCTCCTTACCGTCGGTGCGGGTGGCCCCTATGGGCAGCTGGCTTCCGGTAAAGATCACCGGCTTCGAGAGATTCTCCAGCATAAAGCTCAGAGCGGAAGCCGAATAGGCCATGGTGTCGGTACCGTGAAGGACCACGAAACCGTCATAGGCGTCGTAATTGTCATATATCATCTGCGCGAGCGCACTCCACAGGCCCGGCTCCATGTCGGAAGAGTCTATGAGCGGAGTGAACACCCTGTAGTCTATCCTGCAGGCGAACCTGCCGAGTTCGGGAACTTGTGAGAGTATCTGGGAAAAGTCGAAAGGACGAAGCACGCCGTCGGGATCGGCCTTCATGCCAATGGTACCTCCGGTATAAATCAACAAGATGGATGAGCGCATAATCATTTTACCTCTTTAAGCCCGAATTCAGGAGCGATCTGACGCATATACCGGTCAGCCTCCTCGAAACTGTTCGCGATGTCGCCGTTAAGGATGGCCTCCTTGACCTTCTCCTTCAATTCTCCTATAGTCGAGCACGGCGGGATGCCGTACAGCTGCATAACGTATTCCCCTGTAATCGGATTCTTGAAATTGCGAATGCTGTCCTTCGCCTCCACCTCCACGAGCTTCTGCTCCACGAGGGCGAAATTGGCCTTGACCCTGGCCACCTTCACGGGGTTCTTCGAAGTCACGTCGGCCTTGCAGAGTATCATAAGGTCGTCTATGTCGTCCCCTGCGTCGAACAGGAGCCTGCGCACCGCCGAATCCGTCACGCCGTCGTCCACCAGGGCGATGGGCCTCAGGTGCAGCCACACGAGCTTGCGCACGTATTTGGAAGCGTCGATCGGAAGTTTCAGACGGTTGAAAATGACCGGAACCATCTTCGAGCCTATCACGTCGTGTCCGTGGAATGTCCAGCCTATCGAAGGGTCGTATCGTTTGGAAGCCGGTTTGCCTATGTCGTGCAGAAGCGCCGCCCAGCGAAGCCATAGCTTCGGCTCCGGACCGTCGGTAAGAGCGACATTGTCCAGCACCATGAGCGTATGCGAGAAATTCTCCTTGTGGCCCCTCCCCTCCACGGTCTCCACACCTTTCAGGGCGCAAAGCTCGGGAAGTATCCTCTGCAGCAGCCCGGTCTTCTCCATAAGGTAGAAAGCCATTGAAGGTCTGGGTGTTACAAGCATCTTGTTCAGCTCTTCGGTGATCCGTTCCATGGAGAGAATCGAGAGTCTGTCGGCCAATTTGGCCATAGCCTCCAGCGACTCGTCCACTATCGTGAATGTGAGTTCGGAGGTGGAAAGCCTGGTGGCGAAACGCACGGCGCGAAGCATCCTCAGCGGGTCGTCGGAATAGGTGGTGACAGGGTCGAGCGGAGTGCGGATGATTCCGCCCCGAAGGTCTTCAAGGCCGCCGAACGGGTCCACCAGTTCACCGAAGGATTCCTCCTGAAGGGAGAAGGCCATCGCGTTGATGGTGAAGTCGCGCCGCATCTGGTCGTCTTCCAGCGTCCCGTTCTCCACTATCGGTTTGCGGGATTCGCGACGGTAGGACTCCTTGCGGGCGCCCACAAACTCCACCTCATCTCCCTGATAGTGAAGCATCGCGGTACCGAAATTCTTGAAATACGAGACGTATTTGCCGGTAACCTCACCCACGCCGCGTGCGAAGTCGATTCCGCTTCCCTCCACCACTATGTCTATGTCGTTGCTTGGCCGGCCCAGAAAACAGTCGCGCACATATCCTCCTATCACGAAGGCTCTTACCCCGCGGCTTCGGGCCACTTGGCTTACAATCGAGAAAATCTCCTTACCTAGATATTCCGGGTATTTCTGCATAACAACATCGTTTCATAATCCGGGAACGTGCTCAGCTGCACGAACTTCCCGTCCTCTCCCCTACAATACAGATATGTGGTCCGACCGTTGGTCAGCACGATGTAGGAAATGTCCAGCACCGCGTGGTAACGGAGAGCCTGCCGCACGGTCTGCGGGCCGATGGTCACGTCCTCACGCTTGCACTCCACCACGACCAGAGGCGCCCCGGTCCTGTCGAAAACCACAATATCCGCTCTGAAATGCTTCTCACCGTACTCCAGAGCCACTTCGCTGTTCATAAGGCCAGCCGGCACGCGGCATTTGTCCCTTAAGAAACCGATGAAAGCCTGCCTCACTTTCTCCTCGGGAGTAAGTGCGACCTCTTTCTGGCGAAGCGGATCCCATACAGTTTGCATAGCGCGCAAAATTAACTAATTTTGTCGCAACGGCCAAACCCGCCGGACAATGGAACTGATAGACGAATACATCGACTATACGGGAGGCGTGAAACGCTATTCCGACAGAACGCTGCAGATATACCGCGGCATCCTGGAGGATTTCGCCGCCTTTCTGGACGGAACGCCCCTTGCGGACGGGCTGTGCCCATCGATGATACGGAGCTACGAGGTCCATCTGCTGGACGGGCGGAAACTGTCCAAGCGCACCGTGGGGCTGCACATCAGCGTGCTGAGCGGCTTCTCGAAATACCTCACCAGGCGCGGCGTTCTCGCCTCCAACCCGGTACGCAGCGTCAGCAGGCCGAAGACCGACAAACTCCTTCCCGTCTTCTACAGGGAGGAATCGATGGCCTCCTACTTTCAGAAGACCGTCCTGTACGGCAGCGAGGACGCCCTGGTGCTTCTGAGCGGAGAGAACGCCTTCAGGGAATACGAGAACATCCTGCGAAGGCTCATCATACGCATCCTTTACTTTACGGGAATACGCCGGAGCGAACTCATCTCCCTGAAGTTCAGTTCACTGGACTTCTCCAGAGAACTGGTCACCGTGCGGGGAAAAGGCGACAAGCAGCGGGAAATACCTCTCTGCGCCGAGCTAATCCGCGAAATTTCACTATATTTACAGGCGCGAAAAATCCTGGGCATAAAAGCCCGCGAAGGAGACGGCAGACTGCTTCTTACACCCAAGGGAGGCCCGCTCTATCCTGAATATGTGGACAGGGCCGTAAAAAGAGAACTTGGCATCGAAGAATCCATCACCGCGAGAAAATCTCCGCACGTGCTCCGCCACACCATAGCCACGGAGCTGCTGAACGACGGGGTGCAGCTGAACAGCATCAAGGAGATGCTCGGACACGCCTCGCTGGCCGCCACCCAGGTGTACACGCACAACTCGATAGAGAAGCTGAAAAAGACTTATACTGAATCGCATCCGTTATGCCAAAGCTCGAAAAAGCGATAGTCCAGAACTGGAGAAACATAGAACTGCAGGAACTTGAGTTCAGTCCGAACATGAACTGCATCTGCGGTAACAACGGCGAAGGGAAGACCAATCTTCTCGACGCCATCTACTATCTCTCCATGACCAAGAGCGCCTTTTCCACTTCCGACAGGTACAATCTCCGGAAGGGCGAAAGCCAGTTCTCGCTCTGCGGCATCTATGATCTGGGGGACTCCCGCACCACCAAAATCAGCATGAGGGTTCTCTCCACAGGCGAAAAGAAAGTTCAGCGGGACGGCAAGCCATATTCGAAGGTAAGCGGCCACATTGGCCTGATTCCTATCGTAATGATAAGTCCGTCAGACAGTTCTCTGGTCAGCGAAGGCGGCGAGGACAGAAGGAAGTATGTCTCTTCCGTGCTCTCGCAGACCGACGGCGGGCATCTGTCCGACCTTCAGAACTATAACCGCATTCTCGCCCAGAGGAATGCCCTTCTGAAGATGCCGGGATGCTCCGATGAGACGCTGGACAGCCTGGACTACACCCTGGACCGTTACGCGGGCCGCATTCACGATTCCAGAGCCGCATTCACCGACAGGATAAGGCCTCTGCTTCAGAATTTCTACGCCCAGCTTTCCGAAGGCCGGGAAGATATAGACATCCTCTACCGGTCCGACATGGACAAGGGACCGCTTATGGACCTTCTGAACTCGACCAGGGAAAAGGACAAGGCCTTCCAGTTCACCACCACCGGTGTGCAGAGGGATGATTTCCTGTTCCTTATGAACGGGGATCCCATACGCAGGACCGGCTCGCAGGGTCAGCAGAAAAGCTTTCTGGTATCCCTCAAGTTCGCCCAGTACACCCTCATGAAGGAGATTTACGGATTCCCGCCCATACTGTTGCTGGACGACCTGTTCGACAAGCTGGACATACACCGCACCGAACACCTTCTGGAGATGGTCTGCGGAGAGGATTTCGGCCAGATATTCCTGTCCGACACGAACAGGGACAGGCTTCAGTCCATCATAGGCAAGTTCACCGCCTCGAGCTGCTGCTACGAGGTGGAAAAAGGAGTGTTCAGAAGATGAAACTGGAGAAGAAGACAGCCTCCAACGCCGGAGACCTCGCCATAGCCTACATCAAATACCTGAAGGCGGCCCCCGCCCTCAACACCCACCGCATCTTCGAGACCTGGAAGGAAGCCAGCGGCACGGGCCGGTACACCATAGGCCAGTTCTTCAGGGACGGAACGCTTTACATAACGATGAACTCATCGGCCGCCAGAGCCGCCCTGCAGCCCCATCTCGAAGGCATACGCCTGAAGATGAACGAACTGCTCGAGGCCGACACGCTGTTCATAAAAAATGACCCCAAGGTGGGCTATGTCCGGAAAATCGTACTGAAATGAAACTCGTAATCGATACAGAAATACCTTTCATCAAGGGAGTCTTCGAGCCTTACGGACAGGTGGAATACCTCCGCGGCGAGGAGATCACCCATGACAGCATCAAGGACGCCGACGCCATCATCATCAAGGGCCACACCAGATGCGACGAGGCCCTGCTGAAAGGCACTTCCGTAAAGATGATAGCCACCACCATCGTGGGGCTTTCCCATATAGACACCGACTACTGCAACCGCAACGGCATCTACGTCCAGAATGCCAAGGGCACCACGTCCGGCGCGGTCTGCAACTACATCTTCTCGGCCATCTACGGATGCGCCGCCCGAAGAAGCATCAACCTCAGCGGCTCCACCATAGGCATCATCGGCTACGGAACCGTGGGCCAGAAGGTCGAAGCCGTGGCCAGGGCGCTCGGCTTCAAGGTCCTCATCGAGGACCCTCCGAAGGAAAAGGAGCACACCTCCGCCACCAGCCCTTTCTGTGACATAGACTATCTGCTGGCCAATTCCGACATAGTGACCCTGCACATTCCCATCAACGACAGGACCCGAGGCAAGGTGAACGCCGCCTTCTTCGCGAAGATGAAATACGGAGCCTTCTTCATCAACACCGCCGGCAGCGGCGTGGTGGTGGAAGAGGACCTCATCAAGGCCATTCCGCACCTCGGTCCGGTCATCATAGACTGCTGGAACCACGAGCCGAACATTAACAAAGAGCTCCTGGACCTGGTGGACATAGGCACGCCGCACATCTCCGGATACTCCTACCAGAGCAAGCTGGCCGCCACGCGCTCCGTCGTAAGGAGCGTGGCCAGGTTCTTCTCCATACCTTCGCTTTACGAATTCTTCCCGAAGCCCGACATCGAGAATATGGACGCCATACACGTGGATGTCATAGGCAAGAGCCAGGGAGAAATCGCCAGCATATTCCAGTACAACTACCCCATCTTCACGGACGACTTCTTCTTCAGAATGGAGCCGGACTCGTTCAACGAGCTGAGGGTCAAATACAGATACCGCAGAGAATTTCACATCATATAGAATAAAACCATGACACGCGACGAACAGATCAACATCTTCAAGACCGGATTCCCCGAACTCGACATAGTGGGGGCCGCCAGCGTGGGTAACGGGATCGACCGCCCTACAGATGAAGAAACCGACGAATACATAGAATACAACGATGCCGCTTCAGTGGACGGACGATGCAAATTCGTGCCTGCCTCGGGAGCCGCATCCCGTATGTTCAAGGACATCTTCGCACACAAACCCGAGGCCATAGGCAAATTGGCAGACAACCTCGAGAAATTCGCATTCTACGACGAAAAGGTCTTCGGCAAGGCCCCGTATGACCCCGTGCGCACCGCAGACCTGCTTCTCGATGACGACGGTCTGGGGTACGGGCAGAAGCCGAAGGGAGTGCTCCTCTTCCACCGCTACCAGGACGAGGTGCGCACCGCACTGGCAGAGCATCTGGTTGAAGGAAAGGAATATATGAAAAACGGGGACGGCAGCGTGAACATCTGCTTCACCGTGTCGCCCGAGCATCTGGACCTGTTCAAACAGGCCCTCGCCGACGTTCAGGAAGAATACGAGAAGCGCTACGGCGTACATTATAATATAACGTTCACGTTCCAGGACCCGGAGACGAACACCATCGCGGTCACCCCGGACAACAGACCTTTCCTCAGGGAAGACGGCACCGTCCTGACCCGCCCGGCCGGCCACGGAGCGCTGATCTACAACCTCAACGGCCTCAAGGAAGAGCTCGTCAGCATCAAGAACATAGACAACGTGGCCAACGAACGGCTGCTTCCCGTCTGCGCACGGTATAAGAAAGCGCTTATGGGAAAGGCGCTTATGCTGCGCGACCAGGTCTTCGGATACATCACCGAGTTCAGGCAGCTCACGGCCGTGCTCACCGCCAGCCCGCTGGTAAACTACATACCGGGATACAACACCATCCCGGCCGACCCGTACGCCACCGACGCCTGCCAGATGCTCTGCAACGAGATAGAGGAGTTCCTCCGCACGGAATTCTGCATCACGATGCCGGAACAGAAGGACTGCAAACAAAGAGCCCTCGCCCTGCTGGACAAGCTCAACCGCCCTATACGCGTGTGCGGAATGGTGCGCAACGAAGGCGAACCGGGAGGCGGTCCTTTCATCGTAAGGGCCAAGGACGGCTCCACCTCGCTGCAGATACTTGAAAGCGTGCAGATCGCCGACCCGTCTATGATGGCGCAGTCCACCCATTTCAATCCGGTGGATCTCGTGTGCCTTCTTCACGACAGCGAAGGCGGGAAATTCGACCTCACAAAATACGTCGATCCGCAGACCGGATTCATCAGTTCCAAAAGCTACCAGGGCCGCGAGCTCAAAGCCCTCGAACTTCCGGGACTCTGGAACGGCGCGATGTCAGACTGGCTCACCGCATTCATGGAAGTGCCGGTAGAGACCTTCAACCCGGTAAAGGTAGTGCTTGACCTGCTCAAACCGGCTCACCAATAGAATTTTAACCGAAATGACCACACAACAGGAAAAATTACAGGCTCTCAAAGAGAGACAGGCTGCCGCCCTGCTCGGCGGCGGAGAAAAGCGCATCGAGGCTCAGCATGCGAAAGGCAAGCTGACAGCCAGGGAGCGCATCGCCAGACTGCTGGACGCCGACTCCTTCGAGGAGTTCGACATGTTCGTACAGCACAGATGCACCGATTTCGGAATGCAGGAACACCACACCGACGGCGACGGCGTAGTGACCGGCCGCGGCACCATAGACGGCCGTCTGGTGTATGTATATGCCCAGGACTTCACGGTAAGCGGAGGTTCGCTTTCCAAGACGATGTCCGAAAAGATATGCAAGGTGATGGACCTGGCCCTGAAGACCGGCGTGCCGTGCATTGGCATCAACGATTCAGGCGGCGCCCGCATACAGGAAGGCATTGACGCCCTGGCCGGCTACGGAGAGATTTTCGAAAGGAACATCCTTTCCAGCGGCGTGGTTCCGCAGATCTCGGCCATCATGGGCCCATGCGCCGGCGGAGCCGTGTACTCCCCTGCCCTCACGGACTTCATATTCATGGTCCGGGGCACCTCATATATGTTCCTCACCGGTCCGGCCGTGGTCAAGAGCGTGACCGGAGAAGACGTGGACCAGGAGCATCTGGGCGGCGCCGGCGTGCATACAGCCAGGAGCGGCGTGGCTCAGTTCGCCTGCGACAGCGAAGAGGAGCTGCTTTCGGGCATACGCACCCTGCTGAGCTTCCTTCCGGCCAACAACCTCACCCCGGCACCGCGCCGGGAGACTTCCGACCCGGTGGGCAGGCTGAACACTTCGCTCGACCACATCATCCCCGAACAGGACAGCAAGGCCTACAATATGTACGAGGTCATAGGCGAGATCGTGGATGACGGAGAATTCTTCGAAGTCCACCGCGATTTCGCGCGCAACATAATAGTGGGATTCGCCCATATGGACGGTGAGAGCGTGGGGATAGTTGCCAATCAGCCCGCGGTAATGGCCGGAGTGCTGGACATCAACGCCAGCCGCAAGGCCGCGAGGTTTGTGCGCTTCTGCGACGCCTTCGGGATTCCGCTCGTGACGCTCGTGGACGTGCCGGGCTTCCTTCCGGGCACGCAGCAGGAGTACGGCGCGGTGATCTCGAACGGTGCCAAGCTTCTCTTCGCCTACGGCGAGGCCACGGTGCCGAAAGTGACCGTGACCCTTCGCAAGGCCTACGGCGGAGCCTACATAGTAATGAGCAGCAAGCACCTGCGTTCCGACATCAACTACGCCTGGCCTTCTTCCGAGATCGCCGTGATGGGTGCCAGGGGAGCCACAGGCATCCTGAAGAACGTATCGGAGCAGGAATACGAAGAACTCTTCTGCACGCCTTACAGGGCCGCCGAGAGAGGATACATTGAAGACATAATCCAGCCAGGCGAGACACGCTTCCGCGTCATACGCGCCCTGCGCTCGCTTTCAGGCAAAAGACAGGGACTCCCTGCCAAGAAACACGACAATCTGCCATTATGACGACACGAGAACCGAAAGACGAAGTCGTGGCGGCCATAGCGCTCGCCATCAGGCTCACCCTGTCCAGAAAGGACCTGGGAAGACGCATCACCTTCTCCGCCGTCAGAGGCGGAGAATGGAACCGTCCGGACAGATATTTCAGAAACCCAAACAACGATTAGTCCTATGATCAAATACGATTTCACCATAAATTCAAATCACTACCAGGTCGAAGTGGGCGGCATAAAGGACGGCCGGGCACAGGTCACCGTGAACGGCACCGCCTATGACGTACAGATCGAAGGCGGAGTGCCTGCGAACATCAAACCCGTTCCGAAAGCCGCAGCAGGCATTGGCATTCAGTCCGCTCCGGTCATCCCGGTTCAGGCCGCGCCGAAAGCGGAGGCACAGGGCCCCGGGGAGGGTCAGATAGGAATACCGGCTCCCCTTCCGGGCACCGTCACGAACGTGCTGGTAAGCAAGGGCCAGAAGGTCAGCAGTGGCGAACGGGTGCTGGTGCTGGAGTCGATGAAGATAGAAAACGACATCACCTCCCCGCAGGACGGAACCGTCTGCGAAGTGCTGGCGGCCAAGGGAGATTCAGTGCAGGAAGACCAGACGCTGATTATAGTTGCAATCGATAAGTAAATTTGGTATCTTTGCGCGTTTTCAAAACCAATAAAACAAAACAACCGATAAAATATGCAGAATAAACTCCAGGAACTCACGGACAAGCTCTATCAGGAAGGCCTGTCCAAGGGTAAAGAAGACGGAGCCAGGCTCTTAAGTGAAGCGCAGGCTCAGGCCGATGACATCGTCGCCAAAGCCAAGGCTGAAGCGGAAAGCATTATCGCTCAGGCGGAAAAGCAGGCTGCCGATCTTAAGACCAAGGCCGATTCCGACATCAGAATGGCTTCATCACAGGCTCTTCAGGCCACCAGAAAGGACATAGAGGACATACTTCTGGCCTCCACCGTCAAGTCCACAGTAGAAAAGGATCTCGGCGAGACCGACCTGCTGAAGGAAATAATCCTCGACGTGGCGAAGAACTTCACCACCGGCGAAAGCGTGGACATAGCCCTCGTTCTTCCTGAAAAGGTAAAGAAAGAGGTGGAGCCGTGGCTTGCGGGCGAGCTGAAGAAGGCCCTCGGAAAGGAAGTCAAGGCCGAGTTCTCGAAGAACATCTCCGGCGGATTCACGATTGGCCCGGCAGACGGAAGTTATTTTGTAAGCCTTACGGACCAGACCTTCACGGAGCTCATCTGTGCATATCTTCGTCCTGTAACCAAAAAAATCCTTTTCGGTGAATAATTACGAATACATCATCGCTTCGCTCCCGGTAATCAGCAGCGATTTCCGCGGGGAACTGGACAGCGATGCCATACTTGAACAGATACACGGGCAGCTTTCGAAAAGGGACTCGAAGAATTTCGCGGTCCTTCTGGACGGGTTCGATTCCGACAAGCTCGGTGCCGAGTTCTACCGCAAGGCCCTCAAAAGCCGCAGCGCGTTCATACGCGGGTATTTCCTCTATGACCTGTGCGTAAGAAACCTGAAGGTTCAGTACCTGAACCGGCAGCTTGGACGCCCGGAAAACGAGGACGTGCTGGACATTCTGGGAGAGGAATTCGAATTCGCGGATGCGGAGAAGGTGGGCGACGCCCTGTCCGGCAGCGACATTCTCGGAAGGGAACGTGCGCTGGACGACATCATGTGGGCCAGGATAGACGAACTCTGCGGACTTCAGGTCTTCACGGCCGACGTCATCTTCGGATTTGTGGCCAAGCTCCAGATCGTGACCCGCTGGCTGCGCCTGGATCCGGACCGCGGACGTGAACTGTTCAAACAGCTGGTAGATGAAATCAGAAACAATAAAAAACCTATAGAATAATGAGTACAACTGGAAAAGTAGCCGGCATCGTTTCCAACCTGGTGACAGTACAGGTCGACGGTCCTGTCGCAGAAAACGAGCTTTGCTACATTTCGACCAAGCAGACCAGACTTCTCGCCGAAGTCATCAAGGTTAACGGAGACAAGGCCTCTGTGCAGGTCTTTGAAAGCACCCGTGGCCTCAAGGGCGGCGACGAAGTCGAATTTTTAGGAAAGATGCTCGAGGTATCCCTCGGCCCCGGCCTTCTGTCAAGCGTCTATGACGGACTGCAGAACGACCTTACCACTATGACCGGAGTGTTCCTCAAGAGAGGCGAATACACCGACCCGCTCGACCACGCGAAGCTCTGGGATTTCACCCCGCTCGCTCAGGTCGGAGACAAGGTTCAGGCCGCTTCCTGGCTGGGTGAAGTCAAGGAAGGCTGGCTTCCGCACAAGATAATGGTTCCGTTCAGCTTCGGCGGGCAGTACACAGTCAAGAGCATCTCGGAGGCCGGATCGTTCAACATCGACACGGTGATCGCGGTCCTTACCGACGAGAAAGGCGAGGATGTGCCTGTGACGATGGTCCAGAAATGGCCTGTCAAGGTGGCCGTCAAGGGATACAGGGAAAAACCGCGTCCGGAGAAGATAATGGAGACCGGAGTGCGCGTGATAGATACCTTCAACCCTATCGCCGAGGGAGGTACGGGATTCATTCCGGGACCTTTCGGCTGCGGCAAGACCGTGCTTCAGCACGCCATAGCCAAGCAGGGCGAGGCCGACGTGATCGTGATGGCGGCCTGCGGCGAGCGTGCCAATGAGGTCGTGGAGATCTTCACCGAGTTCCCTGAACTCATAGACCCTCATACCGGACGCCACCTGATGGAGAGAACCACCATCATCTGCAATACCTCGAACATGCCTGTCGCAGCGCGCGAGGCGTCAGTCTACACGGCGATGACCATCTGCGAGTATTACCGCGCGATGGGACTCCGCTGCCTTCTGCTGGCCGACTCCACATCCCGCTGGGCTCAGGCTCTGCGCGAGATGTCGAACCGTATGGAGGAGCTTCCGGGAGCGGACGCATTCCCTGTGGATCTTTCTTCCATCATCTCGAACTTCTACGCACGCGCCGGAATGGTGGTCCTGAACAACGGTCAGAAAGGCGCCGTCACCTTCATAGGTACGGTATCCCCTGCCGGCGGTAACCTCAAGGAGCCGGTAACCGAGAGCACGAAGAAAGCCGCACGCTGCTTCTACGCCCTCGAACAGAGCCGCGCGGACCAGAAGAGATACCCTGCAGTCAACCCTACCGAATCATATTCGAAATATCTGGAATATCCGGAGATCAAGGAATACCTGGACCGCACCATAGAGAAAGGCTGGGTGGAGAAGGTGAACAAGGCGAAGAACCTGGTGCGCCGCGGCCGCGAGATGAAGGACCAGATAGACATTCTGGGAGACGACGGCGTTCCTATGAGCTACCATATCTCGTTCTGGAAGAGCGAGATGATAGATTTCGCGTTCCTGCAGCAGGATGCGTTCGACGCCATCGACTCGATCTGCCCTCTCAACCGTCAGAAATATATGCTCAACCTCGTGCTGGACATCTGCGGCAGGTCATTCGAATTCGAAGACTACCAGAAATGCCGTGAATTCTTCAAGAAGGTCATCAACGCCCTGCGCCAGATGAACTACTCCGAGTTCGGAGGCGACGAATTCAACGAGAATCAGAAACAACTCCTTAATCTTCTTGAGACCAATGGCAAATAAAGCATATCAGAAAATCTATACTCATCTTGAGGCTATCACGAAAGCCACAGTGTCTCTTAAAGCGCCGGGAGCTTCAAACGATGAACTTGCCACCGTGGCGGGCAGATTGGCCCAGGTGGTGAAAACCAAGGGCGATCTGGTTACCCTGCAGGTATTTGCAGGTACGGAAGGCATCCCTACGAATGCGGAAGTGGCCTTCTTCGGAGCGCCTCCTACCCTTAAGGTAAGCGACCAGCTCTCCGGACGTTTCTTCGACGCTTACGGTCACGCCATCGACGGCGGTCCGGAGATCGAAGGCGAGGAGAGGGAGATCGGCGGTCCTTCCGTCAACCCTTACAAGCGCCGCCAGCCGAGCCAGCTCATCCCTACCGGCATCGCCGGAATCGACCTCAACAACACCCTCGTGTCCGGCCAGAAGATTCCGTTCTTCGCCGACCCTGACCAGCCTTACAACCAGGTTATGGCGGACGTGGCCCTGCGTGCCGACGTGGACAAGATCGTGCTCGGAGGCATGGGACTTACCAACGACGACTACCTGTTCTTCCGCCACGCGTTCGAGAACGCCGGTGCGCTGGACAAGATCGTCAGCTTCGTGAACACCACAGAGGAGCCTCCTGTGGAGCGGCTCCTCATCCCTGACATGGCGCTCGCCGCAGCCGAATACTTCGCAGTGGACAAGAACGAGAAAGTGCTGGTTCTGCTTACGGACATGACCCTCTACGCAGATGCGCTGAGCATCGTGTCGAACCGTATGGACCAGATTCCTTCGAAGGACTCCATGCCCGGCTCCCTCTATTCGGACCTGGCCAAGATCTACGAGAAGGCCGTGCAGCTGCCAAGCGGCGGTTCCATAACCATCATCGCGGTGACCACCCTCAACGACGGAGACATCACCCACGCCATCCCTGACAACACCGGTTACATCACCGAGGGGCAGCTGTTCCTGCGTGCCGACACCGATTCAGGCAAGGTCATCGTGGATCCGTTCCGTTCGCTTTCACGTCTGAAGCAGCTCGTTCAGGGCAAGCAGACGCGCGAGGACCACTCACAGGTAATGAACGCCGGCGTGCGTCTTTACGCCGACGCGCAGAATGCCAAGACCAAGCTCGAGAACGGCTTCGACCTGTCGGACTACGACCTCCGCTGCCTTGACTATGCGAAGGAATACGCTACCCGCCTGCTCAGCATTGACGTCAACATCAAGATAGAAGAGATGCTCGACACCGCCTGGGAACTTTTCGGCAAATACTTCAAGCCGGAGGAGACAGGCATCAAGAAAGCGCTCATCGATAAATACTGGAAAGCCTGATGGCCATAAAATTTCAATATAACAAGACATCTCTTACCCTCCTGGGAAAGCAGCTGAAGATGCGCCGGAACGCATTGCCTACCTTGAAAAACAAGGAATCGGCCCTGCGTGTAAGCGTTCAGACGGCGAAAAGCGAATCGGCCAGGCTGGAGAAGGAAGTTGCCAGGGCGCTCAAGGATTACGATTATCTGGCTGCTCTCTGGAACGAATTCGAACCCGGCCTCATACGCATCGCCGACGTGAAGCTGCAGACAGTGAAGGTGGCGGGCGTGAAGATTCCGCAGCTCGACGACATTGTCTATGAGCTGAAGCCTTTCAACGCCTTCACCAAACCTGCCTGGTACGGTGACGGAGTGCGCATTCTCAAGGATATCACCCGGCTCGGCATAGAGTCCGAGATATACCGGCAGAGAAGCCGCATCCTGGACTTCAACCGCAAGAAGACCACGCAGAAGGTGAACCTTTACGAGAAAGTGCAGATTCCGGGATATCAGGAGGCCATCCTCAAGATAAAGAGATATATGGAAGACGAGGAGAATCTCAGCAAGGCATCGTCCAAGATAGTCAAGACCCGTCACGCCGCAGAAGAAGAGGAGGAAGCACTATGATAGCGAAAATGACCAAATATTCCTTCATCCTGCTCAGCACGGATAAGGAGAAGTTCCTGGAAGACCTTCAGGGACTGGGACTTGTGGACATCACCCGCTCGGTAAAGCCTGTGGATGAACACTCCACCGCCATAATGGAGCACATCTCTTCCGTCAAGATAGAAATCGAACAGATAGAAAAGGGACGCGACTCCTATCTGCAGGGACTTCTGGACGAGAAGACCGCCGCAGAAAAGGAACTGCGCGACACCCGTCCGTGGGGCGATTTCGACCGGAACGCCATAGACGATCTGGCAGAAAAGGGCCTGCACATATATTTCTACTGCGTACCTTCGAAGAAATTCGACCCTGCCTGGGAACAGTCATTCGCCCTTCAGGTCATCAGCGAAGAAGGCGGACAGACTTATTTCACGGTGGTCAACCCGGAGAATTTCCCCGTCAAGGAGACCGCCGCTCCGAAAAGGAGCGTAAGCGAGATTGAAGCCTGCATCAAGGATCTGGACGACAGGATCCGTGTTCACAGGGAGCATCTGGCCGCCCGCAAGAGCGACATACCTGCCCTGCAGGCCAAGATAGCCTCGCTCAGCCAGGATCTCGACAGGTATCTGGCCGGCGTAAAGGCCGACAATGCCGCCGAGAATATGCTCTGCTGCTTCCAGGGATTCGCGCCTGCGGAATGTGACAGTCAGGTGCGCGAGCTTCTGGACCGCGAAAGCGTGTATTACATAAGCGAAAAGGCCACGGTCGAGGACAACCCTCCCATCAAGCTGCACAACAACCGTTTCGCGCGGATGTTCGAGACCCTGACCGGAATGTACGGTATGCCTGTCTATGACGAATTCGACCCTACCCCGGTGCTGTCCGTATTCTTTATGCTGTTCTTCGCGATGTGTATGGGCGATGCCGGATACGGACTCATTCTCATATTCTTCGGAATAGCGGTAAACAGGAAGTGGGTCAAGATAGACATGTTCAAGAACATCGGCAGTCTCATCACGTTCCTGGGCGTGGCCACCGCCATAGTGGGCCTCTTCCTGGGCACGGCGTTCGGCATAAGCCTGCACGATGCGGCCTGGGTGCCTGATTCGCTGAAGAATCTGATGATTGTGGGCAATGTGGGATCCTATGACATACAGATGGTTCTCGCGCTGGGAATCGGCGTGTTCCACATCTGTCTGGCGATGGTCATCAAGACTGTCTGCTACATAAGGCGGTTCGGATTCAAGGAAAGCATAAGCACCTGCGGATGGACCCTGCTCATAGTGGGAGTCATAATCACGCTGGCCGTATCGATGTTCATCGGACTGCCGGAGCAGGTCACCAAGATCATCATCATAGCCATAGCTGCCGTATCCGCGCTGGGAATATTCATCTTCAACAAACCGGGACGCAATCCACTGCTGAACATCGGCTCGGGACTGTGGGATACCTACAACATGGTCACCGGTCTGCTTGGCGACGTGCTCAGCTACATCCGTCTCTATGCCCTCGGACTTGCCGGCGGTATGCTCGGCGGTGCGTTCAACGACCTGTCTGCGATGGTGCTGGGTGCCAATCCTACCTGGCAGTGGGTATTCGCCGTCATCATACTTCTGCTCGGACATACGCTGAACCTGCTTATGTCCTGTCTCGGAGCCTTCGTGCATCCTCTGCGTCTTACCTTCGTGGAATACTTCAAGAACAGCGGATATGAGGGCAAGGGACTCAAATACAATCCTTTAAAATAATAACAAACAAATAATTCATTAAAATGCTCAACACTATTTTAGGTTATCTCGGATTTGGCCTCATGTTCGGCCTTGCCGCAGTAGGATCTTCCATCGGAACCACCATCGCAGGTAACGCTGCCGAAGGCGCCCTCAAGAAGAACCCTGAAAAATCATCAAGTTATATGATCCTCTCAGCCATGCCTGCAACGCAGGGTCTCTACGGATTCGTAGCGTTCCTTATGTGGATGGGAAAGGATTTCACAGGCCAGGGACCGCTTCTCTTCGGTGTGGGACTTGCAGTGGGACTTGTATGTCTTATCTCAGCCATCCGTCAGGGTCAGATCTGTGCCAACGGTATCGTCGGCATCAGCCAGGGACACGATGTGCAGACCAACACGATGATCTACGCCGCCTTCCCTGAATTCTACGCAATTCTTTCGCTCGTGGCAGCGCTGATGATCTAATTCACCTGGATTCAACAAGAAAAGGTGGCCATTTTGGTCACCTTTTTTATGTTCAGACAGGGCGGAGTCCCTTCGAAACATTTGCCCATACAGGCTGTAATGCAACCGTGAATTTGGGTCACAGACAGGGCGGAGACTTTTCGAAGCGTTTGCCCGTACAGGGTCGCGAAGCGACAGCGTAGAAAAGACTACGCCCTGTCTGCAATTACTTCCTCAACATGGCCGCACGTACGAAGGCGACGAAGATGGGCTGAGGATTTTCCGGTGTACTTTTGTACTCGGGATGGAACTGGGCGGCGATGTAGAACGGATGTGAAGGAAGTTCCACTATCTCCACCAGACGGGTGTCCGGATTGATTCCCGAAGCCACCAGCCCGGCACCCTCCAGAACCGGAAGATAGTCGTTGTTCAGCTCGTAGCGGTGACGGTGACGCTCGGAGATTTTCTCCTGTCCGTAGATTTTCCGGGCCAATGTCCCCTCCTTCAGCACGCAGTCATAGGCGCCCAGACGCATAGTACCTCCCTTGGACGTAGTGCTCTTCTGATCCTCCATAAGATTGACCACAGGATACGGGGTCGAAGGATTGACCTCCGTCGAATGAGCCCCTTCCAGACCGAGCACGTTGCGGGCAAATTCCACCACGCACATCTGCATTCCCAGACAGATGCCGAAGAACGGAACCCCGTTCTCCCTGGCGTACCGGATGGCCGTGATCTTTCCCTCCAGTCCCCTCTCGCCGAATCCCGGAGCCACCAGGATACCGTCCATGCTTCCCAAAAGCTCTCCCACATTTTCCGGCGTAATGTTCTCGCTGTGGACATACTGCACGTTCACGCGGCATTCATTGGCAGCGGAAGCGTGTACAAATGCCTCACGGATGGACTTGTAGGCGTCCTGAAGATTGTATTTGCCCACAAGGGCGATGTTCACCTCGCTCTTCGGATGGTCGAGCCGGTAGAGGAAGGCGTTCCATCTGTCCAGATTGGCCTCCGGAAGGTCGGTAAGGCCGAAGTGGTTGAGCACCAGACGGTCGAGCCCCTCGGCGTGCATGTTGAGCGGCACCTTGTAGATGGAGTCGGCGTCGATGGACTGGATCACGTGCCCAGGCTTCACATTGCAGAAGAGGGCCACTTTCCTTCTGATCTCGGGAGAGAGGTCATATTCGGTGCGGCAGACGATGATGTCCGGCTGCACGCCGGCCTGCTGAAGATCCTGCACCGAATGCTGGGTAGGCTTGGTCTTGAGCTCCCTGGCAGCCTTGAGGTAAGGCACGAGAGTCAGGTGTATGGTCACGCAGTCCTCCTCAGGAAGCTCCCACTGAAGCTGGCGCACGGCCTCCACGAAAGGCTGGGACTCCATATCCCCCACAGTGCCTCCGATCTCGGTGATAATCACATCGTAGTCGCGGGTCTTCGAAAGCAGCATCATCCTGCGCTTGATCTCGTCGGTGATATGCGGCACTATCTGCACGGTCTTGCCCAGATAGGCGCCCTCGCGCTCCTTGCTGATGACGGTATTGTAGATCTTTCCGGTGGTGACGTTGTTCGCCTTCGAGGTGTAGACTCCCAGGAAACGCTCGTAGTGGCCGAGGTCGAGATCCGTCTCGGCGCCGTCCTCCGTGACGTAGCATTCGCCGTGCTCATAAGGGTTGAGAGTTCCGGGGTCGATGTTGATATAAGGGTCAAACTTCTGAATCGTGACTTTCAAACCCCTGGCCTGCAAGAGCTTGGCCAATGATGCCGCGATAATTCCCTTCCCGAGCGAAGAGGCCACGCCTCCCGTGACGAATACGTACTTTGTGTTCATAAGGACAATACACTAAAATAAAAAAACTGCTGGAAGCCTTGACCTCCAACAGGGACACAAATATAGTCAATTTATGAGAATAAATTCACAATTCTGAGCCTTCTTCTCCAGATACTTCAAGACCCACACCGGACTCACCCCCCCTCTCTCCTACCGCAAAGCCAATTACACGCTGTCCCGCTGAGCGCTTGGGATTCTCTTCACGAAGGAGTATATTTGCATATATGAGCATCGCAGAAAACATAAGGGACATCCGTAAACAGCTCCCGGAGAACGTGGAACTGGTGGCAGTGAGCAAATTCCATCCGCTGGAGGCCATACAGCAGGCATACGAAGCCGGGCAGAGGGTATTTGCCGAGAGCAGGCCGCAGGAATTGGCAGAGAAGGCGGAAAAGCTGGACAGGCAGGCATACCCCGGCGTGCAGTGGCATTTCATCG